>CANIEC010000084.1 GCA_947466085.1 Rhodospirillales bacterium
ACACGACTGTGCGCGCCTCGGGCCACAGGGTCGAAGGATCGATGCGCTGCTCGGCGCGGTCGACCAGCCATCCCATGTCGCCCTGGAAGCCGCGCGCCACGAACGCTTCCATCCGCTCCATGCGCAGCTTGCGGGCCTCGGGCGAAAGCTGGGCGGGCGCGAAGGCCACGGCGTCGAAGCCAAGCTCCAGCGCCTTGGCGGCAATCGCGTCGCGCAGCTCGCGCGGCGTTGCCGGCTTCGGCGGCCGCTTCGGACGGGGCGGCAGCCCGGCCATCAACCCCGGCCGCGATAGGACGCCACGCCGGTGTCGGGAAGCCACAGGCCCTTGGGCGGCGCGGCGGTCTGCCAGAACACGTCGATCGGCATGCCGCCGCGCGGATACCAGTAGCCCGCGATGCGCAGCCAGCGCGGCGCCAGCTCCTTCACCAGCCGCTTGCCGATGCCCACGGTGCAGTCCTCGTGGAAGGCGGCCTCGTTGCGGAAGCTGTTGAGATAGAGCTTCAGCGACTTGCTCTCGACCAGCCTGGCGCGCGGCACGTAGTCGATCACGAGATGCGCGAAATCGGGCTGGCCGGTCACCGGGCAGAGCGAGGTGAATTCCGGCTGCGTGAAGCGGGCGAGATAGAGCGTGCCCGGGTGCGGGTTGGGCACCGTCTCGAGGAGGGCCTCGGCGGGAGAGGCGGGGAGGGGCGTTTCGTGCCCGAGCTGTCGGAGTTTTGCGTATTTAGCCATGCACCCATCATATGCTAAGCGGGCCGTCATGACTCACAGGGTTGCCATCGTCGGCGCCGGACCTTCCGGCTTCTATGCCGCGGACGGGCTGCTGCGCGGCCGTCCCGACCTTCGCATCGACATCATCGACCGCCTGCCGACGCCGTTCGGCCTGGTGCGGGCGGGTGTCGCCCCCGATCACCAGGGGACCAAGGCCGTGGTCCGCCAGTTCGACCGGCTGCTCGCCCAGCCCGACCTACGCTTCGCCGGCAGTATCGAGATCGGGCGAGACCTGTCCTGGGACGAGGTCATCCAGTCCTACGACGCCGTCGTCGTCGCCACCGGCATGGTGGTCGACCGCAGGCTTGGCATTCCCGGCGAGGATCTGCCGCATGTCTGGGGCTCGTGGCGCTTCGTCGCCTGGCTGAACGGCCATCCCGACTTCCGGACCGGTCCCGACCTCTCGGCCGTGAAATCCGTGGCGGTGATCGGCAACGGTAACGTCGCGCTCGACGTCGCGCGGCTGCTGGCCAAGGCGCCTGAGGAGATGGCCAAGTCCGACATCCTGCCCGAGGCGGGGGCTGCGATCGCCGCGGCGCCCCTCTCCGACATCCATGTCATCGGCCGGCGTGGCGCGGAACAAGCCTCCTTCACCAACAACGAGCTGGCCGAGATGGGCCGGCTGGCGCGCGCCGTCGCGGTCGCCGATGCGAGCGTGCTGGAGGCAGAGGCGCCGGCCACCGACCCGACGCCGGAGAAGCTGCGCAAGGCCAAGAACATCGAGACCCTGAAGCGCTTCGCCGCGCAGACGCCGGGCGAGAAGCCGGTGACCGTGCATTTCCGCTTCCACGCGGCGCCGACGGCGATCGGCCCCGGCACGCTCGAACTCTCCACGGGAGCCCTTGCCGCCGACCTGGTCGTCACCTGCATCGGCTACACCGGCGAGCCCTTCCCGCAGGCCGAGGGCGTCTTTCCGGTCGGCTGGGCGCGCCGCGGTCCCAGCGGCACCATCCCGACCAATCGTGCCGACAGCCATGCCGTTGCCAAGGAAGTCATCGACTTCCTCGAGGACCGCGACCCCAAGAGCGGCCCCGACATAATGCCGCTCTGTGTCGACGCCGAGGGCTGGCGCCGCATCGACAAGGCCGAGGTCGCGGCCGGCGCCGCGCAGGGACGGCCACGGGTGAAGTTCGTCGACTGGCAGGCCCTTCTCGACATCGCGCAGGGCGACTGATCTTTCTTTCGAGGAAATCGACCGTCTGGCGGCTCGCGCGAACGCGGCGAGGGCCCTATTCTCGCGTCCGCCGGGGACGGGCAGGAGTTGAGGAGTTTTCATGCTGACTATCGGTCGTCGTTTCATCTGCGCGCTTGCCGCGGCTGCGGTGGTTCCATTTGCCGCCCCCGCCTTCGCACAACAGCCTGCGCTCAAGCTCGCGCTTCATTCGGACCTCAAAATCATCGATCCGGTCTGGACAACGGCGCTGATCACCCAGCACCACGGCTATCTCATCTACGACACGCTGTTTGCGCTCGACGACAAGCTGCAGGTCAAGCCGCAGATGGTGGAGAAGTGGGACACGTCGGCCGACAAGCTCACCTGGACGTTCACCCTGCGTGACGGACTGGCCTGGCACGACGGGGCGCCGGTGACGGCCGCCGACTGCGTGGCCTCGCTCAAGCGCTGGGGCGCCAAGGACGCGATGGGCCAGAAGCTGATGTCCTACGTGACGGAGCTGTCGGCGCCCGACGACAAGACGATCAAGATGGTGCTGCAGGAGCCGTACGGGCTGGTGCTCAACACGCTGGGCAAGCCTGGCTCCAACGTGCCGTTCATGATGCCCAAGCGCGTCGCCGACACCGATCCCAACACGCAGATCACCGACACCACGGGGTCGGGCCCGTTCATCTTCAAGAAGGACGAGTGGAAGCCCGGCGAGAAGGCGGTCTATCTCAAGAACGCCAACTACAAGCCGCGCGCCGAGCCGTCGTCCGGCCTCGCGGGGGGCAAGGTGGCGAAGGTCGATCGCGTCGAATGGGTCTGGATCCCCGACACGCAGACGCAGGTCAACGCGCTGCTGAACGACGAGGTCGATCTCATCGAAATCGTGCCGCCCGACCTGCTGCCGCTGATCCAGAAGGAGAAGGGCATCAGGATCCAGGTCGTGAACCAGGCCGGCCGCCAGTACGCGATGCGCTTCAACGTGCTGCACAAGCCGTTCGACAACGCCAAGATCCGCCAGGCCGTGCTCTATGCGCTGAACCAGAAGGATTTCCTCGACGCCAATGTCGGCAATCCCGAGTTCTACAAGGAGTGCAAGTCGCTGTTCCCCTGCGGCTCGCCGCTGGAGACGACGCGGGGCTGGGAAGACAAGCTCGCGGGCAACGCCGTCAAGGCGAGGCAGCTCCTGACCGAGGCGGGCTACGACGGCACGCCGATCGTGCTGATGCACCAGACCGACATCGCCGGACACAACAACCTGGCGACCGTGGCCAAGCCGCAGCTCGAGAAGGCCGGCTTCAAGGTCGACCTTCAGTCGATGGACTGGCAGACGCTGGTCGGCCGCCGCGCCAAGAAGGATCCGCTGAGCGCCGGCGGCTGGAGCGCCTTCTTCACCTCATGGGCCGCCGTCGACGTGCTCGATCCGGTGGCCGCCGCGTTCCTCAACGCGTCCTGCGACAAGGCGACGTTCGGCTGGCCGTGCGATCCCGAACTCGAGAAGCTGCGCGACGCCTTCGCCAAGGAGACCGACCCGGCGAAGCAGAAGGAAATCGCCGCCGAGGTCCAGGCGCGCGCCGCCGTATATCCGACGCACGCGCCGCTCGGGCAGTTCACCACGCCGACGGCCGTCGGCCGCAAGGCCTCCGGCCTGCTGCCGTCGCCCGCCCTGGCGCTGTGGAACGTCGAGAAGAAGTAGGGACCGAAGCCTACTCCCTTCGGATACCCGTCGCTTCGATCACGCGCCTGTTCTTCGCGGTCTCGCTCGCGACGAAATCGGAAACCTTCCCGGCGGAGCCGGGAAGGGGGCGGATGCCGAGCGCGTCCAGCTTGGCCTGAACCTCGGGCTTGCCGGCGGCTTCGGCAACCGCCGCATTCAGCCGGGCGATGACCGCCGCCGGTGTGCCCTTGGGGGCCACCAGCAGGTTCCAGGTGTAGCCGGTGAACTCCGTGAAACCGGTCTGCTCGGCCACCGTCGCGAGGTCGGGCAGGGTCGGGCTGCGCTCGCTGCCGGCCATCGCGAGGGCCCTCAGCTTGCCGCCCTTGACCAGGCCGATGCCGGTGGCGATGCCCATCAGGGCGATGTCGACGTCGCCCGACACGACGGCCGCCGTCGCCGGGGCGTCTCCGGGGAAGGGGACGAGGAAGAACTTGATGCCGGCCAGCAGTCCCAGATGCTCCATCTGAAGCTGCTGCGGGCCGGCCACTCCGGCCGTGGCATAGGTCACCTTGCCGGGATTGGCCTTCGCGTAGGCGATCAGTTCGGTGAGGTTGGCGACCGGCAAGCCGGGGCGCGCCACCAGCACGAAGTCGATCCGGCCGAGGCCGGCCACGATATCGAGGTCGCGGGCCGGATTGTACGGCAGCTTCGGGTCGATGATCGGCAGGATCGCCGTCGGGCCGACGCCGCTCACGCCCAGCGTGTAGCCGTCGGGCGCGGATTTCGCGACCATGTCGATGCCGATCGTGCCCGATGCGCCGGGCCGGTTGTCGATGACGAATGGCTGCTTGAGGGTGGCGCTGAGTTCGGCCGCGAGGATGCGGGCGTTCACGTCCGTCGCACCGCCCGGCGGGAAGGGAACGATCAGCCGCACCGGCCGGTCGGGGTAGGTCTGCGCGTCCGCCCGGCCCGCACCCGCAACGGGGATGGCCAGTGCGAGGGCGAGCAGCAGCATCATTGTTTTCTTCATTGTTTCCTCCTCCTCCTGCTTGTTGGTTTCAGGTCGTGCCGTTCGCGACGAGGGCTGCCGCGCGAGCGAGCGGCACGGGGGCCTCGCCCAGCAGCCATTCCCCGGCCTCGTCCTCCCAGGCGTCCGCGGGGATCGACAGCGCCGGTTGCGGATCGAGGCGATGCTCCACGACGAAGCGCGACATCAGCAGTCGTCGGGCGTCGCCCCCGTTGCGGCCGAGGCGACTGCCTTCCCAGGCCAGCAGGGCGGCCGACAGGACGTGATAGAGCGCGCTCGTGGCGAGGCGCGCATACTTCTCCGAGTCGGGATGGGCGGCGACGCTCTCGGCGTAGTCGATCGTGCGGTCGGAGAGCGCCGCAAGGCGGTCGCGATAGGCGGCGGGGACGCCCTCGGCTTCCGCCAGCAGCCGGTGCAGCTCCGCGCGCAGCGCGCCTTGTGCCTGCGACCTGGCGATGGCGCGGCGCACGACGTCGATCGAATTGATGATGCTGGTGCCCTCCCACAGCACGGGAATGAAGGAATCGCGCAGCAGGCGGGAGTTGACCCAGTCCTCGATGACCCCGTTGCCGCCGCGAACCTCGATGGCCTTGGCGGTCGCCTGCACGTTGTCGCGGTTGCTGCGCATCTTGATGACCGGCGTGATGATGCGCAGGAGTTGCGCGGCGGTGTTCGAGCCTTCCTCGCTGCGGCGCAGGACATCGGCGCCGTAGCACGACGTGGAAAGCGCCTGCTCGGCCGGAATCAGAACCTGCAGGAGTTGCCGGCGCATCAGCGGCTGGCGCAGCGCGGGCTTGCCGAACAGCGTCCGTGAGCGCGCGAAGGCCAGCGACTCGTGCCAGGCCCGCCGCATCGTCGCCGCGGCGCGCATGCCGTGCGAGAGCCTCGACATGTTCACCTGGTCGAGCAGGATCTTGATGCCCTGGCGGCGGTCGCCCAGCATGTAGGCGAGTGCGCCGTCGTAGGTGATCTCGCCGCTGGCCAGCGACTTGCTGCCCATCTTGTCCTTCAGCCGCACGATGCGATAGGCATTGCGCGAGCCGTCGTCGAGGTCGCGCGGCACTACGAACGCCGTCAGGCCGGCCGTTCCCGGCGGGTCGCCGTCAATCCGCGCCAGCAGGACGGCGACGTCGCAGCCGGCGTTGGAGCAGAACCACTTCTCGCCATGGAGGCGCCATTGCCCGCCGTCGGGCACCGCGCGCAGCTCGTTGGCGCCGACGTCGGAGCCGCCGGCCTTCTCCGTCATGAACTGCGCGCCCTGCATCAGCTCGGCGGGATCCAGCGAAATCATGCGCCGCCCGTACTTCTCGCGCAGCTCCTCGGAGCCGTAGCGCAGCACCAGCATGGCCGCGAGTTCGGTGACGGCCAGCGGACACATCAGGCCGAACTCGGCTTGCGAGAAGAGATAGTGCAGGGTGAACTTGACGAGGGGGGAAACGCCCGTCGGCCATCCGAGGATGGGGCGATGCGGTGCGGCGTGCAGGCCGAACTCGTGGAAGCCAATCCTTTCCATCTCGTGATAGGCCGGATGATGCTCGATCCATTGCTCGTCGCGGCCGAAGCGGTCGCGGTTGTGCAGCACCGGCGGATGCTTGTCGGCCTGGTCGGCCCAGCGATCCAGATCGCCGCCGGCGAGTGCGCCCAGCCGGTCGAAGTGCGGCCAGAAATGGACCTGCTCCTCCGCGCTGAGATAGAGGCGCAGCAGATCGCGCAGGTCCGCATCGGCCTGGAAGAAATTCTGATCCCGGCTGTCGCCGCCGATGTGATCCGACCCGTGGCGCGCGCTCGATCGCGGTGTTTCCCCGGGTGTGTCCCTGTGGGCGTCCATATGCGTGTCCATGCGTTCCTCCTGGCTCTTTGCCGGAACACTCGCCGCTGGACGGCCGCGCGGGCAAACGATTAAATCGACCCATGATTTGAGATTAAATCAAAACAGGGACCCCGAATGCCGGACGATCTACCCCCTCTCAATGCCTTGAGAAGCTTTGTCTAGGCGGGCCATGAATTGAGTTTCTCTCGGGCCGCTGACCGGCTGGGCGTGACGCCGGGCGCGGTCAGCCGGCTGGTCCGCAAGCTGGAGGAGCATCTCGGCGTTCGCCTGCTGGAGCGCACCGCGCATGGCCTGGTGCTGACGGGGCAGGGCGAGCTTTATCTGCGCGACGTGTCGGGGCCGTTGACCGCGGTCGAGGCCGCGACGCGACGGCTGGTCGGCAGCCGCAATCCCAACCGCATCGTCGTCGCCTGCTATCCGACCTTCGCGGCGCGCTGGCTGCTGCCGCGCTGGAGCCGCTTCTTCGATCGCCATCCCGAGATCGATGTCCAGATCGCGACGTCGCTGACGGATGTCGACTTTCGCCGCGACGACGGCACCGACATCGCGATCCGGCTGGGCGCCGACGGCGACCTCTCCACGCCGCCCGCAGGCACGGTCTGCGAGAAGCTGCTCGACATCGAGATCGTGGCCGTCAGTGCGCCGGGAACGTTCGACGGTTGCAGCACGGAAGTGCAGCGCGTCGAACGGCTGGCCCGGCAGGTGCTGATCCATTCGCGGCCCCTGCCCGACGAATGGCGCCAGTGGCTCGATGCCTTCGCGCGCTCGCCGGTCAGCCCCGCCGTCGTCCGCGCCCTCGGGGCGGTCGATCCCGGACGCGGGCCGGAGTTCGAGACGCTCAATCTCAGTTTCCAGGCGGCCGCCGAAGGGATCGGTGTCGCGGTCGGCATGCGGACGCTGGCCGCCGCCGAAATCGCCGACGGCAGCCTGGTCTGCCCCTTCGCCTTCCGCCGACGCAGCAGCCGCTGCTTCCAGGTCGTCGCGCGTCGGGGCGGCGCCAATGGCCGCGCCGTCGACCTCTACCGGCGCTGGCTGACCGACGAGGCACGGCGCGTCGGCCCAGCCTGACGCAGCGCTTTCGACCCGATGGGACGGTGCGTCCGGAAGATTGCCAGCTCCCGACCCTGCCCTTATGGTTTTCGCGTTCTCAGGGCAGGGTGAAACTCCCTACCGGCGGTATGCGGCGCGAGCTGCGAGCCCGCGAGCGCCTTCCGCAAGGAAGGGTCAGCAGATCAGGTGCGAGGCCTGAGCCGACGGTCATAGTCCGGATGAAAGAGAACGTGTGTCCTGCTGCTCGTGCGGAGCAGCCGGTCCGCGCGTGATCGCCTTGGGTGACGTGTCTGTTCGCCAAAGGAGATTGCCATGACACACGCCCGCTACGCCTTCGTCAAAGCCAGGTGGCACGCCGACATCGTCGACCGTGCGCTCGACGGATTCCTCGAACTGATTCCCGCCGAGCAGGTCGACGTGTTCGACGTGCCGGGCGCGTTCGAACTGCCACTGTTCTCGCGCGACCTCGCGGCAACCGGGAAGTATGCGGCGGTGGCCGCTGCCGCCTTCGTGGTCGATGGCGGAATCTATCGCCACGACTTCGTGGCCCAGGCCGTCGTCGACGGGCTGATGCGCGCCGGCCTGGATACGGGCGTCCCTGTCCTGTCGGTGTCGCTGACGCCGCATCACTATCAGGAGACCGACCACCACAATCAGATCTTCCGGGCGCACTTCGTCGAGAAGGGCCGCGAAGCCGCCCGCGCGGCCCTGACGATCGGCAAGGCCCGAGCGTCGATCGCGGCGTAGAGTCTTTCCGACGTGAATTGAACCGCCGGAGTTCGACATCAATCGCTTCCCCATTCAGATGGGGAAGTGACCCGTCATACGGGGCGATGGGGTCATGCTCGTCGTCACCGCCGTCTTGACCCCTCCGTCGTCGTGAGACGCCGACACCTCCCCATTTGAATGGGGAGGAAGACGATTGGCAGCGCTCGCAAAGGTCCCTCGCTCACGCTCGGGATGACAAAGTGCGTATCAGCGATCGCTGCGGTAGACCGCCAACTCGGCGCGGGTGTCGGCGATCGAGAACCAGCGATGTTGGATGGCGCGGAACTGGCGCCAGTTGGCCAGGATCTTCTTGAACTGCTCGTTCTGGGCGGCTTCCTCGTCGAGCACCGATTCCAGCGCCACCCGAAGTGCCTTCACGATGTCGTCGGGCAGGACCGAGAGTTGCGTCCCGGCGGCGACCAGCCGGGCGATGGCCACGGCGTTCTTGGCATCGTAGGAGGCGAGCATCTCGGTCATCGAGTAGCTGCAGGCGTATTTCAGGATGGCCTGGTAGCGCGGCGGCAGGCTCGCCCAGGCGGCCTTGCCGATCATCAGCTGGTTGACCGCCTCCAGCTCCATGACGCCCGGCGTGTAGTAGTATTTCGCGACCTTGCTGAAACCGAGCTTCTCGTCGTCGTAGGGACCGACCCATTCGCAGGCGTCGAGCGTGCCGCGCTCCATCGCGGGATAGATGTCGCCGCCGGCGATCTGCTGCGGCACGGCGCCGAGCTTGGCGAAGACCTTGCCGCCGAAACCGGCGGTGCGGATCTTGAGGCCGGAGAAGTCGGCCGGGCTCTTCAGCTCCTTGCGGAACCAGCCCAGCATCTGGCCGCCGGTCTGGCCGGCCGGCAGGGCCACAATGTTGAAGCCGTCATAGACCTCGTCCATCAGCTTCTTGCCGTCGCCGAACATCATCCAGGCATTGTGCATGCGCGGTGTCAGGCCGAAGGGCAGCGAACCGTCGAAGATAAAGCTCGGATTCTTGCCGATGTAGTAGCCGGTGTAGGTGTGGCCGCATTCGACCGTGCCGTTCGACACCGCATCGAGCACCTGCAGGCCGGGCACGATTTCGCCGGCAGCGAACGGCGTCAGGGTGAACTTGCCGTCGGTCATCTCGCCGACGACCCGCGCGATGGTCGCCGAGGCGCCGTAGAGCGTGTCGAGGCTCTTGGGGAAGCTCGAGGTGAGCCGCCATCTCACCACCTCGTTGGTCTGCTGGCCGAAGGCCGGTGAAGTAGCCGCGACCGCAGCCAGGGAGGCTGCGACGGGGCCGAACTGTCGACGCGTGACGCTCATGGGTTTCCTCCTGTTTTTGTCGTGTTGTGCAAATACTAGGATGGAGCACATGGTACCGCTACCATAAAAAGCCGAAAGACGATCAGCTCGCGCTCCACCCGCCGTCGACCGGCAGGGCCGCTCCGGTGATGTCGGCGGCGCCGGGGCCGCACAGGAAGGCGGCCATCGCGGCCACGCTCTCCATGGCCACGAAGCGGCCCGAGGGCTGCCGCCCGGCCATGAACTTCTCCATCGCCGCGTCGCGCGCCAGCCCTTCAGAGTCCATGAACGCCTGCAGCCGCTGCTCGATCGCCGGGCTGGGCGAGGAGCCCGGGCAGATGGCGTTGCAGGTGATGTTGTCGCGCGCCGTCTCCAGCGCCACGGCACGGGTGAGGCCGATCAGCGCCGTCTTGGTCGTGATGTAGTCGACCCGGTTCACGCCGCCGAACAGGCCGTAGACCGAGGAGATGTTGAGGATGCGGCCGAAGCCGCGCGCGCGCATGCCGGCGAGGACCAGGCGCGTCGTGTGGAACGCCGCCGACAGGTTCACCGCCAGCGCCCGGTCCCAGTCTTCCGGCTGGAATTTCTCAACCGGCGCGAAGTGACGGACGACCGCGTTGTTGATCAGGATGTCGACGCCGCCGAATTCCCGTCCGGCGGTTTCGATCAGGTCGGCGATCTGGCGCGGCTCGGCCAGGTCGGCGCCGTGATGCAGCGCGCGGATGCCATGCTCTGCCTCGAGCGCGCGCCGCCGCGCTTCGATCTCCGCCGCGTCGCCGAACCCGTTCAGCACGATGTTGCAGCCCTCGGCGGCAAGCCGCCGGGCCATCGCCTGGCCCAGCCCCTGTGTCGAGCCGGTGATGAGCGCGCATCTGCCCTTCAGCATGCCGTGTCCTCAGCTGCTCTCGCGTTGCACGATTTCGAATCCGAGATCGACCTTGATTGGTTCGGCCGGCGCGCCCTGCAGGCGGCGGACCAGCAGCTCGGCGCTGCGCTTTCCGATCTCAGGCCGGGGAATGCGCAAGGTGGTCACGCTCGGAACCGCGTGCCGCAGCAGATCCACGTCGTCGAAACTCGCGATGGCGATGCGCCCCGGCACTGCCCAGCCGCGGCGCTGGCATTCGAACAGCGCCCCAACCGCCAGCACCTCGCCGGCGAAGAAACCGGCATCGAGATCGGGATGGGCGTTCACCAGCCGCACCAGCGCCTCGGCGCCCTCGCTGAAGCCCCCGGCCGCTTCGAGGACGAGGCTCGCGTCGGCCGGCCGGCCGAGTTCGGCGAGGGCCGCGAAGTAGCCGCGGCGGCGCTCCTCGGAACGGTCGTTGTCGCGCACCGGCAGGGTGACGAAGCCGATCTTGCGGTAGCCGAGACGCGCCAGGTGGAGCGTCATGGCGCGCGCGGCCTCGAAGTTCGAGTAGCTGACCGCCATGTCGAGCGGTTCGTCGGGCAGGTTGCCGGTCTCGATCACCGGCACGCCGCTGGTCTCGACCAGCTTGCGCATCCGCTTGCTGTGGACCGTGTTGTGCAGGATCAGGCCGCAGACGCGCTGCGCCAGGAAGGCCGAGACCAGCGCCTCCTCGTCCTCGAGCCGATGGCCGCTGTCGGCGATCATCAGGTGCAGTCCGTTCGTGCGCAGCACGTCGGACGCCGCCTGGATCATGCTGGCATAGAGCGAGTTGCGGATGCTGGGCACGACCAGCCCGACGACGTTCGAGCGGCTCGACGAGAGACTGCCGGCGATCCGGTTGGGCAGGTAGCCGAATTCCCGCACCGCAGCGTCGACCCTGCGCCGCATCTCTTCCGACACCGCCGACGGCTGGCGCAGCGCGCGCGACACCGTCATCGGCGACACGCCGGCATGCCGGGCGATGTCGCGCATCCTGAGCGTGCCACCGCCCACATTGCCCTCGCTACGCCGCGCCCTGCTGCTCATTCCGCCTGCCCGTTGATGCTCTCACGCCGTGATCATATGCTGGTAGCGATACCAGAAAAACGAAAGAGTGGCTGACGGCCGGAGGAAATGAGCATGACGGGTCAATTGCTGGGCTTCGTGGGCGTGGGACGGATGGGCGGGCCGATGGCGCAACGCCTGCTCGATGCGGGCTACCGGCTCTGCGTCTACGACGTGTCAGAGGAGGCGACCAGGCCGCTGGTCGCGCGCGGCGCCCAGCTCGCCGCCTCGCCGGCCGAGGTCGCGTCGATCGCCGAGGTGGTGCTGATGAGCCTGCCCACTCCCGCCATCGTGCGCGAGGTCGTGCTGGGCGGCAACGCGGGCATCATCAACGGCTCGTCGATCCGCACCCTGATCGATCTGTCGACGACAGGACCGGGCGTGGCGAGCGAAGTCGCGGCACGGCTGGCCGAGCGCGACATCGGCTGGGTCGATGCGCCGGTCAGCGGCGGCGTCACCGGCGCCAAGGCCGGCACGCTCGCCGTCATGGTGTCGTGCCCGACGCCGACCTATCAGGCGCTGCAGCCGGTGCTGAAGACCTTCGGCAAGCTGTTCCATACCGGCGAGAAGCCCGGCCTCGCGCAGACCGCCAAGCTCGCCAACAACATGTTGGCGGCGACCGCGCTGGTCGCCACGTCCGAGGCGATGGCCATGGGCGTGAAGGCGGGCCTCGATCCGAAGGTCCTGCTCGACATCATCAACGTGTCGAGCGGCCGCAACAGCGCCAGCCAGGACAAGTTCCCGCGCGCCGTGCTGCCGCGTACCTTCGACTTCGGCTTCGCCACCGCGCTGTCGCACAAGGACGTCCGCCTCTGCCTCGACGAGGCGCAGAACATGGGCGTGCCGATGCTGGTGGGCGCGGCGGTCCTCGAAATGCTCGCCGTCACCAAGGCCCGCTTCGGTCCCGACTCCGACTTCACCATGGTGGCGAAGGTGCTGGAGGAGTGGGCCGGCGTCGAGATCAAGGGCTGACCCGCGGCGTGCCGGGATCAGGCGGGAACGTAGGCCAGCCGGATCACGTCGTCGCCGATCCGGTCGTGGGTCATGAGTCGGAGCGGCGGCCGCGGGCCGGCGAAGTAGGGTGTGCCGTGCCCCAGCGCGACGGGGTGCAGGTAGATCCGGTACTCGTCGATCAGGCCGAGTTCGGTGAGGCTTCGCGCCAGGGTCGGGCCGGCGACTTCGATCTCGCCGTCGCGCTCGGCCTTCAGCCTGCGGATCGTGCGCTCCAGATCGCCCCGGATCAGCGTGGCGTTGGGGCCCACCGAGTCCAGCGAGCGCGAGACCACCCATTTCGGCTGCCGCCGCCACGCCGCCGCGAAGGCGCGTCGCTCGTCATCCCAGTCGGGCTGATCGTCGTCCCAGTAGCGCATCAGCTCGTACACGTGGCGGCCGTAGAAACTGCCCGCCTGTCCCTCCGCCTCTTCGATGAAGTGGCGGAAGAGCGCGGGGCTCGGTCCGAACGCCAGATGGTCGACATAGCCATCCAGCGACTGGTTCATGCCGAAGACGAGCCTGGCCACCCCGGTTTCCTTTCCTTGCGCGCGAGCCGATCCGTCGAGACGTAGCCCGCCAGCACCTCTCCGCATTCAGCCTTTCGAGCTTATCCGAATCGACAATTGCAAAACCTTGTTCCGCAGCGCCCCCACCAGCGGGTTGGCAAGACGCAAAAGGCTGCCGGAAGAATCGCCGGCACTTTGGCCGCCGAGAGAGGGGTGGAAACGCGACAGGAATTCCCGAATGACAATCTTGCCGTAGGCGTCGTTCAAATGCATCCAGTCGGGCGTCGTCCAGGTCGGGAGGCGATATTCGTTCTTCGACAGAAGGGGCGAGGCGAGAGTCGCCTTGGGCTGCTCCAGCAAGATCAGATTTTCAGCGGCGAGGCGGTGGCATGCCTCGTCATAGGCTGCACGAAGAGACGGTGCATCGGTCGCTGCAGCGGCCATTTCAATGCCCTCCGGGGATTGATCCAACTTCAGGATGATTTCGGAGGGGGCAGGGGTGGGCGCCAGCCAGATCACCTTGTCGGTGATCTGGCGGAGCTTGCCAACGAGGGCCATTGCCGATGAGGCGTTCAACCGGTCGCAAACGGTATCCTGGAAACAGGCATCAGAGACCAGTTGAAACCTGCCTTCTTCTCCCTTGTGAGCATCGGCCCGGCATCTTGAGTAGAGTCGGGTGACGGTTCTCACGTCGCATCCCAGGCCCACGACGCAAAGCGCGTCGTAGTCGGCAGCGACCAGCTCGCGTCGGCCGCCAGAGGTGATCTCGAGCCATCGCGCGACGTCCTCGTTCTTGAAGACGAGCCGGTCGCCCTGCGGTTCGCAGCACTCCATTTGCGCTCCCGGCGCGGCGAAAAACACGAGTTCGACGTCCGGGTAGGCCTTGCCGAGTGAATCCCAGGCGCGCTTCCAGCAATAAAGATGAGAGCTGCCCAGCAGGGCAATGCGGATCATCGGGAGAACGCATCGAGAAGGATATCTTCGCAAACCGCCCCGGGAGCCGGGGCCCCGGGCGTACGGCCCTGTGCGCCGTCCTCGTCCTGCTCGCCGGCAGGCCCGCCCGCTACGGCAGGAACGGACGCTTGCGCAAGGTCCGGTTGCGCCTCGAAGAAGATTCGCATCACCGCCTCAACGCCCGGCTTGGTGATCTGTCGTGCGTCATCCGAATGGAACGCGCCCCGCGTGGAGGCGCTGGAGAGGAGGTCGAAGGACGGAAAATAGTCGACGTTCTCGAACGCCTCGGCCAACTTTCCGGCCACCGCACGCAGCACCGATTTCGAATAGGTCGTCGCGACGAGAACGTGCTTGTCGCTGGCCGTGGCCGTGAGCGGAACCGGCGAGACGGTGAGCAGGAACTTCAACCCGGGATTCCGCTTCATCGCGAACCGGCGGAACTTGACGAAGTCCTGGTACACCTCGATGAAATCGAAGTTCCTGAAGGCGTGCACTTCGGGTTGATAGGAGCCGGCAATCGTCCCCGGCGCGGTCGGATACACCGTGCCCGACTCCCTGTGGGTCCAGGCTTCCGTCAGGCCGAGCGTGAAGACGAAGACATCTGCCCTGGCGAACAGGCTTCGCACCCGGCCGAGATGTTGCACGCGGTGTCGCCGCACAGCCTCGGCGGAAGGCAATCCCGCGGGTTCGACCCCGATCCGCATCGCATCGAAGAAGCGGCCGTCCCGTTCCCAGACGGCATCGGACGGCGCGAACCGGCCAAGGGCTTCCTCGGTCAGTTGCAGGAGATGCCGAACCGTATAGATGTTGCCATATCGGACCGAATAGATGCCGTAGCCGTATTTGACGGAGTTGGCCGCGGACAGGCCGGGTGGGGCCCGCTCGAGGTCAACGACGGCGGCGTTCCTCGCGCGCAGATACCGGGAAATATGCTGGGCGAAGCAGCTGCCCGCTGTCGCAATGCGCGTATCCGGGGCGAACCGGAACTTCGGCTGCCACAACTCGGAGACGGTCTCGGGAGACCGCCGGGAGACGGCTCCCTTCCAGAAATTTCTGGGAGGGAGATCGGAGTATGGCGAAATCATCGGCAGATTCGATTTCGTTCGGATTGCACTTTATTCGTTGCCGCGAGTCCTTAGTCGAGCCTGACGCTGATGCCTTCCAGTCCCTTGCCCGAGGCCGGATAGCGCACCATCACCTCGGCGTCGTGGCCGGGGATCACCATCTCGACCCTGCCGTCGGCCAGCTTCTTGAGCTTGTCGTAGCCCGCCAGCATGTCGGCGACCGAGTAGACGATCGAGAACAGCTTGTCGTTGTTGACGCCCCAGAAGTAATGGCTGGCGTCGGAGGCCAGCACGAGCCAGCCGTTGCGCGTGTTGATGCGCACCGACTGGATGCCGGCGGTGTGGCCGCCGATCAGGTGCAGCGAGATGCCGGGCTGCAGCTCCTCGTCGCCGTCGTGGAACACCAGGCGGCCGCCGTACAGCGCGCGCACCATGCCCACGATGTCCTCGCACTCGTAGGCGTGGCGGAACGGTCCCTTGCACATGTGCCGGCCGGTCGCGAAGTTCATCTCCTTGTCCTGGAGATGGAAGCGCGCCTTGGGGAAGCGGTCCCAGTTGCCGATATGGTCGTAGTGGAGATGGGTGACGATGACGTCCTCGACCTCCTTGGCGTCGATGCCGATCTCGCTCAGCAGGTCAGCGGGATTCTTCTTCACCTCGCGGCCGCGCTGCTTGCCCACGGTCGCATTGAAGCCGGTGTCGATCACGATCGGCTTGCCGCCGATGGTGCGGTGGCCGCTCTCGTCGAGCGGGATCGCCACCCAGACGAAATAGTCCATCGGGAAGTCGGCATCGTGCGGGTCGGGGTTGATCTGCACTTCCCATGCCTTGCGCGGCAGGTGGGCATACTTGACCGCATGCACCTCGTAGATCGGCGTCGAACGCATCTTTGTTTCCTTCCCGGCGGGTTCGTTGCCGGGACCCTAGCGCGCCGGCGGGCTGCCGCGCTACACTGACGCCATGGCCCGCATGGACCTCTTTGGAAAGCGAATTAGCACCACGGTTTGCATTGCAAGCCGTTGCGTTGCCGCGTTCGCCTGTCACTCGTCCAAGGAATCGTCCGATGTCTGCCGTTCTCTCCCTCAAGCGTAGCAACTCCGCCGTCCGTTACTGTTTCGAGGCCGACGCCGAGCCCGGCGTGCTGCCGCGCGCGCTCGAACTGATCGCCAAGCGCGGCCTGGTGCCGGCCCGCGTGTTCGCGCAGGCCGACGGCGACGCGCTCAATGTCGAGATCGAGGTCGAAGGGCTGGAGCCGGCCGTGGCTGAATATGTCGGCCGCTCGCTCGGCCAGATCGTCGGCGTGCGGCACGTGTTCTAGACTGGAACTCCGTCGGTCTTCGCAGACACGACCTCACCCTGAGGAGCGCTCAGCAGGAGCGCGTCTCGAAGGGTGGGCGCGAGCACCACGCATGCAGCCCATCCTTCGAGACGGCCGCTGCGCGGCCTCCTCAGGATGAGGTGGTGCGAGGCTGAGCCGCCGGTCGCTTCACTCCGTGAACGTGATCTTGTTGTCGCGGATCACCTTGCCCCAAGTCTCGACCTCGCCCTTGGCGAAGCTGTCCATCTGGCCCGGGGTCCAGTCCTTCAGCACGACGCCGAGCTGGTTGGCGCGGGCGACCACGGCTTCCATCTTGCCGACCTTGCGCATCGCCGCGTTCAGCTTGTCGATGATGGGCTGCGGCGTGCCGGCGGGCGCAAACAGGGCGAACCAGCCGTCGAGGGTGAAGCCCGGCAGGCCCGCTTCGGCGGTCGTCGGAATCTCGGGGAAGGCCGGCAGGCGCGTGTCGCTGGCCAGCGCCAGCGCCTTCAGGTTGCCGTTGCGGATGTGGCCGGACACGGCGGGCGGCGTCACGATCAGCAGCTCGACCTGGCCCGCCACGATGTCGGCGGTCGCGGGGCCCGCGCCCTTGTAGGGGACGTGCACCAGATCGAGGCCGGCCGCCTTGTTCAGCAGCACGCCGCCGAGATGCGGCACCGAGCCGGCGCCGACCGAGGCGTAGTTCAGCTTGCCGGGATTGGCCTTGGCGTAGGCGATGAAGCTCTTGAGGTCGTCGACCGGGACCTTCTTGGCGACCACGATGACGTGCGGCGCCATCGCGCCCATGGCGACGCCCACGAAGTCGTCGGGCTTCCAGTTGAGGTCCTTGATCAGCGCCGGGTTGGCCGAATGATAGGCCGAATACTGCATCAGCAGCGTGTAGCCGTCGGGCTTGGCGCGGGCGACGAGGGCGGTGCCGATGTTGCCGTTGCCGCCGCCCTTGTTGTCGACGATGACCTGCACGCCCAGCTCCTGGCTCAGCAGGTCGGAATAGAGCCGCGTGACCAGATCGGTGCCGCCGCCCGGCGGCGCCGGCACAACCATGGTGATCGGCTTGTCGGGGTAATTTGCCTGGGCAAAGGCGGTGCCGGCGAGGGCGGTGGTGGCGAGGCCAGTGGTCGCGAGGGCGACGAAGCTGCGGCGTCTCATGGGGCGTTTCATGGGTAGTTCCTCCTCCAGGTTTCCTTGAGTTCCGGCCGTTGGTCGGTCTTGCGCGCGATCGCGAAGAGCTTGGGGGTCTCGGCCTCGAACCAGCCGCGCCGCGGGCGCCAGCGGGTCATGACGTCGAGGTAGATGTCGATTGCGGAGAAGCGTTCGCCCAGGAACCACGGCGCGCCGGCCTCGCTCTCGACCTGGCGCCACAGGCGCTGGGCATAGGCGTCGGCGGCGGCGCGGAACGGATCGCGCGCGGCGTTCACCGCCACGAAGCGCGCCGGATCGTCGGCATAGGTGAAGGTGGGATAGATGTTGGCGACCAGGAACACCAGCCAGCGCAGGAACTTCTGCCGCTCCGGCGCGCCCGGTCCGGGCACCAGCTGCTCGCTGCCGGTGACGTCGGCCAGCAGCAAGGTGATGGCCGCGCTCTCGCTCATGATGCTGCCGTCGGGCATCACCAGCGTCGGCACCTGGGCCAGCGGATTGACCTTCTGGAGCCGGGCCTTGGCGTCGGGGTCCTTGAACAGATCCCCGACCGTCTCGTAGGCGAAGGGCAGCCCGTACCAGTCGAGCTGGGCCTCGACCAGGGCCGAGCCCCAGCCCGGCCGGCCCCACAGCGTGTAGCCGCCGCTCACCGAGCCGGCCCTACGGCTTCTGCAGCGGCTGGATCAGGGACGAGGTGTCCCAGCGGCCGCCGCCGCGCGCCTGCACCCGCTCGTAGAACTGGTCGACCAGCGCGACCAGCGGCATGCCGGCCTTCTGGCGCTTGCCCTCGGCCAGCGCGATGCCCAGGTCCTTGCGCATCCAGTCGACGGCGAAGCCGTAGTCGAACTTGCCGGCGACCATGTTCTGCCAGCGATTCTCCATCTGCCAGCTCTGCGCCGCGCCCTTGGAGATGGCGCCCAGCGCCTTCTCCATGTCGAGGCCGGCGCGCTGGCCGAGGTTCAGCGCCTCGGCCAGGCCCTGCACGATGCCGGCGATGCACATCTGGTTCATCATCTTGGTGATCTGGCCCGAGCCCGACGGACCGATCAGTGTGACCGCCTTGGAGAAGGCGTCGGCCACCGGCTTGGCGCGCTCGAACGGCGCGGGATCGCCGCCGCACATTACGGTGAGCTGGCCGTTCTCGGCGCCCGCCTGGCCGCCCGAGACCGGCGCGTCGATGAAGTCGATGCCGAGCTTCCGGCCCGCTTCATGGAGCTCGCGCGCGATGTCGGCCGAGGCGGTGGTGTTGTCGAAGAAGATGGTGCCCTTGCCCATGCCGGCGAACGCGCCGTCGGGCCCCAGCACGACCGAGCGCAGATCGTCGTCGTTGCCGACGCAGCAGAACACGATTTCCTGACCCTGGGCGGCCTCGCGCGGCGTCTTCGCGGCCTTGCCGTTGTGCTTCTGCGTCCAGGCCTCGGCCTTGGCGAAGGTGCGATTGTAGACCGTGACCTCGTGGCCCTTGGCGGCGAGATGCCCCGCCATCGGAAAGCCCATCACGCCCAGTCCCAGAAATGCCACCTTGGCCATCGTTCCCTCCCGC
>CANIEC010000085.1 GCA_947466085.1 Rhodospirillales bacterium
GCCTGAAGTGGCAGCGGCTCAAACCGTTTGAGAAGTTCGCCGCGATGATTGATCGGCATTGGGATGGCATCGCCGCCTACTGCAAGCCGGAAAACAAAGTCTCGCTCGGCTTCGTCGAGGGCCTCAACAACAAGATCCGCGTCATCCAGCGCCGCGCATACGGGCTGCGAGATCAGGAATATCTCCGGCTCAAGATCCTGACATGCATGCTTCCAGCGCTCTGAAGTGCCCAAATCACCCACTCGATTCCCTGATGAGCCTCATTTGTGAAGATGAAGAATTCCGAAGACACGGTAGGAGCCCCGCCGTCGCCAGGCGTGACGATTCGGGCGGCGACGGCGGAATAGGGCGGGAGTTCCGGCACTTCGCCGATGAAGTGGATTGGATCTTCGGATGGTGTGCGCCACTGCGTCTCGTAGGCCAGCAGGAACGTCCCGTCCTGACGGGCCACGACCTGGGGGTACCATTGGTTCTGGGGCGTAACGCCGCCGAGACTGTGCACCCTGAATTCGGAGCCAAGAGCGGTTCCGTCGGCTGCAAACAACCGGGCGCTGACTTGCCAGCCGTTGGCCAGGTAGCCGTGCAGGTCGGTTGCCGGCACCGGCGGGGGATTGCCGTTGGGCTGCAGTCCCGCTTCGCTGTTGTCCATCCATGTGATGAGAAAGCGGCCATCCGCAAGGACGGCGACGGTGGGAAGGGCACGAATGCCGGGAAGGAGGGAATTCGACACGCTGCCGGAGCCACTGATGAACGCCATGAAGCCTCCCCGCGGATCCGCGACTGTCGGACCGCAGCTGGAACGCTAGGCACGCCGGGGAGGGGCCGATACCTACGATCGTGGGAGGACGAGCTGTCGATTGCGATCAAGTATGAGAATTCCAGGATCGTTGATCACAAAACCGGGACTTCGGAGCAGCGTCCCTTCTGTTAGTCTCGAAGCTTGGGGCGAACTGGGGGCGGGTATGAGGGAAGAAGAGGCTTTCTCGGAAGCCATCGGGGCGCTCTACGACTGTATCCTCGACCCTGGGAAATGGACGAACGCGCTCGGGCAACTCTCACGCTACGTGGGCGGATCGAGCGCGCTCCTCTTCCACCAGGATCATCGATCCGGCGCCGGAGGTTTCCTCCAGTCCTACAATGCCGATCCGGGCTGGACGCGGCTCTACTTCGAAAAATACGTGCAGCTCAATCCCGTGCTGCCGCTCACCGCCTTCATGGATGTCGGTTCGTCGACCGCGTTGTCGCGCGTGATGGACATGGAGGAGTATCGCGGGACGCGTTTTTATGCGGAGTGGGCGGCGCCGCAGCGTTTTCACGATGTGGTCGTGACGGTCCTCGCCAAGAGTGCGTCGGCGATGGGGATGTTCGGCGTGACGCGGCTCGAAGACGAGGGCCTTGCGGGCGAGAGTGAGATCCGGCGCATGGACCTCGTCTCGCCCCATGTACGGCGTGCCGTGACCATCGCCCGCCTGTTCGACGGCGTGCGCGCGCAGGGCGCGGCGCTGACCGCGACCTTCGATGCAATGTCCGATGCGGTGTGGCTGCTCGATACGGCGGGCGTCGTGCTGTTCGCCAACGCGGCGTCGCGGGTCCTGACCGAGGGGAATGGACCGGTTGCCAAGGCCGGCGGGCGCCTCGCCTTTCGCGACAGTGTCGCCACGGAAAGCCTGAACGCCGCCCTGCGCAGCCTGCGCAACGGAGGCCCGGTTGGCGAGTTCCCCGTCTCGTCGCCCGATGACCGGCCCTTTATTGCCTATCTCGTGTCGCTCGCCCCGAAGGGGAGCCTGGCCCCGGTGTCAGGGGCCGCGTGCGCACTGTTCATGCGCCCGGTCGTCGCCGACGAAATGCCGCCCATGCAAGCCCTTGCGCAGCTCTATGGCCTGACGCCGCGCGAATTCCAAGTCTTCACCGGCCTGCTGCAGTTCGGCGGCGTGCCGGAGGTGGCGCGCAATTTCGGATTGTCGGCAACCACCGTGCGCTCGCACCTGCAGAACATTTTCGACAAGACCGGCGTGCGCAGCCAGAGCGACCTCGCACGGCTGGCCGCATCGAGCGTTCCACCGGTCATCTCGCGTTGACGCGGCCTTCAGTCACGACCGCGAGCAGACACGCCGGCCGGTAAAGTAGATGGAGCGGGCGACGGGATTCGAACCCGCGACCTACGGCTTGGGAAGCCGACGCTCTACCCCTGAGCTACACCCGCATTGATCCCATTCTAGCGCGCGGTTGCGCCCGAGGTCCAATCGTGTATCTCAGGAGGATGCTCGATGAAGTCCTCACGCCGGAAGAGCGCGCGGTCGTGGCGCGCGCCAAGACGTTCGCCGAAGAACATGTCGCGCCCAATGCCGCGCGGTGGGAATGGGAGCGCCGCTATCCGCTCGAGGCCATCAAGGCGGCCTGCGCCATCGGCCTCAACACGATCGAACTGGCGAAGAAGCATGGCGGGCAGGGGCTCTCCTTCTTCTGCAAGCTGCGCGCCTTCGAGGAGATCTCGCGGCACGACTTCGCCTTCGCCTTTGCGCTGATCAACCATCACAATGCCTGTGCGCGCTTCGCCCGCGACGGCCAGCCGGCCCATGTCGCGCGCCTGCTGCCGCGCATGCTGACCGGCGACCTGATCGGCTGCGCGGGTCTCAGCGAGCCCGGGGTCGGCAGCGACTTCGGCGGTCTCGAAATGGAAGCCGTGCGGGTCGAGGGCGGCTGGAAGGTGAACGGCGCCAAGGCGTGGATCACCAATGCCGCCGTGGCCGGCCTCTCGGTGGCCTATGCGCAGACCGACCGTTCGCAGGGCTATCGCGGCATCATCTGCCTCGCCATCGAAGCGGAGCGGCCGGGCTTCCATCGCGAGAAGCCGTTCGAGCTGCATGGCGGCCACGCGATCGGTGTCGGCGGCTTCCGGCTGGTCGACTATTTCGCGCCCGACGAGGCGGTGCTGCATCCGCCGGGCAAGGCCTTCAAGGCGGCGCTGGCCGGCATCAACGGCGCCCGCGCCTACGTCGCGGCCATGTGCTGCGGCATGCTGCAGTCCTCGCTCGAGACGGCGGTGCGCTACACGCAGCAGCGCAAGACCTTCGGCCAGCCGGTGATCGAGCATCAGGGCGTGCGCTGGAAGCTGGTGGATGCCGCGACCGATCTCGAGGCCGCGCGTCTTCTCACCTATCGCGCCGCCCGCCTGATCGACGAAGGCGCCGACGCGGTGATGCCGGCGGCCTACGCCAAGAAGTTCGCGACCGACATGGCCGTGCAGCGCATCGCCGACTGCATCCAGGCGATGGGGGCCAACGGTCTTCGCGCCGACTATCCGCTGGCCCGCCATCTCGCGGGCGCCAAGATCGCGGCCTACACCGACGGCTCGATCGAGATGATGAACGAGCGCATCGGCGCGGGGCTTGGCTCGGTGTTTGGTACTACAAACAGTCCGTCGTCCTGAGCGGAGCGCCGCAGGCGCGTAGTCGAAGGACCTCTTTTCGTTTCAACGGAACGTGCGTCGGAAAAGAGGTCCTTCGACTGCGCCGCCCTTCGGGCGGCTTCGCTCAGGACGACGGGGCTTTTTGTTTAAGCGTTATGTGCGCGCTTCAGCGCCTGGTCGAGATCGTCGAACAGGTCGCTGCTTTCCTCGACACCGACCGAGAGCCGCAGGAGGTCGGGCGGGCAGGGCGTGCCCGGCCCTTCGATGCTGGCGCGATGCTCGATCAGACTCTCGACGCCGCCCAGCGAGGTGGCGCGCTTCCACAGTTCGACGCGCGCCGCCGTGGCGATGGCCGCGCGCTCGCCGCCCTTCACGCGCACCGACAGCATGCCGCCGAAGCCGCCCGTCATCTGGCGCGCCGCCGCCGCATGGCCGGCGAAGGAGGGCAGGCCGGGATAGAGGACCTGTTCCACCATCGGATGCTCGGCGAACTTCTCGGCGAGACTCTGCGCCGACGTGCAGGCCCAGGCGACGCGCGGGTAGAGGGTGCGCATGCCGCGCATCAGCAGCCACGCCTCGGTCTGGCCGAGAATGGTCCCGAGTTGCGAACGGATGGTCCGGAGTTTCGCCCAGTAGGCATCGTCGCGCGCGCCGGTGAGCGCGCCGGCGATGATGTCGGAATGCCCGTTGAGGTACTTGGTCGCCGAATGCATCACGATGTCGGCGCCATGCTCGATCGGCCGCGTCAGTACCGGCGTCGCGACCGTCGAATCGACGCCCAGCAACGCGCCGGCCTTGTGCGCGATCTCGGCGATCGCGGCGATGTCGGACACGCTCCAGGTCGGGTTGGCCGGCGTCTCGATCCAGACGAGCTTGGTGATCCCGGGCTTCACCGCCGCGGCCACCTGGTCGGTCTTGTCGGTGTCGACAAATTCGACCTTGAGGCCCCACTGCGTCGCAAAGGTCATCAGCCAGTTGCGCAGCGCCCAGTACATGACCTTCGAGGTCACGACATGGTCACCGGGCGACAAGGCGAGGAAACAGGCGGTCGCGGCACTCATACCCGACGAAAAGATAAGGGATTTCGCGCCGCCTTCGAGCGCCGTCAGCGTTGCCTCGGCCTGGTCGAACGTGGGATTGTCAGCCCGCGCGTAGATGCGCCCCGAGCGGTATCCGTTGTCCTCGTCCCGCAGATAGGTGCTGGCCATGTGGATCGGCGGCACGACGGCCTTGGTGACCGGGTCGATCCAGCCCATCGCCTGGGCGGCAAGAGAAGCGGGGGCAAACTTTTTCTCGGACATCCGGGGCACCGTCGGCTTACACGAAACTTACATCCAACGCGCCCTTATGGCGCATCGCAGCACTTGAAATGAGGCTGCACTAGTAGCTTCATATGTAGTGATTTGCTCGCGATATCTTTAGGATCGGCACGGTTGCCGACGTGACGGCAAACACTCGCTGGGGAGTCAGGAATGGACGTTCAAACCCTGCACACGAAGCAGCCTCACACGGCCGGTCGCGGTGACCGCGTCGCCCGCACACGCGAATCGATCGTGGCGTCGGCCCTGGCCCTCGCGGCGGCCGGACAGGTGGCGCCGATCGTTCGCGACATCGCCCAGATGGCCGGTGTCTCCGCGCGCACCGTGTTCCAGCACTTCGCCGACACTGCCGAGCTCTATGTCGCCGTGCTCGGCCGGGTCCTGGCCGCGCTGGTCGGAGAGGCGCCGGGGATCGCGGCCGCCGGGCCCGTCGAGACGCGCATCGCCAGCATGATCAACCAGTGCGCGGACCGCTACGAGCAGCTCCGCCCGATGTGGACCTTCGTCGAGACCTTGCAGCGCCGCTCGCCGGAAGCCGCCGACATGATCTCGCAGATCTACAGCGCCAACACCGCGCAGCTCTCGCAGGCCTTCGCTCCCGAGCTGGGCGCGCTGCCGGCGGAGTCGCGCCAGCGGACGCTGACGGCGCTGGCCCTGGCCATCGCGCCGGAGAGCTGGGTCGTGCTGCGCCAGCGCCTCGGCCTGTCGGTCGAGCAGGCGCGCGACGAGCTCGGCTTCGTCGTGCAGTCGGTGTTCGCGACCGAGGCCGCGCGCCGCTAGCGGCTCACGGCCCCGCGCCGCCAGCTGCGGCGCGGGCCAGCCTCTCGAGCGAGCGGTCTCTGAGACCGAGCTCGCCGAGATGGGTGACCGTGTTGAGCACATAATCGAGGTTGCTGCCGGTGGCGCCATGGCCCTGGCGGATCAGCCGGAGCGCGTCCGCCTCCGGCAGCTTGCCGGCGAACTGCCGGTGGGCCCGGTCGGCGAGATAGACCAGCGCCGGCACGGTCCGGCCGTCGTCGAGCCGGATCGGCCGCACCGTCTCCTCGTAGACCCCGTCATTGTCGATTTCGCGATGGATCAGGTAACGCCGCACCTCGTCGTAGGTGGCGGCCGGCAGCCGGTGTGCCAGCCCGCGGCACGAGCCGCCCGGAAGCAGGCCTAGGATCAGGCCGGGTTTGGCGGGCGTGCCGCGATAGTGTTCCGAGTAGATGCAGAAGGCGCGGTGCCAGCCCTGCAGCCGCGCGGCCTGCGTCTCGGGCGTCGCGAAGCCGGGGTTCCACATCAGAGAGCCGTAGCCGAAGACCCACCGGGGCTTGCTGGTGGGCCTTGCCGTGGCCACGCCCGAACTAGGCCTGGTTGAGGTGGATCAGCGCGCGGCGGATCTCGCGCGTGCGCGTGAACAGGTCGAACAGCTTGTCGCCCTCGCCCCAGCGGATGGCACGCTGCAGGTAGAAGAGATCCTCCTGGAAGCGCTGGAGCACCTCCAGGACGGCCTCGCGATTGTTCATGAACACGTCGCGCCACATGGTGGGATCGGAGGCGGCGATGCGCGTGAAGTCGCGGAAGCCACCGGCGGCGAACTTCAGGATCTCGCTGTTGAGATGCCCACCGAGATCGTCGGCCGTGCCGACGATCGTGTAGGCGATCAGGTGTGGCAGGTGCGAGGTGATGGCGAGGATGCGGTCATGGTCCTTGGGGTCGATGCGCTCGACCTGGCTGCCCAGCCCCTTCCAGAAGGCTTCGAGCCGGGCGACGGCGGCTTCGTCGCTGTCGGGCAGCGGCGTCAGGATGCACCAGCGGCCCTGGAAAAGATCGAGCAGCGCCGCTTCGGGGCCGGAATTCTCGGTGCCGGCGACCGGATGGGCTGGCACGAAATGCACGCCCTTGGGAATGTGCGGTGCCATGTCGGCGATAACGGTCTGCTTCACCGAGCCGACGTCCGAGACGATGCAGCCCGGTTTCAGGCTCGAGGCGATGGCCTGGGTGGCGGGCCCGCAGGCGCCGACCGGCGTGCAGACGATCACCAGGTCGGCATCCCGGCAGGCTTCCGCGAGATCGGTGCCGCAATGATCGGCGAGCTTCAGCTTGTTCGCGAGGGCGGCGGTCTCGGGGCTGCGCGTCGCCGCCACGATCGACCTGGCCAGGCCGCGCTTGCGGGCCTCCAGCGCGATCGAGCCGCCGATCAGCCCGATGCCGATCAGCGCGATCTTGTCGAACAGGGGTTCGCTCATTTCGCGGCCACGAAGCGGGCCAGCGATGCCTGTACCGCCTTCACCTCGGCCTCGGTGCCGACGGTGATGCGCAGATGCTCGGGCAGG
Organism: Rhodospirillales bacterium; assembly: GCA_947466085.1. Taxonomy (GTDB): domain Bacteria; phylum Pseudomonadota; class Alphaproteobacteria; order Reyranellales; family Reyranellaceae; genus Reyranella. The sequence goes on from CANIEC010000085.1 coordinate 7,047, forward strand.
CCGTAGCCCGCAACGAGGCGGGGGATCAGACCGTCGTTCATCAGCCACTCGTTGGCCGCGACCGCGCGTTCCTTCGAGCCGAAGCCGACCAGCAGGAAGTTGCCGACGCTCGGCACCGGCTCAAGGCCAAGCTTCGTCAGCTCGGTGCTGAGCCACGGCAGCCAGATGTCGTTGTTGGTGCGGCTGGCGTCGGTATGCGAGATGTCGTCGAGCGCCGCGACGCCCGCGATCTGTGCGGCCAGGTTGACGTTGAACGGCTGACGCAGCCGGCTCATGACGTCGACGATTCCGGCCGGCCCGTACATCCAGCCGAGACGAAGCCCGCCCAGGCCGTAGATCTTCGAGAAGGTGCGGGTCATCACCACGTTCTCGGCCTGGTCGACCAGCTCGACGCCCGAGTCGTAGTCGTTCCGGCTGACATACTCGGCATAGGCCGCGTCGATGACCAACAGCACGTTCTTCGGCAGGCCGGCATGCAGGCGGCGCACATCGTCCTTGGTGACGTAGGTGCCGGTGGGATTGTTCGGATTGGCGAGGCAGACGATGCGCGTCCTGTCCGTCACCGCCGCCAGCATCGCATCGATGTCGCTGCCATAGCCCTTGGCCGGCGCCGCGACCGGGGTCGCGCCGACGCCCAGCGCGTTGATCGCGTACATCAGGAAGCCGTACTGGCTGTAGAGCAGCTCGTCGCCGGGACCGCAGTAGGCGCGAACCAGCAGGTTCAGGATCTCGTCGGAGCCTGCGCCGCAGACGATGCGCGCCGGATCGAGACCGTAGTGGCGGCCCAGCGCCGCGCGCAGCTTCGTGGTATCGCCGTCGGGATAGCGATGCAGTTCGGCCGCCGCCTTGGCATAGGCCGCCATCGCCTTGGGCGAGGGGCCGAGCGCGCCCTCGTTGGACGACAGCTTGGCGATCGTTTCCTTGCCGTCGATCGAATCCTTGCCCGGCACATAGGGCGCGATCTTCATGATGCCCGGACGCGGGGTGAGCGCGCTCATGCCAGTCTCCTGCGAAAGTTCAATTCACGGTTTGGCGTCGATCGGCACGGCATAGGCGCCGATGGCCGCCGCGCAGCCTTTTTCCAGTCCCAGCGCCGCTTCGAGATCGCGCAGGCGCGGATCGTCGTCGGCGATCATGCCCGGTACCTCGACGAGATAGTGATGCACCCCGGCCATGACCTGGTCCAACGCCGAGGTAAAGACCGGCAGGCCCGCCTTGGCCAGCGCCGCGGCAATGCGGTCGCGGCTCAGCCCGTTCTTCGCCTCGATGGCCACCAGGCCGCGATCCGAGCCGCTCGGCTCGGCATCGATGCGGGCCAGCACGAAGGCCGAGATGCCGCGCGCGCGCGCGTTCGGCATGGCGAGGAAGGGCAGGCGGGCGATCACGGTCGGCAGGGTCGTGTCCTTGCCGGCAAGCAGGGGCCACCAGGGTGTCGAGTCCGCCTCGAGCGGGGCGGGCACGACGCCAATGGTCGTCGTGCTGGCGCGCACTGCGGACAGCACGCCGGCCGGCGTGTCGTGGGGAACGAAGGGGATCTGGCAGCCGAAATGGTCGCGCGCGAGGTCCCAGTAACCGGGCTGGTCGTCTGGACGGCAGATCGCGATCTTGAGACCGGGTGTCTGGATGAGCGTGAAGGCGCTCATCATTTCACGCCACATGCGATAGACGGCGGCGGGCGGGAACTGTCCGTCATGCGTCGCCAGCCGCTTGCGCAGGACCTGGGCCTCGCGGCCCGGACGCAGCGCGAGGCCTCCCGCCGGCTTGGTTGCAGAGATCTGCCCGACGACCTCCGCGCGACGGCGGATCAGGCCGTGCAACTCGGTGTCGATGGCGTCGATTTCCTGCCGCAAGCTGTCGATACTGGGAGCGTCCATTAGGCCGTTTTTTCCTGTGCGCAGCGGCGATACTACGTCCGGACTGTCCGCGTAAAGGCAAACAAGTCGCAAGAGGCTTGCCTCCCGCCATCCGCGACCGTATAGAGCCTCTCCGTGGAATTTGAGCCGACCGGCTTGCGGCCACGTTAAACACCGCTAAAAGGTCGGAGTGCTCGAAAAAGCCCCCGTCCTTCCGGTCGGGGGCTTTTTCGTTGGCTCCTCGTACCGGGGGCCTTTCGCTGGAGGGGCAGTGCTCGACGACCTCACCGATGCCGAACGCAAGGCGCTCGCCCAGTGCCGCCACGCGATCCTGGGCGTGGACCGGCCGCTACGCCTCGACTGCGGCGTCGATCTCGGCCCGTACCGGGTGGCCTACCAGACCTACGGCACGCTGAACGCCGACAAGTCGAATGCCGTCCTGGTCTGCCATCCCCTGACCTGCGACCAGTTCGTTGCCGACCGCCATCCCGTCACCGGCAAGGAGGGCTGGTGGGAGAGCCTGATCGGCGCGGGCAAGGTGCTCGATCCCGCCCGCTACTTCATCATCTGCATCAACGTGCTCGGCCATTGCATGGGCACGACCGGTCCGCAGGCGCACGAACCCTCGACCGGCCGGCCCTGGAACCTGCGCTTTCCCGTGGTGACCATCGGCGACATGGTGCGGGCGCAGGCGGCGCTGCTCGACCATCTCGGCATTCCCGATCTGTTCTGCGTCATTGGCGGCTCGATGGGCGGCATGCAGGTGCTGGAATGGGCGGCGACCTATCCGAAGCGCGTCTTCTCGGCGGTGCCGATCGCCTGTGCCGCGCATCACTCGGCGCAGAACATCGCGTTCCACGAAGTCGGCCGCCAGGCGATCATGGCCGACCCGGAGTGGAAGGGCGGCGACTATCGCCTGCACCAGACCAACCCGGCGCGCGGCCTCGCGGTCGCCCGCATGACCGCGCACATCACCTACCTCTCGGAACAGGCGCTGCAGCGCAAGTTCGGCCGCGCCCTGCAGAACCGAGACGCGCTGGGCTTCGGCTTCGACGCCGATTTCCAGGTGGAGAGCTACCTGCGCCACCAGGGCTCGACCTTCGTGGATCGCTTCGACGCCAACAGCTACCTCTACATCACGCGCGCGATGGACTATTTCGACCTCGCGGGCGCGCATGGCGACGTGCTGGCCAACGCCTTCACGGGCACGGCGACCCGCTTCTGCCTGATGTCGTTCACCAGCGATTGGCTGTTTCCAACGCGCGAGAGCCGCGCCGTCGTCCATGCGCTCAACGCCGCGGCCGCCAATGTGTCGTTCGTCGAGGTCGACAGCGACAAGGGCCACGACGCCTTTCTGCTCGACGAGCCCGAGATGTTTCGGACGCTCTCTGGCTTCCTGAAAGGCGCCGCCACGGTGCGCGGCCTCGGGAGCGTGTCGTGATGGCCGCCCCGATCCGCGTCGACCTGCAGCTCATCGCCGACATGGTGGAGCCCGGCACGCGCGCGCTCGACGTCGGCTGCGGCGACGGCGCCCTGCTGGCCCATCTCATGAACGCAAAGAAGGTCGATGCGCGCGGCATGGAACTCAGCCAGGCCGGCGTGAACGCCTGCGTCGCCAACGGTCTCTCGGTCATCCAGGGCGATGCCGATACGGATCTGCGCGACTATCCCGACGCCGCCTTCGACTATGTGATCCTGAGCCAGACGCTGCAGGCCACGCGCGAGCCGCGCCGGGTGCTGGAGCAGATGCTGCGCGTCGGCAAACACGCCATCGTCTCCTTTCCCAACTTCGCCCACTGGCAGGTGAGGCTGCGGCTCGTGTTCGGCGGTCGCATGCCCGAAACCGCGTCGCTGCCGTACAAATGGTACGACACGCCCAACATCCATCTCTGCAGCATCGACGATTTCCGCGCGCTCTGCCGCACCATGGGCGTGCGCATCGAGCGCGCCATCGTCCTGAACAGCACGAGCCGTCGCATCAACCTGCCACCGCTGCTCGCCAACCTGATCGGCGAACAGGCGGTGTTCATGCTGAGGCGGGATTGAAGCCCTTCCGCTTCAAGCCTCTCCGCACCACCTCATCCTGAGAGTCTGACTCGAAATGAATGCAGCTAAAATAAGAGGTTATGAACAGCCCCGATAACCTCACCCTGAGGAGCATCGCGCAGCGATGCGTCTCGAAGGGTGGGCACGAGCACCACGTTTGTTGCCCATCCTTCGAGACGCGCCGCTTCGCGGCGCTCCTCAGGATGAGGTAAGTGCTTGAATTGATTCAATTCGTTTCCGGCCAGCCTCTGTGGAGCACGCCGCAGGCGTGCGTCTCGAAGGATGGGCAACAAGCGCCGTGTGTGTAGCCCATGCTTCGAGACGGCTGTGGAGTTTACCCCGAGGTATTCGAGGGGCAGCCTCCTCAGCATGAGGTCTTGTTGGGTTTGCGCTTAGCTGGACGGCAAACGCTCGTAGAAGCCCTCGATCTCGTCTTCCCTGAGTTTCACGAAGCCGTGGCGCAGGTAGAGCCGGTCGGCGGGGCTGCCGTTCAGCACTTCGAGCCGCACGGGAAGGTCGGTGGCGTCGGCCTCGGCCAGGAGCGCCTTCAGGATTGTCGTGCCGAGGCCTGAACCGTGTAGACGGCGGTCGAGATAGAAAGAGTCGATGCGGATTTCGTGATCGTGCCGGCGGAATCCGACGCAGCCAACTCGAACGCCATCCCGCAGGATCAGGCGGGTGCCCGGCTCGTCAAAGTGACCGCGGAACATCTTGCGCGATCGCTCCGGCGTGTAGCGGCCGACCCGTTCGAGATGCTCGCGCATCACCTCGGTGCGCAGCGCCAGCAGCGGTTCGAAGTCGGCCTCCGTGACGGGGCCGAATCTCCACAGCTCAGTCACGGACCGCGATCCGGGCGAGGCGCGGCTGGGCGACCGCCAGCCAGTCCTTCGTGTCGAGTTCCATCGAGCGGTCGAGCCGGCCGGCGTTGAAGAACAGAGTCTCGTTCGCCAGCAGGTCTTCCTCGACCACGATCGAGAGGGCGGGATTGAGCGCAAAGGGCGGGACCGCGCCCATGACGCAGCCGGTCAGCTCCTGCGCCGTGTCGGGCGAGGCGAAGCCGCACTTGCGCGCCTCGAACAGGGTGGCGACGGCGGCGAAGTCGAGCTTGCGGCTGCCCGGCAGGATGGCGAGCACGTGACGCTTGCCGCCGCCACCACCGCGCACGTCGAGCACCATGGCCTTGGCGGCCTGGTCGGGGCGATTGCCGCGGATGGCGCTGATGGCTTCCGACTTGCCCTCGTGGGCGTGCTCGATGACGCGGAACTTCGCCCCGGCTTCCGTGAGCAGCGTCACAAGCCGGTCGAAGACCTCGCCGGTCCTGATCTCAGCGTCCACCGATCACCCGCTCCGAGAGAATCTTCAGCGCCTCTTCGAGGCTCGGCACCTGGCCATCGGCCGGCGCGATATGGGCGTCAACCGTGCGGCGATGGCTCTTCTCGATGACTTCCGTCATCAGCGGATCGACGCCGGTCTCGCGCAGCGTCTGCGCGACCAGTCCCATCTCCTCCCAGCGGCGATGGGCATGAACGACGTGCGTCCGCACCAACATGGTGATGAAGCCGGCGAGCCCCATCGAATCGGCGTCGCCCAGGCAACCCAGCACCTCTTCGAGGATGCCCTGGCGCTGCGCGGCGACCAGCGCCTCGACGCCCAGCGCCTCGATGCCCTTCACCAGCGTGCTGCGCAGCATCTTGACCGACGAGGCGCTGCCGGGCTTCGGCCCCAGCAAGGTCGCGACGAAGCCGTTCTCGTTCATCCAGGTTACGGCCTCGGCGGCGTCCTCGCCCGCCACCAGCATCGGCGCCTTGATGCCCTGCTTGAAGAAGCCGCCCATGACGGCGATGTCGATGTAGCGGCCCGCGCCCTTCTCGATCTCGGCGCGATCCTCGTCCGACATCCTGCCGGTGACGGTGCAGAGGTCGAGATAGTGTGCGCCCTTCTTCAGGAGCGGCGCGGCGGACTGCGCGGCCGAGAGGGCGTGCTCGCCCTGCACGGCGCAGATCACGAGATCGGCTTCGCTCAGCGCCTCGGTGTAGCTGTCGCTGATCGCGACATCGAGGCCGCGCGCGACCTTGCCCAGAGCCGTGCCGCGCGCGTCCTTGTCGAGGGCGGTGTCGATGGCGATGACGCGGCGCGGGGCATTGTCACCGGGCCTCGAAGGACCGCGCCATCCGGTCTCGGCCGCAAGACCGCGCGCGATGGCCGAACCGGCTTCGCCAAAACCCAGCAGCGCGATGACGCGCGGAGAAAATGACATGTCGTTCTTTCCGTTGGGAAGTCAGGAGGCGGGTTTTTCGCCGTCCTCGGCGTTGCGCGCGGCGCCCACGACCTGCGGGGTGTCGCGCGAGCTGGCGACCCGGAGCTTCGGCCGCACGGGGACGGCTTGCGGCTGGCTGCGCTCGGCGATGCCGGCATAGAGCTGCTTGCCGGATTCGATGACGTTGACGCCGCCGAAGTGGCCGAGCCAGCGCTGGCCGAACCGCTCGATGGCCGGCGCCATGCGCATCATGAGCCGCGACCGGGTCGGCGGCATGTAGAGCGCGCGCGTCTGGCGCAGCGGCGCGAACATGTTGGCGCGCAGCAGGGCGTTCAGCTGTCCCGCCGAATAGGGGTGGCCCTGATAGAAGGGCGAGCGGTCGACCTGCGACCAGAAGCCCGTGCGGGTCGGGGCCACGACGACCATGCGGCCGCCATCGGCCATCACGCGCCAGATCTCGCGCAGCATCGGGCGCAGCTGTTCGGTGCATTCGACAGCGTGGACCAGCACGACCCGGTCGACCGACCGGTCGGGCAGCGGCAGGTCGAGCTCGTCGACCAGGGTTGCAAGGTTGCGGCCCTCGCGCGGCCAGCGCGTGACGCCCTGCTGGGCGGGCATGAAGGCGAGCGTGCGCCCGGCCTCCTCCATGAAGGGGCGCAGCAGCGGCTGGGCGTAGCCCAGCCCGAGCACCGTCTCGCCGCGCACGTTCGGCCAGATTTCGCGCAGGCGTGTGCGCAGGAGCCGCTGGGTCATCTGGCCCAGCGTGCTGCCGTAGAACTCCTCAAGGTCGAGGACGTCGCTCCACATGACCGGGACTGTAGCAGAAAGCCGGCCGGACGGGCCATGGCCGGCGCAATCCAGCTCTGCTAGCGTTGCATCATGAGCACAACGCTAGACATCGTCCGTATCCCGGTCCTGAACGACAATTACGTGTGGTTGATGCGGGAACCGCAGAGCGGGGCCGTGGCCGTCGTCGATCCCGCCGTGGCCGGACCGGTCCTCGCGGAAGCCGAAAAGCGCCGCTGGAAGATCACCCACATCCTGAACACCCACCATCACGGCGACCACGTGGGCGGCAACCTGGAGATCAAGAAGGCGACCGGCTGCACCATCGTTGGCCTGCGCCAGGATCGCGCCCGCATCCCCGGCATCGACGTCGAGGTCGACGACGGCGACCGCTACAGGCTCGGCGAGGCCGAGGCCGAGATCTTCTTCGTGCCGGGCCACACGAGCGGCCACATCGCCTATGCCTTCCGCGACCAGCAGGCGCTGTTCTGCGGCGACACGCTGTTCGCGCTGGGCTGTGGCCGGATGTTCGAGGGCACGCCCCAGCAGTTCTGGACGTCGCTCAGCCGGCTGCGTGCGCTGCCCGACGACATGCGCGTCTACTGCGCACATGAATACACCCAGTCGAACGCCCGCTTCGCGCTGACCGTCGAGACCGGCAACCAGGCACTCAAGGCACGCTCGGCGGCGATCGATGCGGCGCGCGCCCGGGGAGAGGCCACCGTGCCGTCGCTGCTCGGCGAGGAGAAGGCCACCAACCCGTTCCTGCGCGTCGACGTGCCGGCGGTCCAGGCGGCGGTCGGACTGGCCGGCGGCGATCCGGTCTCGGTCTTCGCCGAAGTGCGCCACCGCAAGGACGTGTTCCGCTAGGCCGCTATGCCGAAATCTTACCCGGTATTGTTTTTTTGTATATCATGGTAATATACATTGATTGATCTCTCAAAGATCGAAGGTTTCGATTGGGATGAGGGAAATCGCCGCAAGAGCTCTGAAAAGCATGCTGTTGGCCAAGGTGAAGCGGAACAGATTTTCTTCAATGATCCGTTGCTGGTCGTCGAGGATGTTCGGCACAGCATCCATGAACTGAGACTGCATGCCTTGGGTCGAACCGACGACGGGCGGCTGCTTCATGTGACTTTCACGCTTCGCGACAATGGCAGATTGATCAGGGTGATTTCGGCGCGAGCGATGCATCGCAAGGAACGGGTACGCTATGAGCAAGACAGCTAAGTCGATCCCGAAGTTGCGCACCGAAGCCGAGGAACGCCGCTTCTGGGAAGCGCACGATTCCAGTGACCTTGTCGACTGGAGCAAAGCAGAGCGCGTTCGCCTGCCGAATCTCAAGCCCTCGACGACGTCGATCTCCCTGAGATTGCCAGTGACGCTTCTCGATCAGATCAAAGTGGCCGCTAACAAGCGCGATGTGCCCTATCAATCCTTGATCAAGACGTGGCTTGCGGAAAAGACGGTAAAGGGCTGACGGTTTACTGAGGCGCGATCCGCACGCCGTCGAAGGCCGACATTTCTTCCGGTGTCGGCGGCTGCCAGATCGTTTCGATGAAGTCGAACATCGGGCGCGTCACCTTCATGCGGAAGGTCTCGCTCTGCTGTTCGTTGCGCCGCTCGACGCGACGCCAGCGCTCGGTGGCCTCGAGATCGAGGAATTGCAGGTGCACACCCACGCCGGCCGCGGCGGCCCGTTCGGCGACGCGCTGGCGCCGGTCGAGCCGCAGATGAGATGGATCACGACAGGTCTCCCGGCTGGCCGGCCGTCAGGCGTCCGAGCAGGTCGGCCAGGGTGGCGATCTCCGCCTCGGTCCAGCGGTCGCGGAACAGGTCGGCGGCCATGCGCTCGAGAGTCGCCCGGGCGTCGCCGACCAGCCGCTGGCCGGCCTCGGTCAGGACGACATAGGCGAGGCGGGCATCGCGGGGATCGGCCTCTCGGCCGACGCAGCCCAGCTTCTCCAGCGGGTTGGTCATGCGGGTCACGGTCGAGGGGCTGACGTACAGCCGCTTGGCAAGGTCGATGCGACTCAGCCGCCTGAGGGGCGCCCGTTCGAGGTGCATCAGCAGCAGCACCTCCTTGAGGGCGAGCCCGTGCACGGAGCCGAGCTCGCCGGCGAAGCGCTCTTCGAGGCGCGCGGTGGCGCGAAGGAGGTTCAGGGTGGCGGAGAAGGAAGGGCTGGTCATCGGCGCGATATAGGCCGATGTATTTCCATATGCAAGCATATCGGAAGCAATTAGAGTGCTTCAGCGCCTCACGAGGCAGAAATAGCCGCTGAGGCCGAGGGCGAGTGCCAGGGCCGCGTAGAGCGGCGCCTGCGGGACGGTCAGGAACAGCCACGGCGCGGTGAGGGGGCCGACGGCGGCGCCGAAGTCGCGCCAAGTCGAGTAGCTGGCCTGGCTGGAGAGGACGGTACCGTGGCCGCGCTCGATCACCAGCAGCGGGATCAGCGTGTTGAACATGCCGCGGGTCATCACGATCATCAGCGCACCCAGCAGCTCGTGGTCCGCCGCGATCAGCACGAAGCCGCCGACCAGGAGGGCCGCATTCGCGATGGCGATGCGCCGCGCCCCGAACCTGTCGCCGATCCAGCCGCCCAGCGGACCCGTCGTGACCTCGACCAGCCAGCGCAGCGCCAGCAGCATCGCCGTCGCCATGACGGGGGCCACCGAGGTGATCGAGTCCTTCATCAGGAAAGCGAGGGTCAGCAGGAAGACGCCGTCGCCCGCGAAGCCCAGGACGAAGCCCCAGATTTCCAGCCGATGGGGGACCGGGAGCTTGAAGCCCTTCTTGGTGATCGGTTCGGGTGGCAGGCGCGGCAGGACGATCGCGGCGCCGAGCGCGATCAGCGTCACCGCGCCGTAGATCAAGAACACCGAATGCGCGCCGAGTTCGAGCACGATCCAGGCGCCGCCAACCAGCGACAGGGCCTGGACGAGGCCTATGGCGGCGCGGCTGGCGCCGACCCGCTTGCCGGCGTTGGCGCGGTCGCTCACGGCATAGGCGAGCGTCGCGAGATTGAGCGAGGCGTACGAGATGCCCCACAGGATGCGCGCCCCGATCTGTGCCGTCGGATCGTCGATCAGGCCATAGACGGTGGTCGAGGCGGCCGAGCCCAGCGCGCCGGCGATCATCAGCGTGTGCGGGCCGATGCGCTCGCCGAGATGGGCGACGCCGGAATTGGCGAGCAGGCGGATCCAGCGGTTGAGCGACAGCAACACGCCGACCATCGCCAGCGAGAGGCCGAACGCCTCATGGTAGAGCGGCAGCACGGCATAGAGCAGCGTGTCGCCGATCATGCAGACGGCAATCACCAGCCCCGGCAGCGCCATGCCGACCGGCGCGGCGCCGCGGGAGGCCGCCGCCGTCATGCTCCGGTCGTCACTGGGCGCGCAGCACCAGCGCCTCGCGCAGGGCCGCGGCGCAGATCGTCGTGCCGCGCCGGGCGCCGTGCAGCAGCATCGGTGAGCTCAGGAACCCGTGCAGCATGCCGCCGAATTCGACCAGGTCGGCCTGCGTGCCTTCCTGCTGCAGGCGCCAGGCATAGGCGCGGCCTTCGTCGCGCAACGGATCGTAGCCGGCCGTGACGACCAGGGCCGGCGGCAGGCCGGCCAGCGAAGCGGCCCGCAGCGGCGAGACGCGCCAGTCGCCGCGGCTCGTCCTGTCGGGCGTGTAGTGGTCGAAGAACCACTCCATGGTGACCGCGTTCAACCCGTAGCCGTCCTCGAAATGCCGGTACGATTCGGCGCGGGCGACTGCGTCCGTCACGGGATAGGCGAGAAGCTGCATCAGGAGCCTCGGTCCGCCGTGGTCGCGCGCCCAGAGGGAGACCGCGGCCGCGAGGTTGCCGCCGGCGCTGTCGCCGCCGATGGCGAGGCGTGTCGGGTCGATGCCGACCGAGGCGCCGTTGGCGGCCACCCATTTCAGCGCCGCCACGACATCGTCGAAGGCCCCGGGGAAGCGCGCCTCGGGCGCCAGGCGATAGTCGACATGGAACACCGCGATGCCGGCCTCCAGCGCGAGCTGGGCGCAGAGCACGTCGTGGCTGTCGAGATTGCCGAACACCCAGCCGCCGCCATGCGCGTAGACCAGCGCCGGCAGCTGGGCGTCGGCGGGAGCCGATGCCGGACGATAGAGGCGCACGGCCAGTTCTCCCGCCGGGCCGGGGATGGTGCGATCCACGACCGTCACCTCGGCGGGGCGCGGGCCCTGCGCACCGGGGCGCAGGGAAAGATAGAGATCGCGGGCGGCCTGCGGACTGAGCGTGTTCCAGGCCGGCCGATTTGCCGCCGCCATCAGGTCGATCAGCCGCTGGGATTCCGGATCGAGAGCCATTCCACCCACTCCATTGAAAACATTCGTGGCACTCTAGCAGCCCTCGCCCCTGTTTCGTCACGAGGCGAATGGTAAGGTGTGCCATGACATTCGAACCGGACTACAGCGCACCCCCGTCGGCCACGCCCTCCTGGTGGCGGCGAAGCTGGGACCGGGTGCGGGCATGGCGCCCGGGCCGCTCGACCTCCGCCCCATCGTCCGGCGGCCGCACTGTCTGGAGATGGACATGGCGCATCGTCCTCGCGCTGCTCATCCTCTACTATCCGGTGGGCGCGCTGGTGACGGAAGACATCGACGACGATCCGCAGTTCACGGCGCGCGGCGTTGCCCCAGGTGAAAGCAAGGCGGTGGCCACTGCGGCCGACCTCGTCACCCGCGAGGTCGACGTCCACACTTGGACGCCGATGATGCCGTTCTTCACGCCGGCGGGGCTGCTCGACAACATGCCGAACTTCCAGCGTGGCATCATATCGGCGCTGGGCCGCTTCAGCACGGAGCTGATGGACCAGCTCGGCCGCACGCGCGGCTCGAGCCAGACCGACCGTGACCTCGAGCAGGCACGCGGCTTCCTGAACGAACAGCCCAACATCTGGCTCTGGCAACCCAGCGTGTCGCTGTTGCCGTCGACGACCTCGGCGCAGAAGTACCGCGCCGGCCGCGACCGGCTGA
>CANIEC010000086.1 GCA_947466085.1 Rhodospirillales bacterium
AGACCCAGGCGGTCGCCCTCGAACAGGTGCGGGTCTTCCATGCCGCTGATCGCCGTGTGCTTGTCGGGTGGCGTGTGGCCATGGACCACCAGCGTGCCGCCGAAGCCCTGCTTCCAGTCGAGGAACCCGTGATTGATCCAGGCCCAGCGCGCCTCGGTGAAGATCATCCAGGGCCTGGCGAGAAACTCGTCCGGGTCGGCATGGGGATCGAGGCCGCCATGGACGAACACCGTGTTGCCCAGCCGGACATGTGAGCGCATGCCCTGCAGCCGGTGAACGACCGTCTCGCCGAGGGCATCGTGCAGCAGAGCCTGGTCGGCATGGGTTGCCGCCCGGCCGGCGCGCGCGGCCATCTCGTCGAGGAGAATGTGGCCGCCCATGCGCTTGCTGAGCCACATGGTCTCGGCCTTGTGCGCGTGCGGACCGCCCACCACCGTGAGCATCATCATGATCTCGTGGTTGCCCATCAGCCGGTCGACATGGTCGACCCCGTGCGCCTCCTCGTTCCGCGCCCATAGTTCGAGGACACCGGCGCTGTCGGGGCCGCGGTTGATCATGTCGCCGAGGTAGATCAGCCGGCGCCGACCCTTGGCTTCGCCGGCCAGTCCGGCAATGGACTTCAGGAGCGCGCCGAGTTCCGCCGCACAGCCATGGACGTCGCCGATCGCGAACACTGTTTCCCCCTTCAGATCGAAGGGGGCGGGCTTCCACTCTGAGACGGTTACGGGGAGGTCGGTCATAGGGCCATGCTAGCCCTATCCGGTTTGGCGCTCCACAGCGGCCGGCTCGCGGTCGCCGATGTGGAACGGCCGGAACACCACCAGCACGTTGGCGGCACTGTTCCACTGTTGCTCGATATCCATGAGGCAGGCAAGGCCGGCAGAGCCGCGGCGGTTGCCTGCGCGTCGCCTCTAGCGGGCGTCGTTCTCGCGGATGAAGGTGCGGACGCGCGGCATGATCTGTTCGCGCCACTTGCGGCCGTTGAAGATGCCGTAATGGCCGACCCGTGGCTGCTCCCAGTGCACGTGGCGCGCCCCGGGAATGTTGGGCGTGAGGGCGTGCGCGGCCTTGGTCTGACCGACGCCCGAGATGTCGTCCAGCTCGCCCTCGACCGTCATCAGAGCGGTCTCGATGAAGGACGGATCGATCTTGCGGCCGCGGCTCACCCATTCGCCGCGCGGCAGCAGGTGCTCCTTGAACACGACCTCGATGGTCTGGAGATAGAACTCGGCGCTGAGATCCATCACGGCGAGATACTCGTCGTAGAAAGTGCGGTGAGCGTCCGCCGGATCGTCGTCGCCCTTCACCAGATGCTCGAACTGCCGCATGTGCGCATTCACATGGCGGTCGAGGTTCATGCTGATGAACGAGGTGAGCTGCAGGAAGCCCGGATAGACGCGGCGCAGCGCGCCCGGATAGTTGAGCGGCACCGTCGAGATGACGTTGTGCCGGAACCACATCATCGAGTTGCGCATCGCGAGGTCGTTGGGGACCGTCGGGCTGACGCGGGTGTCGATCGGGCCGCCCATCAGGGTGAGCGACCTGGGCTGGCGCAGCTCCTTGGCCTCCGCCATCAGCGCGGCGGCAGCCAGCACCGGCACCGAGGGCTGGCAGACGGCGATGACGTGGACGTCGGGTCCGAGATAGCGGCAGAAGTCCGCGACGTAGTCGATGTAGTCGTCGAGGTCGAAGTTGCCCTGGCTGAGCGGCACTTCGCGGGCGTCGATCCAGTCGGTGATGTGGACGTCATGGTCGGGCAGCAGCGCCTCGACCGTGCCGCGCAACAGGGTGGCGTAGTGACCGCTCATCGGCGCCACCACCAGCACCTTGGGGTCGCGGCGGGGGGTGTCGCGATGGAAGTGCAGGAGCTGGCAGAAGGGCTTGCGCAGCAGGATCTCTTCGTTGACCGCGACGGTCTCGTCGCCGACCGTCGTCGTCTTCAACCCGAACGCCGGCTTGCCGTAGTTCTGGGTGAGGCGCGTCATGATCTCCGCGCCCGCGGCGATCGACTTGCCGAACCAGGTTTCCGCCCACGGATTGTAGGGGCTGGAATAGACCTGCTCGAGGGTGTTGGCCCACATCCGCAAGGGGACGGAGAGCTGCCGCTGGAATTCGTAGGCTTGATAAAGCATGGGGCGCGGATTGTACGCTCCGGCAAGCCCTTGTCACGTCCATATTGCGACGCAACAATTGTGCAAAAACAATGACTTAGAGAAGGCGCCCCACGGCCTTGGCGATGGTTTCGGCCTTGGCGTCATGGGTGAAGTGGGTGACGAAGCGGCCGTTGCGATCGAGCAGGTAGACGATCGAGGAGTGATCCATGAGGTAGGGCGAGCCCTCCTTGCCCGGCACTTTCTGGTAGTAGACGCGATAGGCCTTGGCCACATTGGCGATCTGCTGGGGCGTTCCCGTGAGCCCGATGATCCCCGGCCCGAAGTTCGGCACATAGCCCTTCAGCAGCTCCGGCGTGTCGCGCTCCGGATCGACGGTGATGAAGACGAGGTTCACCTTCCTGGCCGCGTCCGGTCCCAGCTTCTCGACCGCCGTCTCCATCAGCAGCAGCGAGGTCGGGCAGACGTCGGGACAATAGGTGAAGCCGAAATAGATCAGCGTCGGCTTGCCCTTGAGCTGATCGCTCGAGAAGGGGCGGCCATCCTGGTCGACGAGCTGGAACGGCCCGCCGATCGACGGTTTCCCGCCCTGCGTGGCATCCCAACCGATCCAGCCGGCCGCAACGACGAGCGCCGCGATCCAGACACCGAGGAGCGCCTTCATGGTGCGTGACATGGCGCGAAACATGGGCCGTCGCGTCCGCCTCGACAAGCCGGACCGCTCGTCGCACAACCTCGTGTGATGACGAGCCGGATTCTGGTTCTTGGCGGCGGGTTCGCCGGATTGTGGAGTGCGCTGGCGGCCGCGCGGGCGCGCGAGATGCTGGGCGCCGACATCGAGGTCACCCTGCTGAGCGACACGCCCTGGCATTCGATCCGCGTGCGCAACTATGAGGCCGATCTTTCGGATACGCGTGTGGCGCTCGACAGCGTATTGGCGCCGGTCGGCGTGCAGCGCCTCGAAGGCACCGTGACCGGGATCGACGTTGCACGCCGCATCGTGACCCATGAGGCGGCGCGTGCATCGCAGGAGATCGGATACGACCGTCTTGTCTTCGCGCTCGGCAGTCGGCTCGCACGACCTCCGATTCCCGGCCTCTCCAGACACGGATTCGACGTCGATACCTACGAAGCGGCGATGCGGCTCAATGCGCACATCGCGAAGCTGTCGACCGGCGGTTCGACCGTGCTGGTCGTGGGCGGTGGCCTGACCGGCATCGAGGCCGCGGCCGAGATGCCGGCCAAACTGCGTGCCGCCGGCATTGCCGCGCCGCGAGTCATCCTGGCCGACCATGCGCCGCGCATCGGCTCGGACATGGGCGACGAGGCCGTCCCGGTCATCGAGGAGGCGCTGCAGGCGTTGGGCGTGGAGAGGCGCGGCGGGGTGTCGGTCGCGGCCGTCGATGCCAGGGGTGCGACGCTGCAAGGCGGCGAGCGCATCGAGGCGGAGACGGTCGTGTGGTGTGCCGGCATGCGGGCCCATCCGCTCACGGCCGCCTTCCCGGTGGAGCGCGATCGTCTCGACCGCCTGCCGGTCGATGCGACATTGAAGATCAGGGGTCTCGACGCCGAGTTCGCAGCGGGCGACGCGGCGACGTTCCCGATCGACGGCATCCATGGCTGTGTCATGTCCTGCCAGCATGGACGGCCGATGGGTCGTTTCGCCGGCCACAATGCGGTTTGCGACCTGCTCCACCGGCCGATGTTGCCGCTTTCCATCGCCTGGTACACGACCATTCTCGATCTCGGTACCTGGGGCGCGCTCTACACCGAGGGCTGGGAGCGCAAGCTGGTGTCGCGCGGCGCCAATGCCAAGCAAACCAAGGAGCTGATCAATCGCGAGCGCATCTACCCGCCGCGGTCGGGCGACCGGCAGGCGATCCTTGATGCGGCGGCGCCGACAGTGCAGACACCACCAGTGAAATTCGGGTGAGGAAAGACAGATGTTCTACGATACCGCCAAGCGCGACCATGGACTGCCGCAGGATCCGCTGAAGGCGCTGATCGTGCCGCGGCCGATCGGCTGGGTTTCCACGGTCGACGGCCAGGGCAGGGTCAATCTTGCCCCCTACAGTTTCTACAACGGAGTCGGCGAATTCCCGCCCATGGTCTACTTCGCCATTACCGGCACCTATGGCGACACGCCGACCAAGCACAGCCGCATGAACGCCGAGGAGACCGGCGAGTTCGTGGTCAACATGGTGACCGCGGAGATGAGCGAGAAGATGAACATTACCACGGCGATGGTGGCCTATGGCGTCGACGAGATGAAGCTCGCCGGCCTGACGCCGGAGCCCTGCCGCTTCGTGAAGCCGCCGCGGGTCAAGGAATCGCCGGTCGCGCTCGAGTGCAAGTACTGGAAGACGATCGAACTGCCGGAGGAGCCGGGTCACGAAGCCAAGCGCGGTTCGATCGTGCTGGGCCAGGTGGTCGGCATCCACATCGACGATGCCATCCTGAAGGAAGGGCGCGTCGACATCCTGGCGATGAAGCCGGTCGCGCGGCTGGGCTACAGCGAATACACGACGGTCGACAACGTCTGGAAGATGCGTCGCCCGGACGACCCGCGGTATCAGTGAGGGAAGACCTATGACCCCTCCGTCGGCGTAGGACGCCGCCACCTCCCCATTTGAATGGGGAGGAAAGCGAGAAGTCATTGCCTCCCCATTCAAATGGGGAGGTGCCCCGAAGGGGCGGAGGGGTCAAAATTTCAACGACCCGCGACGACCGGCGCCACTGAGAGCGCCATTGCCAGGACGCGCCGGTCGGCCATCGCCTCGCCCATCAGCATGAAGCCGACGGGCAGCTCGCCGGCGGCATGGCACGGCAGGCTGATGCCGCAGCGGTCGAGGAAATTGCCGACCGTGGTGTTGCGCAGTAGCAGCAGGTTCTTCTTCGTGAAGCCCTCGGGCGTCGACACTTCGTCGATCGTCGGCGCGACGATGGCGCAGGTCGGCATGATCACCGCGTCGTAGTTCGAGGTGATCGCCGAGACGCGGCGGCAGAGATCGGCGCGCTTCGCGAGCAGTTCGATGTAATCGGCCGCGCTCATGTCCTTGCCGCGCATGATGCGTGGATAGACCAGCTGGTCGTAATCCTTGCCGCGGCGCGCGATCAGCTCCTTGTGCCAGGCATAGGCCTCGGAGGCGGCGAACCCGCCCTTGGCGTTGATGGCCGGCAGTTCGTTCAACTCGACCAGGTCGATCTGCTCGATCTTCACGCCCTTGGCCGACAGCGCCTTGCAGGCGCGCTCGAAGGCCTTGGAGACGGTGGCGTCGAGTTCATCCATCACGAACTGCTTGGGGATGGCGAAGCGAAGTCCGGCGAGAGGCGCCGCGTCAGGCACCGAAATCGGTTCGGCGGCGAAGACGGCGTCGACAATGGCGCAATCCTCGACCGAGTTGGCGAGTGGTCCGATCGAATCCAGCGAGGTCGAGAGCGGGATGACGCCGTCGATCGGCACGCGGCGCGCCGTCGGCTTGAAGCCCACCAGCCCGCAGACCGCGGCGGGAATGCGGACCGAGCCGCCGGTGTCGGTGCCCAGCGCCGCGACGGCCATGCGATCGGCCACCGAGACGGCGGCGCCGGCCGAGGAGCCGCCCGGCACGCGCGTACGGTCGGCCGGATTGCCCAGCGTGCCGTAATGCGGGTTGAAGCCGACGCCCGAGAAGGCGAACTCGCTCATGTTGGTGCTGCCGACGATCACCGCGCCGGCGGCGCGCAGGCGCGCCACCACGGGTGCATCCGCCGTGGCGGGCGTGGCGTCGTCGAGCGCCTTCGAGCCGGAGAGGGTCGTTTCGCCTGCGACGTCGCACAGGTTCTTGATCGAGACCGGGATGCCGGCGAGCGGCGAGGGCACGAGGCCCGCCTTGCGCAGGCCGTCGCTCGCGTCGGCCGCGGCCAGTGCCTGGTCCTTCCAGACCTTGATGAAGGCGCGCTTGCCTTCGCCCTTGGGGTCTTCGATGCGCGCAAGCGCCTCTTCGGTGAGCTTGCGCGAGGTGGTGCGGCCGGCGGCCAGGTCCGCGGCGAGGTGGGTGATCGTCGGGTTGGCCATCGGAATCCTTACTTGCCGCGGTGCTTCACGAGATCGTCGACGACCATCGGGTCGGCGAGCGTGGACGTGTCGCCCAGGTTGCTGAAATCGTTCTCGGCGATCTTGCGCAGGATGCGGCGCATGATTTTGCCCGAGCGGGTCTTGGGCAGGCCGGGCGCCCACTGGATGGCGTCGGGCGTGGCGATCGGGCCGATCTCCTTGCGCACCCAGGCGACCAGTTCCTTGCGCAGCTCCTCGGAGGGCTGCTGGCCGGCCTTCAGGGTGACGTAGGCGTAGATGCCCTGGCCCTTGATGTCGTGCGGGAAGCCGACCACGGCGGCCTCGGCCACCTTGGTGTTGGCGACCAGCGCGCTCTCGACCTCGGCAGTGCCGATGCGATGGCCCGAGACGTTGATCACGTCGTCGACCCGGCCGGTGATCCAGTAGTAGCCGTCCTCGTCGCGGCGCGCGCCGTCGCCGGTGAAGTACTTGCCCGGATAGGTCTTGAAATAGGTTTCGATGAAGCGCGGGTGATCGCCATAGACCGTGCGCATCTGGCCTGGCCAGGAATTGATCAGGCAGAGATTGCCGGTGCAGGGGCCTTGCAGTTCGTTGCCGTCGGCATCGACCATCACCGGCTGCACGCCGAAGAAGGGCAGCGTCGCCGAGCCGGGCTTCAGCGCCGTGGCGCCGGGCAGCGGCGTGATCAGGATGCCGCCGGTCTCGGTCTGCCACCAGGTGTCGACGATCGGGCAGCGGCTGTCGCCCACTACGCGGTGGTACCACAGCCAGGCCTCGGGATTGATCGGCTCGCCGACCGAACCCAGCAGGCGCAGGCTCGCGCGCGAGGTCTTCTTCACCGGGGCCTCGCCCTCGCGCATCAGGGCGCGGATGGCGGTGGGCGCGGTGTAGAAGATGTTCACCTGGTGCTTGTCGATCACCTGCCAGAAGCGGCTGGAATCGGGATAGTTGGGCACGCCCTCGAACATCAGGGTGGTGGCGCCGTTGGCCAGCGGCCCATAGAGGATATAGCTGTGACCGGTCACCCAGCCCACGTCGGCGGTGCACCAGTAGACGTCGCCGTCGTGATAATCGAACACATACTGGTGGGTCATCGAGGCATAGACGATGTAGCCGCCGGTCGTGTGCAGCACGCCCTTCGGCTTGCCGGTCGAGCCCGACGTGTAAAGGATGAACAGCGGATCCTCCGCGCCCATCGGCTCGGGCGCGCACTCGGCCGGCACCTTGGCGGCGATCTCGTGCCACCAGACGTCGCGGCCGGCGTCCCAGGCGACCTTGCCGCCGGTGTGCTTCACGACCAGCACCTTCTTCACGCCGGGCGCCTTCTTGAGCGCCTCGTCGCAATTGGCCTTGAGCGGCACGTGCTTGCCGGCGCGCAGACCTTCGTCGGCGGTGATGACGACGTTGCTGTCGCAATCGACCAGGCGGTTGGCGAGGCTGTCGGGCGAGAAGCCGCCGAACACGACGGAATGGATGGCGCCGATGCGCGTGCAGGCCAGCATCGCGTAGGCCGCCTCGGGGATCATCGGCAGGTAGATCGTGACCCGGTCGCCCTTCTTCACGCCGAGTTCCTTCAGCGCATTCGCCATGCGGCAGACTTCGTCGTGCAGCTTGCGATAGGTGATCTTCTCGGATTTCGCCGGATCGTCGCCTTCCCAGATGATGGCGGTCTGGTCGGCGCGCTTGGCCAGGTGACGGTCGATGCAATTGGCCGAGACGTTCAGCACGCCGTCGTGGAACCAGCGGATGCGGACGTCGCCGTTGTAGTCCACGTCGCGCACGGCGGCGGGGCTGTAGGGCTTGATCCAGTCGATCCTCTTGCCGTGCTCTTCCCAGAACCTGGCGGGATCCCGGGTCGAGGCCTCGTACATCGTTTCGTACCTGGCCTTGTCGACATAGGCGCGCTTGGCCCAGTCCGCGCTGACGGCGATCACATCATCGGCCATGGCTTTCCTCCGGCTTCGGCTTTGTGCCTTGAATTACCCGCGTTCTAGCCCGCTGCCGCCGGGCTCGGCAATTCGACTTTGGGCGTCACTCGCTGAACCAGGTCGTGAAGTCCTGGATCGGCGCCCGGTCGGTGATCAGGCTGTTGGGCACCACGTCGGGATCGGCATGGCCCAGCGCGAGGCCGCAGATCACGGTCTGGTCCTCGGGAATCCCGAGCTCGCGGCACACCACGTGCTGGTAGCGGCTGAAGGCGGCCTGCGGGCAGGTGTGCAGGTCCTTCTCGCGCGCCAGCAGCATGAGCTGGTCGAGGAAGATGCCGCAGTCGATCCACTGGCCGTTGCCCATGCGCTTCTCGACGCAGAGGATCATGCCGACCGGCGCGTCGAAGAACTCGTAGTTCTTGCGGAACTGCTTCAGCATGCCGGCCGCATCGCCGCGCGGCACGCCGAGCAGGGTGTAGAGCTGCTTGCCGACCAGCTTGCGGCGCGCGTCGTAGACCGGCGTGAATTCCTGAGGGTAGACGTTGTACTCGGCGCCCGGGCCGTTATCGCCCTCGTCCATGGCCTTCAGGATCGCTGCGGAGAGCCGCTTCCGTGCCGCCCCCATGGTCACGTAGAGCTTCCAGGGCTGCAGGTTGCCGTTCGAGGCCGAGCGGTTGGCGTTCTCGATGATCCATTCGATGTCGCCCTTGGCCACGGGATCGGGCTTGAAGACGCGCATGGAGCGGCGGGAATGGACGGCTTCTGACACGCGCATGGACGGCTAGCTCCGGGTGAGGTGACGACGCAGGAAGTCGAACAGCGTGCGCCGCGCGGCGGCGTTCTGCTGCTCGGTAAAATAGTGGGTGGCGCCGGGGATCACGACCGCCTCGGCCTCCTTGCCATGCGTGCGCAGCGCCTCGGCCATGGCGAGCGACTGCTCGACCGGCACGTTCTCGTCGCGGTCGCCGTGCAGCAGCAGGACCGGGGCGTCGATCTGCGCGACCCGCAGGATCGGCGAGCGCACCGGCAGGCCTTCGGGCCCGCACAGATCATCGAGATAGTCGCGCATGTAGGGATTGGCGTCGCGCCAGCGCGCGAGATCCGTGGGCGCGAAGAAGGCGGCGACGGCGCGTATCGGCGGCTTGTGGGCGGCGGCGAGCAGCGCCACCTGTCCGCCCATCGAGGCGCCGACCAGCGCGATGCGGTCGCGATCGACCAGGGGGCGCTTGGCCAGCCAGTCGATGGCCGCCAGCACGTCGAGCGGCTGGCGCAGGCCCTGGTCGTTCTCGCCTTCCGAGCCCAGCCAGCCACGCAGCGACAGCGCGAGCGCGGCGTAGCCATTCGCCGCGGCGGCGCGCGCCAGGCCCACCATGTTGTGGGCATGGCCGGCAAAACCGTGCAGCAGGATCAGCGCCGGATAGGGCGGCTGACCGGCCACCGGCTTGAAGAAGTAGCCGCCGAGGCTGACGCCGTGTCCGGGCACGCGCACCGGCTCGGCATCGGGAACGTCGGGCAGATCTTCCCAGCGGTGCATGACTTCGATGGGCACGCCGTCGGGATCGCGAAAGCCCACCGAGTAGTAGCCGGGGGCGAGATAGTCGAGTTCCTGCGGCGGCTGGATGATCTCCGCGCCGGCGTCGCGCAGCTCGGCGAATACCTGGTCGACCTGGCCGCGACTCTCGGCCGATACCGCGAGCCACAGCGCGCCCGGTCCGTAAGAGATGCCGTCCTTGGCCTGGCGCATCACGAAGTGGTCGTAGCCGCGCGACCACATCACCCGGTCGGGGCTGGTCCAGACGCGATGGAAGCCCAGCATCGGCAGCCACAGGCGATGGAAGGCCACCGAGCGCGCGAGATCGCTCACCTCGATGGCCGCACCGGCGAAGGAAGAACGCGGCCGCATCAGCTCGGCTCGAGCCCCAGCGCCAGCAGCTCGTCGCGCCGCAGATGCTGCTCGCCGGCCAGGAAGAACTCGTCGAGCTGCGGCGGCTTCATGCTGGTGCCGGCCAGCATCGCATGCGCCTGGCCGCGGTGATGGGTCTGGTGCTGGAAGAGATGTTCCAGGATCGAGATCACGCTGGAGGGCGGCGGCGTGCGGTTGGGCCGCGGCAGCGACAGGCCCTCGGCTAGGCTTTCCTCGGTCTGGCGTTCGCAGAAGGCGAGCAGCCGCCGGTCGCTGGCGATCTGCGGCTCGTACAGCGACGCGGCGTCCGGAAAATCCGGGACCGGGTCGTGGTAGCGCCGCAGCACCGTCGGCTCGCGGTGCAGCGCGTCGATGTAATAGAGATCGACCCAGAGGATGTGATTGAGCGTGGCGCGCAGCGACGGGAAGAAGCCGGTGCGCGGGGCGGCGAACTCTTCCGGCGTCAGCGCCTTGCAGGCGGTCAGCAGCCGGTGGTTCGCCCAGATGTTGTTGCGGGCCATGGCGACGGCATGGCCTGGAAGCCCCGTCGCCATGGGTCCCGTGTCCTTCGGCGTCAGGCCGCGTGGGCCAGGTTGCGCAGCACGTAGTGCAGCACGCCGCCGTTCTTGAAGTAGCCGACCTCTTCCGCGGTATCGATGCGGCAGGTCAGCATGATGGTCTCCGACGCGCCGTCGGGGCGATGGATGGTCAGCGGCACGTCCATGCCGGGCTTCAGCTCGCCGTCGATGCCGCCCACGTCGTAGGTCTCGCGGCCGGTGAGGTTCAGCGTCTTGCGCGTCATGCCGTCCTTGAACTGCAGCGGCAGCACGCCCATGCCGACCAGGTTCGAGCGATGGATGCGCTCGAAGGTCTCGCAGACCACCGCCTTCACGCCCAGCAGGTTGACGCCCTTGGCCGCCCAGTCGCGCGAGGAGCCGGTGCCGTATTCCTTGCCGGCGATCAGCACCTGCGGCGTGTGCTCCTTCTTGTAGCGCATCGCCACGTCGTAGATCGGCTCCGGCTGGTCGGTCGTGTAGTGGTGGGTGAAGCCCCCCTCGATGCCCGGGACCATCTCGTTCTTGAGGCGGATGTTGGCGAAGGTGCCGCGCATCATCACCTCGTGATTGCCGCGGCGCGTGCCGTACTGGTTGAAGTCCTTGGCCTCGACGCCTTCCTCCATCAGGTACTTGCCGGCGGGGCTGTCCTTCTTGATCGAGCCGGCGGGCGAGATGTGGTCGGTGGTGATCGAGTCGCCGAACTGGCCGAGCGGGCGGGCGCCCGTGATGTTGGTCAGGGCGGCCGGCGTCTTGCCCATGCCCTCGAAGTAGGGCGGGTTGCGCACGTAGGTCGACTTGTCGTCCCAGGCGTAGGTCAGGCTGGGCTTGGTCTTGATGCCGCGCCAGAACCGGTCACCTTCGAAGACGTTGGCGTAGCGCTTCTTGAAGGCCTTGGCCGTCACGAACTTGTCGACGGTCTTGGAGACCTCCATGTTCGACGGCCAGATGTCCTTCAGGTAGACGGGCTTGCCGCCCTTGCCGATGCCGATCGGATCCTTGGTGATGTCGATCTTCATCGAGCCGGCCAGCGCGTAGACCACGACCAGCATCGGCGAGGCGAGGTAGTTGGCGCGGGTCAGCGGATTGACGCGGCCCTCGAAGTTGCGGTTGCCGGAGAGCACCGAGCTCACGACCAGGTCGCCGTCGCCGATCGCCTTGGTGACCGGGTCGGGCAGCGGGCCGGAATTGCCGATGCAGCTCGTGCAGCCGTAGCCGACGAGGTTGAAGCCGAGCTTGTTCAGGTCCTTCTGCAGGCCCGAGGCCTCGAAGTATTCGGTCACGACCTGCGAGCCCGGCGCCAGCGAGGTCTTCACCCACGGCTTGACCTTGAGGCCGAGCTTCACCGCGTTGCGCGCGATCAGGCCGGCGCCCAGCATGACGTAGGGGTTCGAGGTGTTGGTGCAGGAGGTGATGGCCGCGATCACCACGTCGCCGTGGCCGAGGTCATAGTCGGTGCCCTCGCACTTGATGCGCTTGCCGTCGTCCTTGCGGTCGAATTCCTTCTCCATGTTCGCGACGAACTGCTGGGCGGCGTCGTCGAGCGGCACGCGATCCTGCGGGCGCTTCGGGCCGGCGAGGCTCGGCACGACGTCGCCCAGGTCGAGCGACAGCGTGTCGGTGAAGACCGGCTCGGGCGACTTCTTGGAGCGCCACAGGCCCTGCTTCTTGGCATAGGCCTCGACGAGCTTGGCGGCCGTGCCGCGGTTGGTGGTCTTGAGGAAGCCCAGCGTGATGTCGTCGACCGGGAAGAAGCCGCAGGTCGCGCCGTACTCCGGCGCCATGTTGGCGATGGTCGCGCGGTTGGCCAGCGGCAGGTCCGCCAGACCGTCACCGTAGAACTCGACGAACTTGTTCACCACGCCCTTCTTGCGCAGCATCTGGGTGACGGTGAGCACCAGGTCGGTCGCGGTCGCGCCTTCCTTGAGCTTGCCTGTCAGCTTGAAGCCCACGACGTCGGGAATCACCATCGGCTGCGGCTGGCCGAGCATGGCGGCCTCCGCCTCGATGCCGCCGACGCCCCAGCCCAGCACGGCCAGGCCGTTCACCATCGTGGTGTGCGAATCGGTGCCGACCAGCGTGTCGGGATAGGCGATCGTCTCCTTGCCTTCCTTCTTGGTCCACACGACCTGGGCCAGGTACTCGAGGTTGACCTGGTGGCAGATGCCGGTGCCCGGCGGGACGACGCGGAAATTGTCGAACGCCATCGAACCCCAGCGCAGGAACTGGTAGCGCTCCAGGTTGCGCTCGTATTCGAGTTTCACATTGGATCCGAACGCGCTCGCATTGCCGAAATTGTCGACGATCACCGAGTGGTCGATCACGAGGTCGACCGGGACCAGCGGGTTGATCTTCTTGGCGTCGCCGCCCAGCTTGCCCATGGCGTCGCGCATGGCGGCGAGATCGACCACGGCCGGGACGCCGGTGAAGTCCTGCATCAGCACGCGGGCCGGGCGGAAGTTGATCTCCTTGGTGGAGCGGCCGCCGTTCTTCAGCCACTGCGCGAAGGCCGAGATGTCGGCTTTCTTGACGGTCGTGCCGTCCTCGTGGCGCAGCAGGTTTTCCATCAGGACGCGGAGCGAGAACGGCAGGCGCGAGAGGTCGCCGACCTCCTTCTCGACCGCCTTCAGGCTGAAATAGGTATAGCTGCGGCTACCGACCTTCAGCGTCTTTCGAGCCTTGAAGCTATTGGGATGGGCGGCGGCCATATCTACACTCCTGGAAGGTCGGTTCTCTGCGGATGTGGGGCAAAATAGGGGCATGCACCTCCGCAGGCAATCGGCGGATGCGGCTTTGCGGCCGTTGTGTCAGATTGGACGCATGCGACGTCGAATGGGTTACGCATTTGGGGTTCTTGCCGCGGGGCTGGCCCTGTCGGGCGAGGCGTCGGCGCAGCGGAACGCGGCCGAGTCCTGGGACCCCAGCGCGCGTGGCTTTTCGTCCGGCGGACCTGCTGCGCCTTCGCTGCCCGGCGCGACGGGCGGAGGCGGCGGCGCGACCCTCGAATCGCTGAACAAAATCCTGTCGGCGTCGCAGCTCTCGGCCTTCGACCGATCCATATATCTCAGTATTCGTGCGTTCCAGCTGAGTCGGCTGGGCCGCGAGACCGACAGCCAGAAGGACATTGCCGAGATGGGCAAGGTCCTGCCGGGCGACTGGCAGGTCGTGCTGTCGAGCACGCTGCCGGGTCTGGCGGGCGGCGGCGACCGGGCCGCGGCGCTGCGCACCCTGGACAGCGCCCTGCAGCGCAAGCCGGGCGATCCGTCCCTGACGATCGCCCAGGCCCAGGTCTACATGCAGATCGCCGACTTCCAGCGGGCCCTCGGCCTGCTCGACACGGCCCTCGCCAGCGCCCAGGCCCCGGGCGACCGGCGGTCGGCGCTGTTCTACCGCGGTCATGCAAATTTCAACCTCGGCAACTATGCGCCCGCGGCCGACGATTTCGATGCCTCGCTGGAGGGCCGGCCCAATTTCAAGTCGAAGCAGGCGCCGCTGCTCTGGCGCTATGCCGCGCAGGTCCGTGTCCGGCGCGATGCCCGCACGGCCCTCGTGCGCGACGTCGGGGCGGAGAGCCTGAACGAATGGCCCGGCCCAATCCTGCGGTTCCTGATGGGCAAGGGCACGGCCGGCGAACTCGAGGTCGCCGCGGAATCCGACGACGGGGCCAAGCGCAGCAACGGCAAGTGCCCGGCCGCCTTCTTCATCGGCATGGACGCCGTCCGCCGCGGCGACAAGCAGCGGGCGCGCGAACAGTTCCAGCTCGCCCAGGCGCGCTGCCCCACGGTATCGGAGCTGAACTGGGCCGCCTCCAGCGAGCTGAAGCGGCTTTAGCAAGTACTCCGTCGTCTCGACTGGAGCGCCCAGCGTGGAGTGGAGAGACCTTGTCTCCACCAAAAGCCGGCATTTCGTAGAGTCAAGGTCTCTCCGCTACGCCTCGCCACGCGAGGCTCCGGTCGAGACGACGGAGCTTATTCAATACCCCCCACTCACCCCAGCAGCGCCAGCGGCGACACGAAACGGGTGATCTCCGCGAGGACGTAAGCCGACTGCTGCAGGTGCGGGCTGTGGCCGCAGTCGGGCACCAGCCGCGTCTCGCAATAACCGCCGACCTTGCCGGCGATGATCCCGAGCTGCAGCTCGCTACCATATTCGTCGTCCTCGCCCTGGATCGCCTGCACCGGCACGGCGACGCCCGGAAGCCGGCCGTTGGCGTCCATCGGCTCGAAGCCCGGCGCGACCCAGGCATCGGCCCAGAGATGGAAGGCCCCTTCGACGTCGTCGTGATACTTCGCGAGCCTCTGGCGCAGGTCGCCCGAGGCGAACGCCGCACGGGCCCGGGTGATCGCCTCGACACAGACCGGCTCGTTGATCGCATGCGCGGCCAGGGTCACGACGGCGCGCAGCGGCTCGGGATCGGCCGCGGCGTAGTTCAGCGCGATCGTGCCGCCGTCGCTGTGGCCCACCAGCACGCAATCCTCGACACCGAGGGCCGTCAGCAGGCGGGGCAGGACGAGGTCAGCCTCGATCTCCATGTAGCGGAGGCCGGGGCCGGACGGCCAGGCGCTCGACCTTCCATAGCCGGTGCGGTCGTAGACGATGCCGGCGCAGCGCGTGGCGTCGCAGAGTTTCTGTGGGAAGTCGCGCCACATCTCGATGCAGCCCAGACCTTCGTGGAGGAAAACGAGCGCCGTGCGGTCGAGGCCATCGTCACGCGCGGGCGCCAGGCGGCGCACCCGTAGACGACGGTCGCCTAGATCGATGAGTTCATCTGCAGAGGGCATCGTCGTCTTTTCGGGGCCCCTTAGGCTGCGGTCAAGACGGCGATCGCGGCCGGCAGGGTGGCCGCCCCGGCGGTGCGAACCTGCGCGCTCCCGTACCTGCACCAGCTTGCGGCTCGGACGACGCTTCGCGGACGTTGGCGTGCTAGGATCGGCTAAACTGCGAACACGCCCAGGGAGTGTGGACGCCCGTGAGAATCCTGCTCGTCGAGGATAATACCGAACTCGTCGCCTTGCTGGTCAAGGGCTTGGCGCGTGGCGGATTCCTGGCGGATTTCGTAAGCAATGCCGGCGACGCCGCGCATTCGCTGGCCGCCATGCGCTATGCGGCGATCGTGCTCGATCTCGGCCTGCCCGATCAGGACGGGCTGTCGCTGCTTCGGAGCATTCGTGGGCGCGGCGATTCGACGCCCGTTCTTGTCCTTACGGCACGCGGCGGCGTGAGCGACCGGGTCAATGGCCTGCGCGCCGGTGCCGATGACTACCTCGTCAAGCCGTTCGCCATGGAGGAGCTGGTGGCGCGCCTGCAGGCGCTGCTGCGCCGGCCCGGCAATCTCCTCGGTCGCCAGCTCACCTTCGGCAACGTCTCGCTCGAAACCGAGGGACGCCAGGTCTTGATCGACGGGGCGGTGCGCGTCTTTCCTGCGCGTGAGACCGCGATCCTCGAGATCCTGCTGCGGCGTGGCGGCAACGTGGTGCCGAAGCGCCTGTTCGAGGATCAGCTCTTCGGCCTGTCAGGGGATGTCGGTTCGAACGCGGTCGAGGTTTACGTCCATCGCCTGCGCAAGATGCTGTCGGACTGCGGCGCGACCGTGAAGATCCATACCGTTCGCGGCGTCGGCTACCTGCTGTCCGAGGAAAAGGCCGCCGGTTGAGGCGCTTCCGCTCGATCCTCTCGCGCGTGGTCGCGTTGCACGTCGTGGCAATCGGCGTCACGTCGATCCTGATGCCGCTGGCGCTCTACTGGCTGCTCAACGAGGCGGCCAACAGCCTCCATCGCGACGCACTGCGTGCCCAGGCCCTGACGATCGCGAGCTTCCTGCGGCCGACCCCCGATGGAGGCGTCACGCTCGACATTCCGCAGGAGGCCCAGCCCATCTATTCCGGCGACTACGCCCTCTATGCCTATGCCATCCTCGATTCGAAGGGGAAGTTGCTGTTCGCCTCGCGTCCGGACGATGCACCGCTCTCGACGGCCAACGATTCGCTGAAGAACGACTCGTTCACGCAGCGTCGCAGCAAGGGGCCGGCCCTCATCGGTGTGAACGTGCCGCGCGCCATTGGCGACCGTCTCTACTGGATACAGGTCGGGCAGGACCTGGCGCACCGCGACGTCATCATCGACGATATCGTCGCTTCTTTCCTGCCGAGCGTCGCCTGGATCACCTTTCCGATCCTGCTGCTCCTTCTGCTGATCGACATCATGATTTTCCGCCGTGCCCTCGATCCGGTGCGCGCCGCGTCCGAAACGGCGGCGTCGATCGGGCCGACCACCACCGATGTCCGCCTCTCGGAACAGTCGATGCCGAGCGAGATCGTGCCGCTCGTGCGCGCGGTCAACCAGGCGCTTGCCCGGCTCGAAGCGGGCTTCCGCGCACAGCGCGAGTTCACGGCCGACATGGCGCACGAACTGCGGACGCCTCTGTCCATCATGCGCGCCCGGGTCGATTCGATGGAGGACCTGCCGCTGCGTCGGTCGCTGGAGACCGACATCGTCAACATGACCCGCACCGTGAACCAGGTCCTCGATATCGCTGAACTGGAGGTGCTCGTGGTGGACGGCGACTCCAGGGCGGATCTGCAGCACGTCTGTGCCGAGGCGGTGGCCTTCATGGCGCCGCTCGTGGTCGACAGCGACAGGACGATTGCCCTGACCGGCGCCGAGACGCCGGTGTGGGTGCACGGCCATGCGGAAGCGCTGTTCCGGGCGGTCCGCAATCTCGTCGAGAATGCCATTCGTCACACACCGGCCGGCGGGACGATCGAAGTCGATGTCGCCGCGGACGGAACGGTTCGGGTGCTGGATGAAGGCCCTGGCGTTCCGTTCGGCGAGCGCGAGACGATCTTCAAGCGCTTCTGGCGGCGCGATCGGGCGCAGCCCGAGAGCCGCGGACTGGGGCTGGCCATCGTGACCCGCGTGGCGGCCGCACACGGTGGCACCATCTCGGTCGACGACCGGCCCGGGGGAGGTGCGGTCTTCACGCTTCGCCTGCGACCCGCGCTCCCGGTGTGAGGCAGCGGCACCGACCCAGGGGACCTCGGTCTGCGACGGGCCTATACTCCGGCCATGGCGGAAGCCGAGATCCGCAAGATCATCCACGTCGATATGGACGCTTTCTACGCGTCCGTGGAGCAACGCGACGACCCTTCGCTGCGCGGCCGGCCGGTCGCGGTCGGCGGGCGGCAGCGCGGCGTCGTGATGGCGGCCAGCTACGAGGCACGCAAGTTCGGCGTGCGCTCGGCGATGCCGTCGGTCACCGCCAAGCGTCTGTGCCCGGAGCTGCAGTTCGTGAAGCCGCGCTTCGAGGTCTACAAGGAAGTGTCGCGGCAGATTCGCGAGATCTTCCTCGACTACACGCCGCTGGTGGAGCCGCTGTCGCTCGACGAGGCCTATCTCGACGTCACGACCAACCTCAAGGGCATGCCGCTCGCCTCGGAGATCGCGCGCGAGATCCGGGCGCGCATCCTGGCGCGCACGGGCCTCACCGCCTCGGCCGGCATCTCCTACAACAAATTCCTGGCCAAGCTGGCCTCCGACCATCGCAAGCCCGACGGCCAGACGGTGATCCCGCCGGAAAAGGGGCCGGCCTTCGTCGAAGGGCTGCCGGTCGGCCGCTTCCATGGCGTCGGGCCGAAGACGGCAGAAAAGATGAACCGGCTCGGGATCCATACCGGCGCCGACCTGAAGGCGCAGACACTGGAGTTCCTTCAGCAGTATTTCGGTCGCTCCGGCACCTATTACCACGCCATCGCGCGCGGCCATGACGAGCGCCGCGTCGTGCCCAACCGGCCTCGCAAATCTGTCGGCTCCGAGACGACCTTCATGGAGGATCTCGACCGGCCGGCAGCGGTGGAAGAGGGTGTCGCCTCGGTGCTGGGCGATGTCTGGTCCTACTGCGAGCGCACCGGCATCGTCGGCCGCACCGTGACCGTGAAGATCAAGTATGCCGACTTCCGGATCGTGACGAGGAGCCGCACCCTCGAGGAAAGCGTCGAAAGCCGCGAGGTCCTGGAACGCACGGCGCGCGAACTGGTGCGATCGATCTTTCCCCTGGAGAAGAAAGTGCGCCTGCTCGGCGTCTCCCTCCATAACCTGCATCAGCGCGAGGAGCGCACGGTGTCGCCGCAGATGACCCTGGCTCTTTAGGAGATTTGACCATGAACATCTTCATGACCGGTGCTGCGGGCTATATCGGCGGCACCGTCGCGCGCCGCCTGCTCGACGACGGCCACAAGCTGCGCGGGCTCGTACGCGATGCCGAGAAGGGCAGCAGGCTCGCGTCCTCCGGCGCGGAGCCGGTGACGGGTGGGCTCGACGATGCCGCGCTTCTCGCTGCCGAAGCCCGGCGCGCCGAT
>CANIEC010000087.1 GCA_947466085.1 Rhodospirillales bacterium
GATCGTCTCCGTCTTGAACTCGGCCATGACAACGTCCTCCTTCTTCGCAAAAGCGCAGAAGCCCCGGACGAAAGTCGCGGAATAGACGTTACGCTTCCGAACGATCAGCCGGAGCGAAGCCCACTTGTCATGAAAATCGTTTCACTCCCGCCCAGCCGAGTCAAACGCCGGGCGGGGATGAAATAGGTCAGCAGTCCTTACGACAGCGCGGCGCAGGCGCGCTGGATGCGACGGCCCGCTTCCTCCAGCAGTTCCGTCGCCGTGGCGTAGGAGATGCGGAAGGCCGGGCCCTGGCCGAACGCCGAACCCTGGACCACCGAAAGGCCCTCCGCCTCGAGCAGGTAGTTCACGAAGTCGGTGTCGTCCTTGATGACCTTGCCGTCGGGCGTCTTCTTGCCGATCAGGCCGGCGCAGGACGGATAGACGTAGAAGGCGCCCTCGGGACGCGGGCACTTGATGCCCTTGGTCTGGTTCAGCATCGACACGATCAGGTCGCGGCGCTGCTTGAAGATCGCGACGTTCTTCGCGATGAAATCGGTCGGACCGTTGAGGCCGGCCACCGCCGCCGCCTGGCTGATCGAGCTGGCGTTCGACGTGCTCTGCGACTGCACCGTGATCATGGCATCGATCAGCTTCTGCGGGCCCGCCGCGTAGCCGATACGCCAGCCGGTCATGCTGTAGGCCTTGGAAACGCCGTTCATGGTCAGCGTGCGGTCGTACAGGCGCGGCTCGACCTGCGCCGGCGTGAAGAACTCGAAGTCGTCGTAGACGAGCTTCTCGTACATGTCGTCGGTCAGGATGTGCACGTGCGGATGCTTCAGCAGGACGTCGCACAGGCCGCGGAGGTCGGCCTTGGAGTAGGCGGCACCCGTCGGGTTGCTGGGCGAGTTCAGGATGATCCACTTGGTCTTGGGCGTGATGGCGCGGTCGAGATCTTCCGGCGTCAGCTTGAAGCCGTTTTCTTCCCGGCATTGCACGATGACCGGCGTGCCCTCGCCGAACAGCACCATCTCAGGGTACGACACCCAGTAGGGCGCCGGCACGATGACCTCGTCGCCCGGATTCAGCGTCGCCAGCATGGCGTTGAAGATGATCTGCTTGCCGCCCGAGGTGACGACGGTCTGCGACGGCTTGTACTCGAGGCCATGGTCGCGCTTCATCTTCGCGACGATCGCCTGGCGCAGCGCGGGCGTTCCCGGCACCGCGGTGTACTTGGTGTCGTTGTTGCGGATCGCCTGGATCGCAGCTTCCTTGATGTGGTCGGGCGTCGGCATGTCCGGCTCGCCGGCGGCCAGGCCGATCACATCCTTGCCCGCCGCTTTCATCTCCAGGAACTTGCCCTGCGCGGCATTGGTCGGAGATGGCTTGATGCGGCTGAGACGATCGGCGATGAAAGCCATGACGAATATGCCTCCTTCAGGCATTTTTATAAGCGGCGCGAAGCTAGTCGCGACGCCGGCTTTCCGCAAGGTAACCCCATTGTATTTATCGTCGGGCGGGCCTTACCGCTGTTAGGGGCTACTTGTGTTGAGCGGAAGGCGCGTCAATCGATCAGGCGGACGGCGCAGTCGACGGTCATTTTCGCATCGCCGAAGCCGACGCGCCGGCCGCTGACCGGAGCCGCATCGCGGTAGTCGAGCCCCACGGCGACACGCAGGCTGTCGCCGCGCGGACTGATGCCGTTGGCGGGGTCGAAGCCCACCCATTCGAGCCCCGGCACCCAGGCTTCGGCCCAGGAATGGCTGGTCCGGCCGACATGCAGCTCGGGATCGTCGTTGCGGAGATAGCCGCTCACATAGCGGGCGGGCACGCCGAGGCGGCGGCAGCAGGCAATGAAGATGTGGGCCTCGTCCTGCGCCACGCCGGCGCCGCGTGTCAGCGCCTCGACCGCCGTCGTATCCACGGTGGAAGCGCCGGTCTTGTAGGCCACGCGCGCCGAAATACGCTCCATCAGCTCATGCAGGACCGCGACCCGTCGCGTGGGGTCCGCGGCGCGGTCGGCGAGGCCCTCGATCACCGGATCGAAGCTCTCATCGTGGCGCGCGAGGCCCGTGTTGCGCAGCCAGAAGGGCGCCGGCAGGGTCGGCTCCTCGACATAGCGCAGCCACTGGTCGGTGCCGCTGTATTCGTAGATCCCCTGCACAACGATCTCGACGCTGTCGTGCTGCTGGGCGACCGAGAAGGTCGTGACCTGGTTGCCGTGGCCGTCCTTCCATTCCGACTTCTTGCCGGGACCGTCGATGCGCCACGACACGATGCGCTGCGCCGCCGCCGGCTTGGGTGTGAGGCGCACGTCGTGGATCGAATGTCCGGACGGCTGGTCGAACTGGAAGCGGGTGGCGTGGTGGACGGAGAAACGCATGGCTCTGCTCAATCCAGGAGGAACTGTCGGCCGATTTCGTCCGACAGGGTGCCGATGTCGCCGCGCAGCTGTCCCAGGAACTTGGCCAGGCCGATCTCGAAGACCTTGTCGATGCGCGCATAGCGCAGGCGCGCGTGGAGCTCGCCCGCCATCCGGTCCGCCTCGCCCCGCGTGCCGTAGGCATCCGCCAGCTCGCGCATGTTGAGGTCGACCATCCAGAGACAATGGTGCACCGAGCGCGGCACGTCGCGCCGCAGCATCATCAGCTCCGCCACCTTCATGGGATTGAGCGAGCTGCGATAAATGCGCCGGTAGGTGCGCACCGCGCCGATGCAGGCCAGCAGCTCGGACCAGGCAAAATAGTCGAGCCCCTCGGCGCTGGGATTGCCGTCCGGCCTTAGCAGGTGGAACTTCACGTCCAGGATGCGGCCGGTATTGTCGGCGCGCTCGAGGAAGGCGCCGAGCTGCAGGAAGTTGTTGGCCTCGTCGCGCAGCAGCGTCACCTGGGCGGCACCGAAGATCATCACCGCCTGTTTCTTCACCGACTCGATGAGCGCACCGCGGTCGAGGTTCGCCCGTTTGCCGCGCAGGCGGGCACTGAGCTCCAGCCACAGCGCGTTCAGGCTCTCCCAGACGTCGACCGTGATGTTGTTGCGTTCCTCGCGGGCGTTGCGGCGGGCGGCGGCGATCGAATTGACGATGGAGGAGGGGTTGTTCTCGTCGATCACCAGGAAGTCGATCAGGCTGGCGAGACGTTCGCCCTGGGCCTGGCTCTGGCGGAACTCGTCCTCCATGCCGAAGATCGCCGCCACGCCGGCGGCTTCCTCGCCGCGCGACTGCAGGGCCATGCGCTGGGTCGCCTCGATCAGCCGGGCCGTCGACTTGGCACGCTGCAGGTAGCGACCCATCCAGTAGAGATTCTTGGCGGTACTGCTCAGCATCGGCGGGGCCTATCTGTCGTCCGCCTGGTCGGATGCCAGGACCCAGGTGTCCTTGGTGCCTCCGCCCTGGCTCGAATTGACGACCAGCGATCCCTCCTTGAGGGCGACGCGGGTGAGGCCGCCCGGCACGATCGTGATCTTCTTGCCCGACAGCACGAAGGGGCGCAGGTCCACATGTCGTGGCGCCACGCCCTGGCTCACGAAGGTGGGGCAGGTCGACAGGGCAAGCGTCGGCTGCGCGATGTAGTTGTCCGGCCGTGCTTTCAGGAGCGCCGCGAATTCCTCGATCTCGGCCTTGCTCGAGGTCGGGCCGACCAGCATGCCCTTGCCGCCCGATCCGTGCACCTCCTTGACGACGATCTCGGAGAGATGCTCCAGCACGTACTTGTAGTCGTCGGCCCGGTCGCAGCGCCACGTCGGCACGTTCTGCAGGATCGGCTCCTCACCGAGATAGAATCGCACCATCTCGGGCACGTAGGTATAGGTCGACTTGTCGTCGGCGACGCCGTTGCCGAGCGCATTGACGATGTTCACGCGGCCGGCGCGCAGGGCGCCGAGCAGGCCCGCGACGCCGAGGAAGGAGTCGGGGCGCATGGCCAGCGGATCGAGGAACGCATCGTCGACCCGGCGGTAGATCACGTCGACCCTCTGCGGCCCGCGCGGGGTGCGCATGTAGACCCGGCTTTCGTCGACGAACAGGTCGGAGCCCTTCACCAGCTCGATCCCCATCTCGTCGGCCAGGAACGCGTGCTCGAAATAGGCGCTGTTGTAGTGGCCGGGGGTCAGCAGCACGACGTTCGGCTCATGGCCGTCGCTGAACGATACGGACCGCAGCGTGGCGAGCAGTTCCTCGGAGTAGTCGGCGACCGGCAGGACGCTCATGGCCGCGAACAGTTCCGGGGCCAGCCGCATCATGACTTCGCGGTTCTCCAGGACGTAGGACACGCCCGACGGCGTACGGACGTTGTCCTCGAGGACGTAGAAGTCCTTCTCGCCGACGCGAACGAGATCGATTCCGGCGATGTGGGCGTGCACGCCACCGGGGAGCTGCAGTCCCTGTGCCATGGCGACGAATTCTCCGTTCATCAGGATCTGCTCTTCGGGGACGATGCCGGCGCGGCAGATTTCCCGCTGGCCATAGGCGTCGGTCAGGAAGGCGTTGAGGGCGCGCACGCGCTGCGACAGGCCCTTGTGCAGGAACTGCCACTCGTCATACGCGATGACGCGCGGGATGATGTCGAACGGGATCGTCGTCTCGGAACCCTCCGCCGCGCCATAGGCGCCGAAGGTGATCCCGTGCCGGCGGTAGAAGAGATCGACCTCTCTACGTGTCGCCTCCAACCGTTCCGGTGAGGTCCGGGCCAGCCAGTCGGCGACGCCGCGATAGGGCACGCGGACCGAACCGTCGGTGCCCGAATTCATCTCATCGAATGCCTTGGCTGCCATCCGGCATTTCACCCCCTGTCGAATAACCATATAAGCAATCGACGGGCCAACAAAGTGCCCGTATTCATCGGGCGGAGGCGCGGCATGAAGCAGGTGCTGATTGATCGGTACGGGACCCCCTGGGACGTGGCGCGCTGCGCCGATGTGCCGGGCGTCGGCGAGCCGGCCGCCGACGAAGTCGTCTTCGACGTGCTGGCCTTCCCGATCAACCCCGCGGACATGTGGTTCTGCAAGGGAAGCTACCGGTTGAAGCCGCCGCTACCGGCGACGCCCGGCGCGGAATGCGTCGGCCGGGTCACCGCGGTGGGATCGGCCGTGAAGCATGTCAGGACGGGCGACCTGGTCATCAACCTGCAGCGTGAGAACTGGACGCAGAAGCGCCGCGTGAAGGGCGACGACGCCATCCCGCTGCCGGCCGGCATCGACCTGCGCCAGGCCGCGATGGTGCGCATCAACCCGCCGACGGCGCGGCTCATGCTGTCGGACTTCGTCGACCTCGCGGGCGGCGAATGGGTCATCCAGAACGTCGCCAATTCGGCGGTCGGGCGGCTGCTGATCGTGCAGGCCCACCAACGCGGCCTGCGCACCGTCAACGTCGTGCGCCGCGCCGAGCTGGCAGACGAGCTGAAGGCGCTGGGCGCCGATGTCGTGCTGGTGGACGGCGACGATCTCGGCGAGCGGGTCGCCGGCGCGACCGGCAATGCCGCGATCCGGTTGGGCATCGAGGCGATCGGCGGGGCGGCCACGGGACGCATCGTCGACTGCGTCGCGACGGAAGGCACCGTCGTGCATTACGGATCGATGAGCGGTGAGGATCCCCGGGTGGGACGCAGCAACCTCATTTACCGCGGCGTCAGGCTGACGGGGTTCATGCTGGGCCGTGGCCTCGCCAAACGCGATGCCGCAAAGATCCGCGAAATCTATGCGGAACTGGCCGCGCAGGTGGTGGCCGGTACGCTTTACGCCCCGGTGGACACAGTCTATCCGATCGAGAAGATCAAGGAAGCACTGGCGCATGCCGACAAGGGCGGGCGCAACGGCAAGATCTTGGTGGCGCCCAACGGCGCGATTTGAACGAGGGAGACGAGCAATGAATTCCGACGTCGCGGCAATCGAGAAGGTGCTTCAGGTCTATTTCGACGGCCTGTACGAGGGCGATACGAAGAAGCTGGGCGAGGCCTTCCATCCCGCCTCGCATCTCTACAGTGCGGGCTCCGACGGCAAGGCCGCGGACATGCCGCGCGCCGACTGGTTCAAGATGGTCGAGAGCCGCAAGTCGGCCAGGGACAGCGGCAGCGAGCGCCGCGACCGCATCGTTTCGATCGACTTTTCCGGCCCGGCGACGGCCTTCGCCAAGGTCGAGTGCCAGATTCCTCCGCGCTACTTCACGGACTATCTGACCCTTCTGAAAGTAGAAGGCCGTTGGCAGGTCATTGCCAAGGCCTTCCACACCGTTACGAAGTAGACGAAGGGAGCGGGGCGCGAGGAGCCTAGCTCTTCGCGTCGGCCGCGACCTGGACCTTGATCATCTTGTCCGGCGGGGCGGACACGGCGCCCGAGCCCGGCGCGCCCTTCTTGATCATGTCCACGAACTCCATGCCGGACGTGACCTTGCCCCAGACGGTGTACTGGCCGTCGAGGAAGTTCGAGTCCTTGAAGACGATGAAGAACTGGCTGCGGGCGCTGTTCGGATCGTTGGTGCGCGCCATCGAGACCGAACCGCGCTTGTGCGGCTCCTTGGAGAACTCGGCCTTGAGCGTCTCGCCCATACCGCCGGTGCCGGTGCCCGTGGGGTCGCCGGTCTGCGCCATGAAGCCGTCGATCACGCGGTGGAACACCACGCCGTCATACTTGCCCTCGCGCGCCAGCTTCTTGATCTGGGCCACGTGGTTGGGGGCGAGGTCGGGGCGCATCTCGATGACGACGCGACCATCCTTCAGGTCGATATAGAGGGTGTTTTCCTTATCCATGGCGGAGGCTGCTCCTGCGAACATGAGAATGACGGCAAGGACGGGCGTCAGAATGGCGAGCCGCATGACGATTTCCTTAGGCGATTCCGCGGTCCTGCCGCGGCCGGCGGGACCTTATAGGCCGGCTTTCGAAAGACAAGCGGCAACTTCGGGGCGGCGCGGAGGGGTTTGCTGCACCTGCGTGATGTGCCGTTGCAGGCGCGGCTGCGACTGGCCGCCACATACCGACCGGGGGTGAAAACCCGTTACCACCCACGGCTATATCTGGTACTAACCCGTTTGAAATGCGGGGGATTTTGCGGGTCGGAAAAACCTGCCGGATCTGAACCGCCGAGGGGACGGATGCATGGTCGTTAAGCGTGTATTGGGCGTCGTTGGACTGTTGGCGGCAATGGCCGGATTCGGCATGGCTGCGCCGGCCCAGGCGCAGAAAGTCATCGGTGTGCCGCACGATTGGCAGCTGAACTTCCCGCCGCCCTACACGCCGATCATGGAACGGGTGGAATCGCTGCACGACCTGCTGCTGGTCGTCATCACCGCGATTTGCATCTTCGTGCTGCTGCTGCTGGTCTACGCCGTCTGGCGCTTCCACGCCGGTCGCAACCCGACACCGACGACCGTGACCCATCATACGGGGCTCGAGATTGCCTGGACGATCATCCCCATCCTGATCCTGGTCGTGATCGCCATCCCGTCGTTCCGCCTGCTTTACTACAGCGACAAGGCGACGGATGCGGCGCTGACCATCAAGGTCACCGGTCACCAGTGGTACTGGTCCTATAATTACCCCGACCAGGGCAATTTCACGGTCGAGAGCCGCATGCTCAACGAGGCCGACCGCGCCAAGACCAAGCCGCAGGTGCCGCGTCTGCTGGCCGTGGACGAGGAGATGGTGATCCCGGCGAACACCGTCGTGCGCATCATCGGCACCGCCGAGGGCGGCAGCATGCACGGCTGGACGGTCCCGGGCTTCGGCGTCAAGAAGACGGTGATCCCCGGTCGCCTCAACGAGGGCTGGATCAGCGTCAAGGAAGAGGGCCTCTATTTCGGCCAGTGCTCGCAGATCTGCGGCCAGAACCACAGCTTCATGCCGATCGGCGTCCGCGTGGTTTCCAAGGCCGACTTCGACAAATGGGTGGCGGACAAGAAGAAGGCCGCCGGGCTCGCGCCCGCGACCGACGTCGCTTCCGTCGCCACCACTCCCGCCACCCGCTAAGCGCTTCTCCGCAGGAGATCAAGAATGGCCACCGCGCACGGCGCCGCCCACGACCACACCGCCCACGGGCATGACGACCACACTCCCACCGGCATCAAGCGGTGGCTGTACAGCACCAATCACAAGGACATCGGCACGATGTACCTTGTCTTCTCGATCTTCGCGGCGCTGATCGGGGCGGGTTTCTCCGTCTACATGCGCCTCGAGCTGATGCAGCCGGGTGTCCAGTACTTCAACGGTGCTGACGGCACGCCGGACGGCCACTTCTGGAACACGATCGTGACGGCGCACGGCCTGATCATGGTGTTCTTCGTGGTCATGCCCGGACTGATCGGCGGGTTCGGCAACTGGTTCGTGCCTTTGATGATCGGCGCGCCCGACATGGCGTTCCCGCGCATGAACAACATCAGCTTCTGGCTGCTGCCGCCGGCCTTCATCCTGCTGCTGATGTCGGCCCTGATCGGCGGCGGCGTGGGGACGGGCTGGACGATCTATCCGCCGCTCACGATCAACCAGGGCGCCGGCATGGACCTGGCGATCTTCTCGCTGCACATCGCGGGCGCCTCGTCGATCCTGGGTGCGATCAATTTCATCACGACCATCCTGAACATGCGCGCGCCGGGCATGACGCTGCACCGCATGCCGCTGTTTGCCTGGTCGGTGCTGGTCACGGCGTTCCTGCTGCTGCTGGCGCTGCCGGTGCTCGCCGGCGCCATCACGATGCTGCTGACCGACCGCAACTTCGGAACCTCGTTCTTCAAGCCCGAGGGCGGCGGTG
The DNA here is from genome assembly GCA_947466085.1 of Rhodospirillales bacterium. Taxonomy (GTDB): domain Bacteria; phylum Pseudomonadota; class Alphaproteobacteria; order Reyranellales; family Reyranellaceae; genus Reyranella. The sequence goes on from CANIEC010000087.1 coordinate 8,714, forward strand.
ATCCGGTGCTGTTCCTGAACCTGTTCTGGTTCTTCGGTCACCCTGAAGTCTACATCATGATCCTGCCGGCCTTCGGCATCATCAGCCACATCATCTCGACCTTCGCCCGCAAGCCGATCTTCGGCTATCTCGGAATGGCCTACGCGATGGTGGCGATCGGCGTCGTCGGGTTCGTCGTGTGGGCGCACCACATGTACACGGTGGGCATGGACGTCGACACGCGCGCCTACTTCGTGGCCGCGACCATGGTGATCGCGGTGCCGACGGGCGTGAAGATCTTCTCGTGGATCGCCACCATGTGGGGCGGCTCGATCCGGCTCACGATCCCGATGCTGTGGGCGATCGGCTTCATCTTCCTGTTCACCGTCGGCGGCGTGACCGGCGTCGTCCTGGCCAATGCCGGCGTCGACTACTCGCTGCACAACACCTACTACGTGATCGCGCACTTCCACTACGTGCTGTCGCTCGGTGCGGTGTTCGGCATGTTCGCCGGCTTCTACTACTGGATCGGCAAGATGTCGGGCCGGCAGTATCCGGAATGGGCGGCGCAGATCCACTTCTGGGTCACCTTCGTCGCCGTGAACCTGACGTTCTTCCCGATGCACTTTTCGGGACTGGCAGGCATGCCGCGCCACTACGTCGACTATCCGGACGCGATGACGCACTGGAACTACCTGTCCTCGATCGGCGCCTTCCTGTCGTTCGGCGCGACCCTGTTCTGGCTCGTCTTCGTTGTCTTCGGCACGCTGATGTACGGCCGCAAGGTCGGTGCGAACTACTGGGGCGAGGGCGCCACGACGCTGGAATGGACGGTGGCCTCGCCGCCGCCGTTCCATACGTTCGAGGACCTGCCGCACATCTCGCCGACGGCACACCACTAGGAACGGAGCGAAGGCGCCCCAAGAAGGCGCCTTCGCCTTGAAAGGCCCATGACCGACACAGCGCACACATTCACGGGAAGCATCGAGGGGGCCGCCACGCCTGCGCGCGTGCGCGACTACATCGACCTGCTGAAGCCGCGCGTGATGTCGCTGGTGGTCTTCACCGGCTGGATCGGCGTGCTGATCGCACCGGTGCATCTCCACCCGTTCAAGGCGGCGCTCGCGGTTCTGGCGATCGCCCTGGGCTCGGGCGCGGCTGGCGCCATAAACATGTGGTACGAGCGCGACCTCGACGCGCTGATGGCCCGCACGCGCAACCGCCCGCTGCCGGCCGGTCGCGTCGCGCCGGACGACGCACTGGGCCTCGGCGTGCTGCTGTCGATGTTCTCGGTCCTGCTCATGGCGGTATCGACGAATCTCGTGGCGGCTGCGCTGCTGACGGCGGCCATCCTGTTCTACGTCTTTGTCTACACGATCTGGCTGAAACGCCGGACGCCGCAGAACATCGTGATCGGCGGTGCCGCGGGCGCCTTCCCGCCGATGATCGGCTGGGCGGCCGCGACCGGCGACGTATCCGCCGTGGGCATCGCGCTCTTCCTGCTGGTCTTCCTCTGGACGCCACCGCATTTCTGGGCGCTCGCGCTTTACCGCAGCGAGGATTATCGCCGCGCCGGCGTGCCGATGCTGCCGGTGGTGGCGGGGCCGCGCGAAACCAAGCGGCAGATGGTGATCTACACGCTGCTGCTGCTGCCGGTCGCCCTGGCGCCGACGCTGTTGGGCGCGGTCGGCTGGGTCTATGGTGTGGTTGCCTTGGCACTCAGCCTGGGCTTCATCGGGCATGCGATCGCCGTCTGGCGGACCGCGGACGATGAAACGGCCTTTGGCGCCGCCCGCAGGATGTTCCGCTATTCGCTGATCTATCTGGCCGCCGTGTTTGCGGCCCTGCCGGTCGATCTCGTCGTGAGCCGGATCGCGGGATGAGCGCGGCCATGGCACAGGACCGTCGACCGGGCGATACCGACATGCACCGCCGCCAGCGCGGCAAGAACCTGTTCATCGCGGGTTTCCTGGTCGTGCTCGTGATCCTGTTCTTTGCCCTGACGATCGTGCGCATGGGAGGCTACGGATGACGGACGACACGCCCGACACCGCCGCCAGGAACAAGCGGCTGGCGCGACGCCTTTTCCTCATGACCGCCGGCATGGGCGGTTTTGCCTACGCCTCGGCGCCGCTTTACGACCTGTTCTGCCGCACCACCGGGTTCGGCGGCACGCCGGTCGTGGCGCAGAACGGCGACCGGCCGATTCTCGATCGCACGGTCAAGGTGCGCTTCGATTCCAACGTCGACTCGTCCCTGCCGTGGCGCTTCCAGCCGCTGCAGCGCGAGGTCACGGTCCGGCTGGGTGAGGAGTGTCTCGCCCACTACCGCGTGACCAACCTTTCGCAGCGCCCGGCCGTCGGGACGTCGACCTACAACGTCACCCCCGAAACGGCCGGCGGGTGGTTCAACAAGATTCAATGCTTCTGCTTCACGGAGCAGTTGCTGCTCCCCGGGCAGTCCGTGGACATGCCCGTGATCTTCTTCGTCGATCCCGAGTTGGACAAGGATCGGCGCTACGACAACATCCGGACCATCACGCTCTCCTACACATTCTTCGAGGCGAAGACGGAACGGGCCAGGACCTTGCTGGGTGGATTGCCCGGCAGCGATATCGGAAAGGGTGGATGAACATGGCCGGCGGTACTCCGAAGCATCCCTATCATCTGGTCGACCCCAGCCCGTGGCCGGCCCTGGGCTCGCTCGCGGCCCTGGTGCTGGCGCTCGGCTTCGGCTTCGCGCTGCATCCCGACATGATGGGCCAGGGCGTCGGCAACGTCATGAAGGCCGTGCACTGGTGGGGGCTGGCTCCCGGCCTGCTGCTGGTAGTGGGCGTCATGTACTGGTGGTGGTCCGACGTCATCGCCGAGTCGCGCGTCTATCACACCGCCGTGGTCCAGCTCGGCCTGCGCTACGGCATGATCCTGTTCATCGCCTCGGAAGTGCTGTTCTTCGCGGCCTTCTTCTGGGCCTTCTTCGACGCGGCCCTCTATCCGGGCGCCGCGAACATGCCGGTCCGTACCGAAGCGACCGGCGGCATCTGGCCGCCCAAGGGCATCAGCATCATCGCGCCGTTCGACCTGCCGTTGATGAATACGCTGATCCTGCTGCTGTCGGGCACGACGGCGACCTGGGCGCATCACGCGATCATCGAGGGCAACCAGAAGGACGCCGTACGCGGCCTGCTGTGCACCGTCCTCCTCGGCATGATCTTCACGGGCGTCCAGGCCTACGAGTACATTCACGCACCGTTCACGTTCAGCCAGGACATCTACACGTCGACCTTCTTCATGGCGACGGGCTTCCACGGCTTCCACGTGCTGGTCGGCACCATCTTCCTGATCGTCTGCCTGATCCGCGCCGCGAAGGGCCAGTTCAAGCCCAAGCAGCATTTCGGCTTCGAGGCCGCTGCCTGGTACTGGCACTTCGTCGACGTGGTCTGGCTGTTCCTGTTCTTCTGCATCTACTGGTGGGGCGCCGGCAAGGCACCGATCGCGCTGCACTGAGGCAGGCCTGCAGGCTATCTTGGAACCGCCGGGTGCTCCCCGGCGGTTCGTCTTTGGGAGACCACCCCGTGTCCGACTGGCCCCGGCAATCGCCCTTCGACGTCGCCCTGCGCGGCGCCTGCCCCCGTTGCGGCAAGGGACGGCTGTTCGCTGGCCTGCTGACGGTGGTCGATCGCTGCTCCGCCTGCGGCCTCGACCTGCGCGGCAACGATGCGGGCGACGGGCCTGCGGTGTTCGTCATCCTGGGACTCGGCGCCATCATCATGGTCCTCGTCTTCTGGGTCGAGTTCCGCTACGAGCCGCCCTGGTGGGTGCACGTCGCGATCTGGCTGCCGCTCACCTTCGCGCTGGCCGTCTGGATGCTGCGCTTCCTCAAGGCCCTGCTGGTTGCCCAGCAGTTCGTCCATCGCACGACCGAACTCGACGAGTAGAGGAGACTCCATGATCCGGCTGAGGCCCGCTCTCTGGCCCACGCTCGTCTCGCTGCCCATTCTGGTCCTCTCGCTGAGCCTCGGCATCTGGCAGATGGAGCGTCGCGAGTGGAAACGCGACATCCTCGATCGCATCGCCACGAACCAGGCGGCGCCGCCGATGACGCTCGACCAGCTGCTGAGCGGCATTCCGTTGCGCCACGAATACGGGCGCGTGAAGGTCACCGGCACCTTCGAGCATGGGCGTGAATTCTTCCTGGCGGCGCGCAGCCTGAAGAACAAGGTCGGCCTGCAGGTCATCGTGCCGCTCAAGACCGATGACGGTCGAGTGGTCCTGTTCGATCGCGGGTGGGTGCCCGATCGCAATGCCGCGACGCAGGTGGCGGCGCAGCCTTCGGGACGGGTCGAGCTGACCGGCCTCGTTCGCCGGTCCCAGGTCAGGGCGCGCTTTGCCCCCAAGAATGTCCCGGAGAAGAACGTCTGGTTCCAGGCCGACGTGCCGCTGATGCGCAAGATGGCGGGGGCGCCGCCGGATCCCAAGCTCGACAGCTTCTTCCTCGAGTCCGACGCCACACCCAATCCGGGCGGCATACCGGTGGGCGGCCAGACCCGGCTCGAGATCCCCAACGACCATCTCCAGTACGCCATCACCTGGTTCCTGATCGCTCTCGCGCTGGCCGGCGTTTATCTCGCCTATCACTGGGAGAACGGCCGGCTGGAGATCAGCGGGCGCCGGAAGGCGCCGTGATCGCCAACGATCCCTATGCCGAGCTGGAGCGTTGCTTCGCGCGGCTGAGCGATATCGGTCGCGCGGCGGCCATCCTGAACTGGGATCGTTCGACGATGATGCCGGATGGCGCGAGCGGCGATCGCGCCGACCAGCTCGCGACCCTGGGCGTCATCGCCCACGAGATCATCTCCGCGCCCGAGATGCCCGATCTCCTGTCGCGCGCCGAGGAAGGCCGGGCCTCGCTCGATCCCTGGCAGGCGGCCAATCTGCGCGAGATGCGCCGGTCGTGGGTGCACGAGAGCGCGCTGCCGTCCGACCTCGTCGAGGCGCGCACGCGGGCCTGCTCGGCCTGCGAGCTGGCCTGGCGCTCGGCCCGGAAGAATGCGGACTTCAAGTCGCTGCTTCCGACGCTCACAGAGGTGCTGACGATCATGCGGCGCGTCGGCGAGGCCAAGGCCGCCGCGCTGGGCACCTCGCTCTACGACGCGCTGCTCGACGAGTTCGAGCCCGGCGGACGATCGGCGCGCATCGACCTGCTGTTCACCGAGCTGCGCGGGTTCCTGCCCGACCTGCTGGGCCGCGTTCTGGAGCGTCAGAGGAGCCAGCCCGATCCGTTGCCGCTCGAAGGTCCGTTTCCCGTCGAGGCGCAGCGCCGGCTGGGTGAGGAACTGATCCGCCGGATCGGCTTCGACTTCCATCACGGCAGGCTCGATGTGTCGGCTCATCCGTTCACCGGCGGGACGGCCGACGATGTGCGCATCACCACGCGCTACGACGAGGCGGATTTCGCCCGCTCGCTGATGGGGGTGCTGCACGAAACCGGACACGGTCTCTACGAGGCCGGCCTGCCCAAGGCCTGGCGCCGCCAGCCGGTCGGCAACGCACGCGGCATGACCCTGCACGAGAGCCAGTCGCTGCTGATGGAGATGCAGGCCTGCCGCAGCGACGCCTTTCTCGAGTTTGCCGCCCCGCGCATGCGCGCTGCCTTCGGCAAGGAGGGGCCGGCCTGGACCGAGGAGAACATCCATCGGCTCTACACGCGCGCGGCGCCGGGCTTCATCCGCGTCGATGCCGACGAGGTCACCTATCCGCTGCACATCATGCTGCGCTACCGGCTGGAGCGGGCGATGCTGGCGGGCGACCTCGCGCTGGCCGATCTGCCGGGCGCCTGGAACGACGGCACGCGGGAATTGCTGGGCATCGTGCCGCCCGACGATTCGCTCGGGTGTCTGCAGGACATCCATTGGCCGGATGGGGGGTGGGGCTATTTCCCGACCTACACCCTGGGCGCGCTGGCCGCGGCCCAGCTCTTCGCCGCCGCCCGCCGCGCCCATCCCGGCCTGATGGACGCCATCGGGCAGGGCGATTTCGCCCCGCTGCTGGGCTGGCTGCGCGCCAATGTGCATGGCAAGGGCTCGATTGCGACGACCGACGAGATCCTGGCCGAGGCCACCGGGGCGCCGCTCAGCGCCGCCGCCTTCAAAGCCCATCTGGAAAGCCGCTACCTGCAGGCGTAAGAGGGACCCATGCTTGACCTCCGTCCGAACTGCGAATGCTGCGACAAGGACCTGCCTAACGGCGCGTCCGACGCCCTGATCTGCACCTTCGAGTGCACCTTCTGCGCCGACTGCGCCCAAACCCGCCTGGGCGGCCATTGCCCGAACTGCGGCGGCGATCTGGTCAAGCGGCCCACCCGTCCGGAGAGGGCGCTTGCCAAGTTCCCGGCCTCCACGAAACGGGTTCGCAAGGACCATGAGGCCTGTCGGCAGGTCGCCTAGCCGGAGGAACCCTTGCGTTACATCAGCACCCGCCACGGCTCGCAGGGCAAACCCGCGCCGCTCGGCTTCGAGGACATCATGCTCGCGGGCCTCGCCCGCGACGGGGGCCTCTACCTGCCCGAAGAATGGCCGCAGTTCAGCACGGCCGAGATCGCGGCAATGAAGGGACTCGGCTACACCGAGCTGGCCTTCCGCATCATGCGCCCGTTCGTCGGCGACGCCTTCGACGAGGCGACCTTCCGTCGCCTGATCGGCGAGGCCTATGCCTCGTTCGAGACGCCGGAGATTGCGCCGCTGAAGTCGCTGGGCGATTCGGGCCTGCACCTGCTGGAGCTGTTCCACGGCCCGACGCTCGCCTTCAAGGACGTGGCGCTGCAGCTGCTCGGCCGTATGCTCGACCAGACGCTGACGGCGCGCGGCCAGCACGCCACCATCGTGGGCGCCACCTCGGGCGACACCGGCTCGGCCGCCATCGAGGCGGTGCGGGACCGCAAGACCATCGACATCTTCATGCTGTTCCCGCACGGCCGCGTGAGCGAGGTCCAGCGCCGGCAGATGACGACGGTGCTGGCGCCCAACGTGCACAATATCGCCGTCCAGGGCACGTTCGACGACTGCCAGGATCTCGCCAAGGCCTGCTTCAATGATCTGGCGTTCCGCGACCGGCACGCGCTGACGGCGGTGAATTCGATCAACTTCGCCCGCGTTATGGCGCAGATCGTCTACTATTTCTGGGCGGCGCTGAAGCTCGGCGCGCCGGAGCGCCCGGTGGCGTTCAGCGTGCCCAGCGGCAACTTCGGCAATGTCTATGCTGGCTATGCCGCGAAGCAGATGGGCCTGCCGATCTCGCACTTCGTGGTCGGCGCCAACAGCAACGACATCCTGGCGCGCTTCTTCGAGAGCGGCACCATGACGACCTCCGAGGTCGTGTCGACCCTGAGCCCCAGCATGGACATCCAGATCTCGAGCAACTTCGAGCGTCTGCTGTTCGACCTCTACGAACGCGACGGCGTCGCCCTGGCCGACGCCATGACGGCTTTCCGCAGCACCGGCACCCTGAAAGTCGGCGGCAACGTGCTGGCGGGCGTGCGGCAGCTCTTCGACGCCGGCCGGCTGGACGATGCCGGGACGCTGGCCGCCATGAAGGACTGCCTGACCCGTTTCGGCGAGACGATCGATCCGCACACCGCGGTGGGCTATGCGCTGGCCCAGCAGCACCGACGCGATCCCGCCATTCCCATGGTCGTTCTGGCGACGGCGCATCCCGCCAAGTTCCCCGACGCCGTCGAGAAGGCGACCGGCACGCGGCCGCGCCTGCCGGAGCGGCTCGCCGACCTGCTGGACCGGGCCGAGCGTGCCGATCGAATGCCGAACGACGTCACGGCCCTGAAATCCATGATCGACGAACGCCAGGAGATGGCCGCCACGCCCGCGGCCAGGAGCAAGGTGCGCACGTGAGCGAAGTGAAGGTTACGACGCTGGGCAACGGCCTGCGGGTCGCCGTCGATCCGATGCCCGAGGTGGAATCGGCGTCGCTCGGCATCTGGGTCGGCTGCGGCACCCGCCACGAGACCGCGGAGCTGAACGGCATGGCCCACATGCTGGAGCACATGGCGTTCAAGGGCACCCGGACCCGCAGCGCCCGCGCCATCGCCGAGGAGATCGAGAATGTCGGCGGCAGCCTGAACGCCTACACCGGCCGCGAGATAACCGCCTATCACGCCTCGGTCCTCAAGGAGGATGTTGGACTGGGCGTCGAGATGATCTCCGACATCCTACGCAACTCGGTGTTCGATCCCGACGAGCTGCAGCGCGAGCGCGGCGTCATCCTGCAGGAGATCGGCCAGGCGCTCGATACGCCCGACGACCTGATCTTCGACCAGTTCCAGGAGACCGCGCTGCCGGGCCAGCCGCTCGGCCGGCCGGTGCTGGGCACGGCCACCTCGGTCGAGGCGATCGGCCGCGACGACCTCTTCGCCTATCTCGCGCGCCACTACACCGCCTCGAACATGGTCCTGTCGGCGGCCGGTCGGGTCGAGCACGACCAGATCGTCGATCTCGCCGAGAAGCATTTCGGCTCGGTGCCGCGCACGCCGGCCAACGCCGACCGGCCGGTGCCGCTGGCCTATGTCGGTGGCGACGGTCGCGAGCAGCGCGTGCTCGAGCAGGCGCATCTCGTGCTGGGTTGCGAGGGCATCGGCTACCGCGATCCCGATTACTTCGCGCTGGCGATCTACTCGACCCTGTTCGGCGGCGGCATGTCCTCGCGCCTGTTCCAGCGCATCCGCGAGGAGCGCGGCCTGGTCTACGGCATCCACTGCTTCAACACGGCCTACGCCGATGGCGGCCTGTTCGGCATCTATGCCGGCACCGGTGAGGACGATCTCGCCGAGCTGGTACCCGCGGTGTGCGAGGAATTCGTCACCGTGGCCGATACGCTGAACGAGCAGGAACTCGTGCGCGCCCGCAACCAGATCAAGGCCGGCACCCTGATGGCGCTCGAATCCAGCGGTGCGCGCTGTGAGCAGGCGGCGCGCCACCTGATCGTGCATGGCCGCACCATTCCCTATGCCGAGATCGTGGCGCGCATCGAGGCGGTCGACCAGGACGCTGTGCGCCGCGTCGCTCGCCGCCTGCTACGGGGCGAACTCACCCTCGCCGCCCTGGGCCCGATCGACGGCCTGGAGTCGCTCGACAAGATCGCCGGCCGCCTCGCGGCGTAAGAGAGCGCTGAGCAGGCAATAACGCGTCGTCCTGAGCGAAGCCGCCCAAAGGGCGGCGCCGTCGAAGGACCTCTCTTCCGACGCACAGTGCGTTGAACCGAAAAGAGGTCCTTCGACTGCGCGCCTTTGGCGCTTCGCTCAGGACGACGGAATTGTTTTGAGGAGTGTTTGAAGAGCTACGCCGCTTTCGGCAGTTCGGTTTGTGCCGTGCGCGGCGGGACGCCGATCGCGGCGCGTTCGATGGCGGTCTTAATCTCGGCGCTGCGGCGGACCAGATTGTAGCGCAGGCCGGTGTAGAGGTTCATCGGGAACGGCATCGGCGCGTTGAAGTCGATGATCAGCACGACCCGCGTCTCGTCGGTCTGGTTCTTCACCCAGTGCTCGCGCGTGTCGTCGAACACCAGCGGCTCGCCTTCCTTCCAGAAGAAATGGTGGCCGCCGATCTCGATCCAGCACTTCTCGGGCTCCTTCGGCACGATCAGCGGGTAGTGGAAGCGGATGATGCCGGCCGCGGATCCGCGGTGCGGCTCGATCTCGGCGCGGCCGGCGAGGATGCTGAACAGTGCCGTGTGGACGCCGGGGATCTGCGCGATCGCAGCCATCGTATCCGGCACCGCGGCGGCGTTCTCCGGAACGTCGTGGCCCCACAATTTCAGCAGGAAGGTACGCCAAGCGCGACCCGGCACGTAGAGGTCGCGCGGGTGGACCTCGTGCAGGGCGGGGATCTCTTCATGATGGCTGAGCAGGTACTCGAGGTCGGCCTTGATCTTGGCGTGGCTCTTCTTGAGCGCGCCCAGGACAGGGAAGACCTTCATGGCGTCCTCGCCGCCCAGCGGCAGCTTCGGCATGTTCCGCAGGATCATGTCCGAAAGCTTGAGGTTGAAATCCTCCAGCGGCTGCTGAGGAAGCCAGATGTGCTTGGTCAGATAGAATCTGCCCTTTTCGCCGACACTGGGTTTGCTAGCCGTTTCCATGGCCGATGTGCCTCGAGGACTTGCGATAGAGGGATGTA
>CANIEC010000088.1 GCA_947466085.1 Rhodospirillales bacterium
CAACAAGCTTCTCTGAATAGAACGTATCCAGCGCCTTGGGCGTCACAAACCGCCCCCTGGCCCGCCGCAGGCCGACATTGGCCGCGTGGTTTACATGCATCCCGCGCTTCTCCCAGCCGCGCGGGCCACGATGGAATTGCGGGGGCACGACGATGAACCGGACGCTCGCGTGTGATGTACCGCCTAGGAAGCCATTCAGCAGGTCCGCCAGGAGGGGATTCCCGGGCGGGGGATTCCATTCCACGACGATCACCTCGGAGGGGATCTTGTACTTGTCGAGCTGGCGGACGAGGAAGCCCAGGGAATGTTCAAGGCGCTTTGCGTAGTTCGGCGTGTAACCGTCGTTCCGTGCCCAGCCAACGATGCTGAGATAGGGCGGGGCATTCATATTCGTTGACACCTGCTCGAACGGCCGAAGTGCCGCCATGTGGGCGGTTTTGGTATCGATGCGGTAGAATTTCGTCAAATACGTCCCCCGCCCGGCGGACCCTGGTAGGGTGATCGGGTGCCTTGACGTTCCTGCGACGCTAAGTTAGCGGACAGGCCGAAATAGCGGTCTGGCGGGCTATCGGAGCTTTCTGGCAGTTCTGCGAGCGATCTCGGGGCAAGATTAAGGCCCCGTCCGTCTTGGCGGTCCATTCGGTCCCCTACCGCGCGGGAGCAGTTTTGTGAGTAACTCAGGGATGTTGTTGCGCCTGTCGGGAAGCCTGCGAGAGGCGCTGGGTACCCGTCGTCGTCAAGCGGTCGACGAGTGGTTCCCGGGCGGCAATGGCGCCGAAGCGGAGCATCTCTTCCTGCGCGCGACGGCGCTCTTTCGTACGGGTGACGGCGAAACGGCCATGCGCCTGCTCCGGCAGGCGATTGAGATGGCCCCCGCTTTTTCGGATGCGATCGAGGCCGAGGGCGAGGCCCTCGACATGAGCGGCGACACGGCCGCAGCGTCGGCGAAGTACGAACAAGCCCGCAGGCTCCGGCAGGCAGGGCGGCCAGGTGCCCCCGACCGGCACTTCGTCCTGCGTCAGCAAGGGGCGCACACCGCGGAGATCGTTGCCTATACGAGGGTTCTGAAGTCGCTCAAGAAGTTTGCCTTGCCGCACCTTGCGCGCGGAAATGCCTATCTTGCCGACCGGCAGCCCGACCTGGCGCTGGCGGACTATGAACGCACCCTGAAGCTTCACCCCAACTCGCTGGACGCACTGGCGCTGAAGGGCGAGGCCCTGTCTGCCATGGGCAAGTACGGCCCCGCCCTCGAGGCCCTCGACAAGGTGATTGCGGCGCGCCCGAAGGACCCGGAAGCTCTGAACGCCCGGGGTATTGCCCATATGGCCCTGGGACACGTCGAGCAAGCCAACGGCGACTGGCGGCAGCAGTTCGCGCTGCTCGGCGGTCGCCCGGCGGCAAGCGCCTATGTTGCCATGCGCCTCGCGGACCATGAGGGCGCGTTGCCCCATCTCGAGACGATGGTCAGAAACGACCGACGCGATCCCTACTGGACGCTGTACCTGCGCAGCGCGTTGCTGCGGCTCGGACGTCCCTTGCCGGCCGACAGCATCGTCGACGATAATTCATGGGCCTCGTCGCTGCTGGCGTTGCAGTCGGGAAAGGCTTCCGAGTCGGAAGTGATGGCCCGGGCCGACAGCGCCGCCCGTCGCGCCGAAGCGCTGTTTCAGCTCGGCGTGGCCGCCCATGCCCGGGATCGATCCGCCGCCGGCTCATACTGGCAGCAGGTGGTGGACATCGGTCTTCCGTCGCTCGTGGAATACGCAGCAGCCCGCAACGAGCTGGCGCGTTCCGCTTCCTGACTGATCGCCCGTCACGCGAGGTCCCATGTTTTCCGTCATCATCTATGGTCGCAACGACACGCACGGCTACAACCTGCACAAGCGGGCGGCCATCAGCTTCAATGCCCTCGCCGAAGTGATGTCGGATCCGGATGACGAGATTCTCTTCGTCGACTACAACACGCCCGACGATCATCCGACGTTTCCAGAGGCGATTCACGACACGCTGACCGAGAAGGCCAAGAAGGTCCTGCGGATCCTGCGGATTCGCCCCGAGCAGCATGCGCATCTGAAGTCGAAGACTCACCTGGTTGCGCTGGAAGCCCAGTCGCGCAACGTCGCGTTGCGCCGCTCGAATCCGAGGAACCGGTGGGTCCTCTATACGAACACCGACATGCTTCTGGTTTCGCGCACTGAGGGCGAATCGCTCAGCGATATCCTGGGCTCCATTCCGGACGGGTTCTATCAGATCCCGCGCTTCGAGCTGCCGGAAATGCTGTGGGAAGCGGCCTTCGACCGCCGCGATCCGGCTGGCAATCTCGCCAAGCTGCGGGACTGGTCGGTCCGTTACCACCTGAACCAGGTCGTCCATAACTTCATGCCCATGAAGTACGATGCCCTGGGGGACTTCCAGGCAGCGCTTCGCGAGGACATGTTCGCCATCCATGGCTTCGACGAATCGATGCTGCTGGGCTGGCATTGCGATTCGAACCTGGCCGCGCGCCTTGCACTCTATCGAGGACGTGTCGATACGCTGATCGACAAGGTCTTCGGCTATCACTGCGATCATACCCGCGTCGCCGCCGCCAATAACAAGGGCCGGCAGACCCGGATGAACGACCAGGATCAATACATCTGGAACGTGTCGACGCCTTACGTGCCGGAGCAGGCCGAGAACTGGGGGTGGCCGGACGTCGAGATCGAGGAAGTGCGGCTCGACCGCGAGACATCCTACCAGCGCTTCACGGCAGGGCTCGATGCGGCCCTGAAGCCGGCCACGGTGCCGTACACGTCGACGAGCCTCGAATGGTTCCTCTACGACGATCTGACCTACGATATCGACCACACCTTGCCCTTCGTGGCCGATCAGATGCTGACCTATCCGCGTTCGACTTCGGTGATGATCGTGGGAACGCGCGGTGAGTTCGTCGAGCGGTTCCTCACCGCGTGGCGGGCCATGGGATTCACCGGTCCGGTGCTGGTGCCGAACGAGTGCGAAGGGCTCCCGTCGGATCTGGAGGGAGAGGAGAGGGGTGCCTTCGAAGATCTGCTTCCGAGGGCGGAGATGTTCATTTTCGAGTTCGGCCTGGCAACGCAGCATGCGGATGAGCCCGTCCGCATAGGACGGCAGGCCGGTCCACTGGATACCAAGCGCCTCAAGGTCGTTGCGAAGCTCTTCAGGCAGGCGACTTCCACGGAGGCGGAAACGCGGCCTCCGGGGAGACGGACCCCGCGTCGCTTCGTCGGCGTGAACGTGATCTACAACAGGTTCTGGCCGCTGTTCACGGACTATGTCGGCGCCAACATCAACCCGTTCTGTAGCCAGGTTCTTGCCGGTTTGCCCCGCGTCGATCCGAGCCTTCGCGGCAAGGTGCTGCGCTTCCGGGGACGTCGCGCGCTATAGTCGATCGGTTTGCCCGACCTCAGTTCTCCGGCTTTCGGTCGAACTGTACGAGAAGGCGATTGATGTACTTCTCCCGGGGCGTGCCCTGAAGTCTGGTCGGGACGAGACGGATTCCCAGGGGACCCCTTTCGAGGTCCGCCGAGTTGGTGTTGGGGCCAAGCCCGTATCGGGCCCAGATGATCAGCCTGTCGGTGCGCGTCGGAACGATGCCACGATGGAGAGCGAGCGTGTTGACGAGGAACATGGAGCCGGCCGGCCCGGTCAGCTGTACGGCCGCGTTCCTGAAGTCCTGCTCGCAGGCGCTGGAAAAATCTTCGCCCATGTCGTCGACGAAGCTGCGCTCGACATCCATCTTGGAACGCCACCACTGGACCGACTTCAACAGCTTCTTCATCCCATCGATCGAATGCGATCCGGGGATCACCTCGTGTGGTCCGCCGTCCGGGCCGACATCCGTGAGGTAGAGGAACAGCGTCAGGAACCGCCAGTCATCGGTATCCCGGTGGAAGAACTGCACATTCGTCATCTCGGGCTTGTCGGCGGGGAACGTCCACCAGGCATTGAGCGAGTAAAGCGTTGGAACACAGCCGAGCTACTGCTCGATGAGATCGATCAGCGCGGGATCGTTGAGGGCTTCCAGCAGGCCCGGCGCCTTCAGGACGAAATCCGAGTTGTAGCCTGCCATCGGGAAGTCCGAGCGCCCGTAAGGGAGGGACCGCATCACTCCGTCGAAAGAGAAGACGTGCGATCCTTTGTGAACGGGTAGCTTGCCGAGTAGTCGCGAAGCTCGGCGGCATTTTCGAGAAGGCTCGGTGTCTTGACATGCGAGCGTTCCCTCAGTTCCGGTAGCAGAGCGCGGAAATTGGATTGCGGAGCCGCTGGCTTCAGGTCGGCTTCCACCTTCTGCCGGTCGCGGACGACTACTTCCGCGATTTCGTCCCACTTGTGCCGTGGCGTGCTACGGCGAATTGCCGTGATGGCCCTGCCGGTAAGGTCGATGAAAACAGTCATTTGATGAGCCGGTCTCGCATTGCTCGCGGGAGAAAACTCCGGTGTGATCGTGCGGCGTAAAGGCCAGCAACTCAACAAACCCGAGGGCGCATGAAAAAGCCCGCACGGTGCGGGCCTTGACATTCAGTGATCCGGAAGCGCCGGCTCTACCGGCCCGATCCGAGATACAGCAGATCGGCTACCTCCTCGAACTTGTCGGCGGGCAGGGTCCGCCACAGGTCGAGAACGGTCAGACGCTGGCCGTCGCGCTGGCACCACGCCGGGTCGAGTTCCTTGTACTGCGGCCAGCCGGTCGCGACGATCAGCAGGTCGCACTCGCGCACGGCGCCCTCGATCGACGAGGCGCCGACCACTTTGTCACCCAGCACGCCCAGCGCTGCATCCTGGGCCAGCGGATCGTGCACGGTGACGACATAGCCTGCGTCGGCAAGCTTGGCGGCGAGCTTCACGCTGTGGCTCTCTTCCACAACCGGGGTGTGCGGCTTGTAGGAGAGGCCGAGGATGGCGATGCGCGTGCCCGCCTTGGAGAACTTCGAGACCAGGGTGGACAGGCGCTCAACCTGGAAGTTGTTGATGCGGTCGGTCGCCTCGGCCACGTCGGCGCGGGCGCCGATCTTGCGGGCGAAGGCGGCGAAGGCCACGTTGTCACGCGGGAAGCAGGGGCCGCCGTAGCCCATCGCGCCCTTGAGGTACTTCGCGCCGATGCGGGTGTCGGCGCCCAGCGCCTTGGTCACCGCGTCGACATCGGCACCCGGAATGCGGTCGCAGATGTCGGCCAGCATGTTGGCGTAGGAAATCTTGGTGGTGACATAGGTGTTCACCGAGATCTTGGTCAGTTCGGCATTCACGAAGTTCATGCGCTGCACCGGCGGCTTCGTCTCGCACATCTGCAGGTAGATGGTCTGCAGCATGTCGCCGGCCTTGGCATCGCTCTCGCCGATCAGGATCGAGTCGGGGAAGAGCATGTCGCGCACGACGCTGCCCAGCGCGATGAATTCCGGATTGTAGCAGAGGCCGAGGTCGGGACCGACCTTGCGGCCGGAGGCGGCCTCGAGGGCATCCTTGATCTCGGTGCCCGTGGTGCCGGGCATCACCGTGCTGGTGATGACGACCATGTGATAGCCGGTCTTGTTCTTCAGGGCCTTGCCGAGCGTCTCCATGGCCTGGAGCACGAAACGGTTGGAAAAGAAGCCGGTGCTGTCCGACGGGGTCGGGACGATCACGAAGCTGGCGTCGCTCTTCTGGATCGCTTCGTTGGCGTCCATGGTCGCCGAGAGGCGCCCTCTGTTGGCAGCGATCAACTCGTTGAGCTGCGGCTCGACGATCGGCATCTTGCCGGCGTTCATCGCGTCCACGAGCGTCTTGTTCACATCCAGGCCGATGACGGTGAAGCCGCGGCTGGCGAGAACAGCGGCGAGAGGCGCACCGAGCTTGCCGAGACCGACGACCGAGACGCGAGGCAGAGTTCCTGTGGTCATTTCCATGTCCGTTTTGAGGGCCGGTACTGATACTGGCGCTTGCGTCCCGATGCCACCCCGATTTTGCAGGGGCGCGGCGGACAAACACAGCTTGCGCGGTCCCGTCGCAGGGGCGAAATATCGGGACGGAATCAGGCGCCAGGCGCAGGGGATGTGGATGAAAGTGGAGTTTTCGGCCTTTCCGAAGGCCTTTGCCGGCAATGTCGCAGTGTTTGTCGGGGCCGAAAAGCAGCTGCTTGCGACGGCGGAAGCCATCGACACGGCGGCCGACGGGGCCGTGACGCGCGCCCTCGAGGCAGGACGCTTCACTGGAGCCAAGGGCCAGACCCAGACCGTCCTCGGCCACTCCGGTGATATTGCACGGCTGCTGCTGCTAGGCGTGGGCAAGGGGCAGGATCTGGATGCCCGGGCAGCCGAGGAACTGGGCGGCGTGGTCGCGGCCGAGGCCAATGCCGCCGGCCATACCGCGGTGACGGTGGTCGTCGACCCGGTCAAGGGGAGTCGTCTTTCTCCGGCCGAGCTGGCCGCCCATCTCGCGCTGGGTGTTCGCCTGCGCAGCTACCGTTTCGACAAGTACAAGACCAAGGACAAGCCGGAGCAGAAGCTGTCGCTCCAGCGCCTCTCCGTCGTCCTGGCCGCGCCCGCCGAGGCGCGCAAGGCCTATGGCCAGCTCGAGCCGGTGGTGGACGCGGTGTTCCTGACGCGCGATCTGGTGAGCGAGCCGCCGAACGTTCTCTATCCGGTGGAATTCGCGCGCCGCGCCAAAGAACTCACGAAGCTCGGCGTGAAGGTCGAGATCCTGGGCGAGGCCGAGATGAAGAAGCTCGGCATGGAGACGCTGCTGGCCGTCGGGCAGGGCAGCGGCCGCGACTCGCAGCTCCTCGTCATGAAGTGGATGAACGGTCCGAAGGGGCAGGCCCCCGTCGCCCTGATCGGCAAGGGCGTGTGCTTCGATACCGGCGGCATCTCGCTGAAGCCGGCCGCCGGCATGGAAGACATGAAGTGGGACATGGGCGGCGCCGGCGCCGTCACCGGCGCCATGCGGCTGATCGCCGGCCGCAAGGCCAAGGCGAACGTCGTGGCGGTGTGCGCGCTCGTCGAGAATATGCCCGACGGCAATGCCCAGCGTCCCGGCGACGTCGTGAAGTCGATGTCTGGCCAGACGGTCGAGGTCATCAACACCGACGCCGAAGGCCGCCTGATCCTGTGCGACGCCATGTGGTATGCGCAGGAGAAGTTCAAGCCGCAGGCGATGGTCGAGCTTTCGACTCTCACCGGCGCCATCATCGTGGCGCTCGGCCATGAGCGGGCGGGCCTGTTCTGCAACGACACCGAACTGTCGAACCGGCTGCGCGCGGCCGGTTCGGGGATCGGCGAGAAGCTGTGGCGCATGCCGCTCGGGCCGAAGTACGACAAGCTGATCGATTCGGAGATCGCCGACATGAAGAATGTCGGCGGCGGGCGCGATGGCGGCTCGATCACGGCCGCTCAGTTCCTGCAGCGCTTCGTGCAGGACGGGGTCGCCTGGGCGCATATCGACATCGCGGGCGTCGCGTGGTCGGGCAAGGGCGACACCACCAGGCCCAAGGGCGCAACCGCCTTCGGCGTGCGCCTGCTCGACCGGCTGATCGCCGAGAACTACGAGCGCTGACCGAGCCGATGGCGACCGAGGTCAACTTCTACCACCTGACCCGATCGTCCTTGGAAGACACGCTGCCGCGCCTGCTGACCAAGACATTGCAGGCGGGGGAGCGGGCGGTGGTGCTGCTCGGGTCGCCTGAGCGGGTGGATGCGTTGAACACGCATCTCTGGGTCTACGATCCCGACGGGTTCCTGCCGCACGGTGCCGCCCGGGACGGCGAAGCCGACCGCCAGCCGGTCTGGCTCACTCATGTCGACGAGAATCCGAACGGCGCGAATTTCCTGTTCGTCGCTGACAGGGCCAAGTCGGAGAGGGTTGGCGACTACAAGCGCTGCTTCGAACTGTTCGACGGCCGGGACGATACGGCCGTCGCCGACGCACGCGAGCGCTGGAAGACCTACAAGACCGCGGGCCACACCCTTGCCTATTGGCAGCAGAGCGACACCGGCGGCTGGGAGAAGAAGGCTTGAGCTAACGCCTGTCGCGCGGCCTCAGATAGGCTTGCCAGGCGGCGGCGAGACGCTCGCGCAGGGGGATCGGGCCTTCGGGCCGGTAGAAGTCCTGTGGATCGGATTCGAAACGGGCCATGTAGCTTCGATAATCTAGCGGCCGGGCGCGGTCGCCCTGGGCCTGGCCCGCGAGGATGTCCAGGCCGCGATCGACGTCGGTGACGGGCTTCAGCCTGTCGCGGCAGCCGAGCAGAAGCTCGGCGGCGGCATCGGGCACGTCCCAGGCCGACAGGATCGCCGCCAGCTTAGCTACTTTCTCGGCACTGAGGCTCGCAAGCCTCGCCGGACCGTTTGGACCCAGGAGATCGAGGGCGTAATAGGCCTCGCCCTGGAACGGGCGACCGGAATGCGTCTCGGCCGGTGTCGGCCAGATGTAGCGGGCGGGCAGCGCGCGCGACGAATAGTTGCGGACGTCCAGTCGGAACAGATCGAAGCCGTGACGGCGCATGAATCGGTCGGTGTTGTGGAAGGAGTGCTCGTCGGCGGCGCCGTCGCCCACGAAGTTCACTTCCATCTGCACGGCCAGCAGGTTGGCCGGCAGCCGTCCCTCGAAGCTCTGCAGGATCTGCCAGTCGATGCCGTCGGTATCGATCTTCATGTAGTCGAGGTCGGCCCAGCCGCGCGCCGCGAGCAGGTCGGGCACCACCACGGGCTTCGCCGGATCGGCCAGCCCGGTCAGCTCCCAGGCATTGTGCCGGAGCTGCTCTTCGGTGGAGGCCGTCCGGAGCTTCGCGTCGCGGATCTCGCGCGTGCGCATGAAGCTCATGCGATCGCGCATCTTCATGATCAGCGGTGCAGCCGGCCCGGCCGACAGGTCGATCGGCTGGTCGGCGCTGGGACTCACGAAGGCCGCCACGTAGGTCACGTCGGGATTCCGCTCCGCTGCGGCGAGCCGCCGGCATTCGCCGTCGCTGGCGTCGATGCCCAACGCCTTCAGCCTGTCGCCGAAGGCGCGCCACTTCGGATCGAGGCCGCCGGAGCAGCCGATGTCCAGCAGCGCGAACCGTTCCGCCTTGAGCCCTTGGGCGACGAACGCCGGGAACGACATCGCGATGCCGGCCTCAGACCGTTGCCACGGGCGTCGCGGGCGAGCCGACCGCGCCGGGAAGGCGGAGCGGCGGCGCCGTCAGCAGGAAGCGCGAGCGCTTGCGGTCGCGCAACCACAGTGCCAGATCCTTCAGCCACCAGATCTCGCCGAGATTGAGCCCCAGCTTGAACAGGCAATGGTTGTGGAGCGGCAGCGACGGGTGCTCGGCATCCTCGGGGCCGGGCTTGGCCGGCACAGCCTCGACGCCATAATTGTCGGCGATCAACGCCGAGATCTGGCTGTCGGAGATCCACTGCAGCAGACGCTTGTCGCGACCATCGAGCACGCAGCACATCGAGTGCGCGCGCGCCGGGTCGACGTTCTTGTTCATCTTCATGATCTCGTCGGTGAAGCCCGTGTACAGCACCAGCATGTCGCCGGGTTCGACCATGACCTTGTCGGCGTCGAGCACGCGCTTGAAGTCGTCGTAGCTCACATACTTGTGGTCGCGGCCATAGTGCTTTTCCAGGTCGACCAGCACGGCGCGGCCCTGGATCGCCTTGGCCGCCATGTTCTCCACGCCGAGCTTGTGGGCGTAGGAAAGGTGACCGCAGCCGTCACGGCCGGCGTCGGGCTGCGGGCCGACAACGTCGGAGCCGGCCTTGAAGCCGTTGTAGTAGAGAGCCTCGGGCACGCCGTCGCCATCGGCGTCGAACAGGCCGCCGACATGGGCCAGCGTGTCCCACTGCGTCGAATACTGCAGCGTCAGGATCACCCGGTCGTCGCTCGCCACGTCGACGAACTGTGGGTTGAGGCTGTTGGTGAGGAAGTTGAAGCGCCAGCCATTCTCGTCGCCCGTGGGCGAGAGGACGGGCGGCAGGCGGCGTGCGTTCAGAACGTTGCCGCCCGGAAAGTCGAGCGGAAGACTGAGGCAGAAGGAAAGCCCTTCCTTCACCTCGGCAATGCCCTCGAGCACCTTCTTCGGCGTGATCAGGTTGAGGCGTCCGAGCTGATCGTCGTCGCCCCAGTCGCCCCAGGTGGAACCTTCGGGGCGATGCTTCCAGCGCTTCATGATGCGTTTCTCCCTATTGCCGGCGGGGACACTACAAGGGCCGCTGCAGCGCGTCATCACATGCGCATGGCTCCCGCGCAATTCCGCAAACGTCCGCGCTGCGGATCGCCTAGTATGGGCGGGACGAGGTCCCCATGTCCGCTGCAACCACCGCGCCGTTCCCGCATGACTTCAGGGTGATCAGCCTGATCGGCGTTGCCCACGGCGCCAGCCACTTCTACCAGCTTGCCTTCGCGACGATGCTCTTGATCGTCCGGCAGGAGGTGGGATTGAGCTTTGCCGATGTCGGTCTGCTCGCCGGCATCTTCTACGGCGTCTCCGGTCTGGCGCAGACCGCAGCCGGTTTTGCCGTCGACCGCTTCGGCGCCCGGCCGATTCTGGCCGGCGGCCTCTTCGTCGTCGGCCTCGGCCTTGCGTGCATATCGGTCGCACATAGTTTCGTGGGCTTTGCCGGCATTGCTGTGATCGCCGGACTGGGCAACTCGGTTTTTCATCCCGCAGACTTTGCGCTGCTGAATTCGTCGGTGAACACCAACCGGCTGGGGCGCGCCTTCAGCATCCACGGGCTCGGCGGATCGCTGGGCTGGGCGGCGGCGCCAGTGATGTATTTTCTCGACAGTATGTTCGGCTGGGTGGGAGCGGCCCTGATCGGTGCGTTGCCGGGCATCATACTGTCCGTACTGGTTTTCATTCATCGCGAAGAGCTGGTCGATCACAGGGTCAAGGTGCGCGCCGCGGCCGCGCAGGCCGGCAGCAGACCGGGGCTGGCGCTGTTCCTGCAGCCGGCGCTGCTGCTCTGCCTCGCATACTTCGCGCTGATCGCCGCCAACACGGTCGGCATCCAGCAGTTCGCGGTGCCGGCTTGGAGCAGCATGTTCGGCGTCACGGAGAACTATGCCGCTTTCTGCCTGATCGTGTTCATCGTCGGCTCGGCCGCGGGTATCCTCGTGGGCGGCTATTTCGCCGACCGTGTGCGCCGGCACGATCTGGTGGCGGCGTTCGGCCTGCTGGCGGCAGCCTGCCTCACCGTGCCGATCGCCACGCAGACCGTATCGCCCACCTTGCTCCCGTTCCTGCTCGCTCTGGCGGGCGCCGCCGGCGGCATCACCAACCCGTCGCGCGACATGATCGTGCGCAATGCGACACCTCCCGGGGCCTCGGGCAAGGTGTTCGGCTTCGTCTATTCGGGGCTCGACATCGGCTCATTCGTGGCGCCGCCGCTGTTCGGCCTGCTGATGAACAGCGGCCTGCCGGCCGTGATCTTCTGGATCGCCGTCGGGCTCTACACGTTCAATGCCGGTATGGTGATGCTGATCCGGAACAGCAGCGCACGGAGGCCTGCCTACCCTGCGGCTGCCGACTAGACGTCAGGCGGCGGCTTCCAGCGCTTCCTGGGCGGTCAACCAGCGCCTCTCGGCGTTCTCAACCTCGCGTTCGAGGCGGGCTTTTTCCTTCTGGAGCTCCGTGACGACGCTGCCGGGGCCGGCATAGATCGCGGGATCGGCCAGTTTGGCGAGCACGCCGTTCAGCTGTTCGGTGAGGCGGGCCAGCATCTTCTCGGCGCTGTCGACCGCCTTCTTCAGCGGGGCCTTGTTGCTGCGGTTGTCCGCGGCCGCCTTGCGCTGGTCCTTCTTGCTGCCGGCATCGGCCGCCTTCTCAGCCTTGGGCGGACGCGCCCCGCGCTCCTTGAGGAGCTTGGCCTGATACTCGTCGATGTCGCCGTCGAACGGCTTCACCGTGCCGTTCTGGACCACCCACAAGGCGTCGGCGACCATCTTCACCAGATGCGTGTCGTGGCTCACCAGCACGACCGCACCTTCGAAGTCGTTGATGGCGTCGACCAGCGAGGCGCGCGCATCCATGTCGAGATGGTTGGTCGGCTCGTCGAGCAGCAGGAGGTGCGGGGCGTTGCGCGTGGCGAGCGCCAGCAGCAGGCGCGTCTTCTCACCGCCGGACATGACCCCGACCTTGAGCGTGGCGCGGTCGCGCGAGAAGCCAAAACGGCCAAGCTGGGCACGTACCTTGGCCTCGCCGGCGCCGGGACCCAGCGCGCGGTTCATGTGGTCGAAGGGCGTCCCCTCGTAGTCGAGGCTCTCCTCCTGATCCTGCGAGAAGTACCCGACGCGCAGTTTGGGCGTCTTCTTCATTTGGCCCTCGCGCGGCTCGAGACGCTGCGAGATCAGGCGGATGAAGGTCGACTTGCCGTTGCCGTTCTGGCCCAGCAAGGCGATACGGTCTTCCATGTCGATGCGCAGATCGAGGTTGCGCAGCACCAGAGGACCATCGGGGTAGCCGACGGACACGTCGTCCAGCGTCTCGATCGGCGAGGCGAGGATGTCGGGTGAGGGGAAGTTGAACGAGATGCGCTCGTCGATCGGCACCGAGGCGACGGGCCCGAGCTTCTCGATCATCTTCATACGCGACTGGGCCTGGCGCGCCTTGCTGGCCTTGGCCTTGAAGCGGTCGACGAAGGCCTGCATGTGCTTGCGCTGCGCGGCGACCTTGGCCTGTTGCGCGGCGTCATTGGCGAGGCGTTCGGCGCGGGTGCGCTCGAAGAAGTCGTAGTTGCCGGTGTAGGCGACGAGCTTCTGCTGGTCGATGTGCACGATGTGGTCACACACGTCGTTCAGCAGATCGCGGTCGTGGCTCACCATCAGGACGGTGTTGCGGAAGCGCTTCAGATACTCGGTGAGCCAGATCATCGCCTCGACGTCGAGATGGTTCGACGGCTCGTCGAGGATGAGGAGGTCAGGACTGCTGAACAGCGTGCCGGCCAGCGCCACGCGCATGCGCCAGCCGCCGGAGAATTCGCCGCAGGGGCGGGACTGCTTCTCGTTGTCGAAGCCCAGGCCGTTCAGGATCGATGCCGCCCGCGAAGGTGCAGCCGCCGCGCCGATTTCCTCGAGGCGGGCGTGAATCTCGGCGAGGCGCACGCCGTCATGGCAGGTCGCATCCTCGGCCAGCAGCGCGCTGCGCTCGACGTCAGCTGCCAGCACGGCGTCGATTACGGAGATGTCGCCGCCGGGCGGGTCCTGTGGCACCGAGCCTACGCGGGTACGGCCCATCAGGTTGATCTCGCCGCTGTCGGCTTCGATCTGGCCCTGGATCAGGCGCAGCAGCGTCGACTTGCCGGCGCCGTTGCGCCCGACGAGACCGACCTTCCAGCCGTCCGAAAAGGCCGCCGAGGCGCGGTCGAAGAGCACCCGCTCGCCGTGGCGAAAGGAGATATCACTGATGTGGAGCATGAGCGGCGGGCATTTACCATGCGATTTGGCCGCAAACCAAGCTCAATGGCCGCGCTTGCCGGGTCCAAACCCCGCGTCTATAAGGCGCGCCCAAGCGTCGAAACCACTGCCTCCACGAGGGAATTCATGGCCGTCGAACGTACTTTCTCGATCATCAAGCCGGATGCGACCCGCCGGAACCTGACCGGCAAGATCAACGCCCGGTTCGAGGAGAAGGGCCTGCGCATCGTCGCCCAGAAGCGCATCCAGATGAGCCGCGAGCAGGCCGAGCAGTTCTACGGCGTGCACAAGGCCCGTCCGTTCTTCAACGACCTGTGCACTTTCATGACGTCCGGCCCGGTCGTGGTCCAGGTCCTGGAAGGCGAGAACGCCGTCGCGAAGAACCGCGAGATCATGGGCGCCACCAACCCGGCCAACGCCGATGCCGGCACGATCCGCAAGGACTTCGCCGAGTCGATCGAAGCCAATTCGGTGCACGGCTCGGACTCGCCCGAGAACGCCGCAATCGAGATCGCGTACTTTTTTGCCGGCTCCGAGATCGTCGGCTGACGCGAGGCGTCCCGGAAACGAAAAAAGCGGCCCAAACGGGCCGCTTTTCTTTTGGGAGGTCTGTGCCCGGAGCGTCAGCCCAGGACGGCAAAGCCGATCAGGAGGGCGATTGAGCCGCCGATGCCCACAACGAGCCCTAGCAACGGCAGGTGCGCGATCAGGCCAAGGGCCATCGCCACCAGAAGAACGATGATCCAGAGGAGCGTGAACGTCACCAGCTTGCTGAACGCGGAATAGGTCGCCGCGTGAGCCGGGTAATCATCCTTTGCTTCAGCCATATCTCTTCCCCGCTTGAAAACGTTGGCGATCTTATATCGGACTAGGTTTCTCGGGAAAAGAGCAGCGTGGCGTCGCAGGAGACGCCCGTGACCGCAATCCTGTCACCGTTGATTGCGATCCGGCCTTCGCCGAACCAGCGCACGACCAGCGGGTAGAGACGATGTTCCTGGCGCAGGATGCGCGCCGCAAGGGTTTCCTCGGTGTCGTCGGTCAGGACCGGGACCGCGGCCTGGGCGATGATCGGGCCCGAATCGAGATCCGGAGTCACCAGGTGGGCGGTGCAGCCGCTCATCCGCACCCCGGCCTCCAGCGCCTGGCGTTGCACATGCAGGCCCTTGAAGGCCGGCAGCAGGGACGGGTGGATGTTGATCAGCCGGTCCTTCCAGCGGGCGGGAAACCACGGGCTGAAAATGCGCATGAAACCGGCCAGCACCACCAGTTCGACATCGTGCCGCTCGAGTTCGGCGGCGACGGCGCGGTCGAAGGTTTCACGATCGGGGTGGTCGCGGTGGGAGACTATGGCCGTGGGGATGCCGGCAGCAGCGGCGATCGTCAGTCCCGGCGCATTTTCCCTGTTGCTCACGACGCAGCCGATCTCGGCGGGGTAGTCGGCGGCCTTCGCGGAGTCGATCAGCGCGGCCAGGTTGCTGCCACGGCCGGAGATGAGAACTCCGACCTTCAGCTTCGCCATAGGCTCTCGGCATGGTCCACGACGCAGTCAGCCTCGTCGGTCGGCGCCTTCTCGATCATGCCGATCTCGCTCACCGTCTCGCCGGTCTCCGTCAGCGCCTGGGCGACGCGAGCAGCGTCGTCCTTCGCGACGACCACGATCATGCCCAGGCCGCAATTGAAGGTCCGCAGCATGTCGTCGGTCGGCACCCGGCCGACCTCATGCAGCCACTGGAAGACGCGCGGCGGCGTCCACTGACGAGCGTCGAGACGCGCACGCAACCCGTCGGGAAGGC
The DNA here is from genome assembly GCA_947466085.1 of Rhodospirillales bacterium. Lineage (GTDB taxonomy): Bacteria > Pseudomonadota > Alphaproteobacteria > Reyranellales > Reyranellaceae > Reyranella. The sequence continues at coordinate 15,183 of CANIEC010000088.1, forward strand.
AGCGCGGCACGTTGCCGGGCAGGCCGCCGCCGGTGATGTGGGCGAGGCCCTTGATCGCGCCCGTGGTCCGGATCACCTGCAGGAGCTGCTTCACGTAGATGCGCGTCGGCTCGAGCAGGGCCTCGCCCAGCGTCGCGTCGGCGAAGGGCGCGCGATCGGCGTATTTCAGGCCGCTGCGCTCGACGATCCGGCGCACCAGCGAATAGCCGTTGGAGTGCGGGCCGCTCGACGCCAGGCCCAGGACGACGTCGCCGCGGGCGATGTCGGTACGCGGCAGCAGGGCGTTGCGCTCGGCCGCACCGACGGTGAAGCCCGCTAGATCGTAGTCGCCGTCGGCATACATGCCGGGCATCTCCGCGGTCTCGCCGCCGACCAGCGCGCATCCCGCGCGGCGGCAGCCTTCGGCGATGCCGGCCACCAGGCGGCGTCCGACATCGACGTCGAGACGGCCGCTGGCATAGTAGTCGAGGAAGAACAGCGGCTCGGCGCCCTGCACTACGATGTCGTTGACGCACATCGCGACGAGGTCGATGCCGACCGTGTCGGGAACGGCGGCCTCGATGGCGACCTTGAGTTTGGTGCCGACGCCGTCGGTGCCGGAAACCAGGATCGGATCGGTGAACCCGGCCGCCTTGAGGTCGAACAGCCCGCCGAAGCCGCCCAGCCCGCCCATCACGCCGGGACGGTTGGTGCTCTTGGCCAACGGCTTGATGTGCTCGACGAGGTCGTCGCCCGCATCGATGTCGACGCCGGCGTCCTTGTAGGTGAGGGGGGGCCGATTGTGGCCGGGGGCGTCAGGCTTCAAGCCGGGCTCATTCATGCTAATACGGTGCGCGAACATAGCCAAAAACCGGACCCCCGCAATGCCGATAGGCCGCGTCTTTTCCACGATAGCTGCCGTGCTCCTAGCGGTTTTCGCCGCAAACGTCGCCCTGGCGCAGTCTCCTGGCGGCACCGGATACGACGTAACGGGCGTCGATGTCGATGTGACGGGGGCGGATGCCGTCCAGGCACGGGCACAGGGAATCCGCGAGGCGCGGCGCAAGGCGTTCGGCCTTCTCGTGAACCGTCTGGTGCCGACGGAAGATCGTGCACGGCTCCCGCAGATCGACGATGCCCAGCTCGAGAACATGGTCCGCGGCATCGAATTCGTGCGCGAACGTCCGGCACCCGGGCGCTACATCGCCACGTTGAATGTCGTTTTCGTGCCCGAGGCCGTGAAGTCGTACCTGAGCGGGGCGGGAGCCAAAGTTGTCGAAACCGTTTCGCGACCGGCGCTGGTGATCCCCCTGTGGAAGGGCCCGGCAGGGGTGGAGCCGCTCAACGATCGCAATGCCTGGCGTGAGGCCTGGCAGCAGCTCGACAGTGCCGGCAGCGCGGTCCCGATCACGCTGATTCGCGGTGATCCGACAGATCAAGGCGTGCTCTCGGCGGAGCAGGCCTATGTCGGCGACGTTTCCGCACTCGCCCGCCTCAACGAGCGCTATCGGGCGCCCACGATCATCGTGGCCACCGTCGAGGGCGACAAGGTCAGCGGCGGTCTCACGGTGCGCGGTGTGCGCTACGACACCCAGACGGGCGCTCGCAGCGAGATCCCGCCCATGCCGGTTGCCAGTGCGGCCGATCTGCCGGCGGCCGTGAAGGCAATCCACGCCAGGGCCGACCAGGACTGGCGGAGCATCGGCACCGTGCGCCGCGATTCGCAGGATTCGCTGGACGTCGTCGTGCCGATCCGCGCGCTCGGCGACTGGGTGCAGGTGCGGCAGCGGCTCGGGGCCATTCCGGCCGTGAAGTCCGTGACGGTGAAGACACTCGAGTCCGACCGTGCGGAGTTGCGGCTCGACTTCTTCGGCTCTCCCGAGGAGCTGCAGCGTACGCTGGCCCAAGCGGGTCTGAACCTGTCCCAGGACATGGGGCGCTGGCAATTGCAGCCGCGCTAGTGCGCGCCGGGGAGTCTGATCGAATGGGTCAAACCGCGACGGGGCGCTGGGTCTTCTGGGGCGCGGCAGCCGGCATCTTCCTGCTGCTCATGTGGCTGCTGAACGACATTCTGCTGCCGTTCGTCGTGGGAATGGTGGTGGCGTATTTCCTCGACCCGGTCGTGGTGCGGCTGCAGCGCGCTCGCCTGTCGCGCACGATGGCGACCACCCTCGTCACGATCGTGGCGGTGCTGGTGGGCGTGGGCGTCGTGATGGCGATCCTGCCGCCCTTGTTCGGGCAGGTGCAGTCGCTGATCACCAGCGCGCCCGAATACATGGTAAAGGCAATGGCCCGCATCCAGCCGCTGCTCGAACCGCTGCGTGTCAGGCTTGGCCTCGAACCGATCAGCATGCAAGACCTCCAATCCGAGGCGACGCAGTGGGCAGGCAAGGGCTTGGCCGTCGCGGGAGGCATTGCGGGCGCGCTCGCCGAGCGTGGTGTGGCGATCATCAACCTGCTCGGCCTGTTGTTCATCACCCCAGTGGTGACCTTCTACATGCTTCGGGACTGGGAGAAGCTGGTGGCGGCGATCGACAACTCGCTCCCACTTGATCATGCCGACACGATCCGCAAGCTCACCACCGAATCGAATGCCGCGATCGCGGGCTTCATGCGTGGTCAGGCCCTGGTCTGCCTGTCCTTGGGGACCTTCTATGGCATCGGCCTCACATTGGTGGGATTGAAGTTCGGGCTCGTGATCGGGCTGATCGCCGGCGCCATCTCCTTCATTCCCTTCGTTGGCACCTTCGTGGGTGGGGTGATGGCGCTCGGCATGGCGCTGGCGCAGTTCCCGCCGGACTGGATCGGTGTCGTCAAGGTCGCGGCGGTGTTCGTGGTAGGCCAGATGCTGGAGGGCAATTTCCTCTCGCCCAAGCTGGTCGGCGACCGCGTTGGCCTGCACCCGGTCTGGATCATGTTCGCGTTGCTGGCCGGCGGTTCGCTGTTCGGCTTCACCGGAGTGCTCATCGCCGTTCCAGTTGCGGCGATCCTCGGCGTGGTCGCTCGCCACTTCATCGCCCGCTATCGCGACAGTGATCTTTATCGCGGTGGTGCTCCCAGTTGAGCCGGCCCATGGCGAACCAGCTCACTCTAAGTCTCACCCTGCCGCCGCCGACCTACGCGCGGCAGGACTTCGTCGTGGCCGATGGAAACCGCGAGGCGCTGGCCTGGATCGACCGCTGGCCGGACTGGCCCGCGCCGGCCTTGTCGCTGCACGGCCCGACCGGTTGCGGCAAGACCCATCTCGGCCGCATCTGGGCGGCAAGCAGTGGCGCAATCGTCATGACCGGCGCCGACCTCGACGGAATGAGCATTGCCGATCTCACGAGCCTCGCGGCGACATCGCCGGCGATCGTGATCGAAGGGGCGGAGCGCGCGCCCGAGCGTGGGCTCTTCCATCTCTACAACCTCGTGCGTGAGCGCGGAGGACACATGCTTCTGATCTCGGGCGAACCGCCTGCGCGCTGGTCGATCGCCTTGCCCGATCTTGCCTCGCGGCTCCGCGCCGCCCCGGCCGTCGCGGTCGCGCCGCCTGACGACGAACTGCTGGGCTCGATCATCCTGAAGCAGCTCGCGGACCGCCAATTGCACGCGGGCGCCGGCGTCGTGCAGTATCTCGTCTCGCACATGGAACGGTCGGCCGATGCGGCGCGTCGCGTCGTGGCCGCGCTCGACGGGCGAGC
>CANIEC010000089.1 GCA_947466085.1 Rhodospirillales bacterium
CGGGACCGCATCCCGGTCGGTCTCCCGAAGCATCGCCACGATCTGCTCGTCCTTGAACCTCGACTTGCGCATCTCTGCCTCCATGCGGAGGCCACTCTCTCAAGTAATCCGTGGTCCGAAAACCCAGGGGCAGGTCAGGATCGATTGGCGCCATCCGCAACACACGTGGCGGCCGGAGCTGGCGGGCTGAGGGCGCTTTGCTTCGCAAACGCCGGTGCGACGGATTGAATCGACACGCATCGAGTTCACCACAAGCCGCCGCGTCTGTGCTCTTGTGTAGCCACGATGACGTCGATCGATCTCCTGCCCGACGATGCCGAGAGCCTGAAGCGGCTGCTGTTGGCACGCGAGGAGGAGCTGGTCACGGCACGGGCGGGCCAGGCCGCAGCCGAGGCTGAAGTGGCCCACGCCTTGGCTCAGGTCTCGAGCGCCGAGGCGATGATCGCCCACTACAGGCTGGCCATCGAGAAGCTGAAGCGGGCGCTGTACGGCCAACGCTCCGAGCGCGGAGAGCGCCTTCTCGACCAACTGGAACTGCAGCTCGAGGAGCTCGAAGCCACGGCGACCGAGGACGCGTTGGTGGCCGAGACGGTGAACGCCACAACAGTTCGTTCGTTCACGCGCAAGAAGACGGGACGCAGGCCGTTCCCGGCGCACCTGCCGCGCGAGCGCGTCGTGGTGCCCGGGCCGACGGCCTGCACCTGCTGCGGTTCGGACCGGCTGGCCAAGATCGGCGAGGACGTCACCGAGACGCTGGAGGTCGTGCCCCGGCAGTGGAAGGTGATCCAGACGGTGCGCGAGAAGTTCACATGCCGGGCCTGCGAGAGCATCGGCCAGGCGCCGGCGCCGTTCCACGTCGTGGCCCGCGGCTGGGCCGGCCCCAACCTGCTGGCGATGATCCTGTTCGAGAAGTACGGCCAGCATCAGCCCCTCAACCGCCAGAGCCAGCGCTATGCCCGCGAGGGCGTCGAGCTCGGCCTGTCGACGCTGGCAGACCAGGTCGGTGCCTGCACGATGGTCCTCACGCCGCTTTACGAAGCGCTGCGCGTCCATGTGTTCGCCGCTGCCCGGATCCATGGCGATGATACTCCGGTACCGGTACTGGCGCCGGGCAAGACGCGGACCGGCCGATTATGGACCTACGTGCGCGACGACCGGCCGTTCGCAGGGCCGGCGCCACCGGCGGCGGTGTTCTTCTACTCGCCCGATCGTCGCGGCGAGCATCCCGAGCACCATCTGCGGAGCTTCGCCGGGATCCTCCAGGCCGACGCCTATGCCGGCTTCAACAAGCTCTACGACGGCGCGCGTCGGCAGGGCCCGGTCACCGAAGCAGGATGCTGGGCGCATGGCCGGCGTAAGTTCTTCGAACTGGCCGACCCGGCGTTGCGCAAGAGGAGCCTGCTATCGCCTGTCGCGCTCGAGGCAGTGAAGCGGATCGACACCGTCTTCGCCATCGAGCGCGAGATCAACGGTCAGCCGGCGGAGGCTCGCCTCGCCGTGCGCCAGCAGCGCGTTCTGCCGCTGCTCAACGAGCTCGAAGCCTGGATGCGGCTCGAGCGTGCCCGGCTGTCCCGCCATGCCGACGTCGCCAAAGCCTTCGACTACATGCTGACTCGCTGGCCCGCCTTCACCGTCTTCCTGCGCGACGGCCGGATCTGCCTCACCAACAACGCCGCCGAGCGGGCGTTGCGCGGCATCGCGCTCGGCCGCAGGGCGTGGCTGTTCGCCGGTTCGGACCGCGGCGGCGAGCGCGCCGCCGTCATCTACAGCCTGATCGCCACCGCCAAGCTCAACGACGTCGACCCTCAGCCCTGGCTGGCCGACGTGCTGGCCCGCATCGCCGACCATCCGATCCGCCGTCTCGACGAACTCCTGCCCTGGCACTGGCGCAAGCCAACCACCGTTCACGACGCAGCAGCTGCGTAAAGCGCTCCTCTCGCGGCCTTCGGCGGAGGGGTACGACCTGCGGCGGGCCAATGTCCCTTAAATAAGGGTCGTTCACCGTCCACCGTCTTGCCGTCGCTTCATGGTATCTTTATTCGATTCACAGATCAGCCTGCTAATGCCGTGCCCAGTGTATGGCTTCGCAAGTGTCTCTGCGTCCTCTCGCGGATCATGTGCCCTAGTCATTTCCTGAAACCCTTTACCGGGCGCGGCACGATGCGGGCAACGTGCGTCGGCTCATGAACGCGATAGGTGGCAGCATCGCCGTACGTCGCGGCTTCGATCACGTCGTAACGCGTGACGCGCAAGGCGTATTGCGCCCCCTTGGCGTGCATGACAGGGCAAGCCGTCGCGGCATAGCGAAGGCATTCAAGGTGAACCGGGGCAACTGTCAGGATTTGCGGCGCGGTCGCCGCCGACGCAAGCGGGTTCAAGCGGCGAATGCCCGCTAAATAATGGCGAGTTGCTAATCGCTGGTGGGCGAGCCGATCACGATGCACCGGCGGCATCGGCGATGCAGAGCGAGAAATTCGGGTGAAATTGTCCCACCGCCGCCGACGAGTGTCCCACCAACAAAAATTGGTGGGCGATTTCAAACGGTTACGGGGACAAAAAAGACGAATGGTGCCCAGGGGCGGAGTCGAACCACCGACACTGCGATTTTCAGTCGCATGCTCTACCAACTGAGCTACCTGGGCACATCCTTCGTTGGCGGCCGGGCTTATAGGACGGGCTAGCTCCGCTGTCCAGACGCGCCGCTGCCCCTGTCGTCGAGGTCTTCCTCACCCGGCGCCTCGTCGGTCGGCACGCGATACCCCTCCTTCAGCCAGCGGCCGAGATCGATGTCGGCGCAGCGCTTGCGGCAGAACGGCTTGTACTTGGGGTCCGCGGGCTTCCCGCAGGTCGGGCATTTCGGTTCGATGCGCACGGCGCGCAGCGGCGGGGTCCGGTCAGTCATCGCTCTTTTCCAGCGCTTCGAGCTGGGCCGCCAGGGTCGGGCCGCGCCGGGCGCGGGTCAACTCGAACAGGCCGAGCCGGGTGAAGCCGTAGATCTGGGTCGGCACCGGGTCGTTCGCCAGGTGCTCGGCCAGCGCCGCCTGGACCTTGTCGCGGTCGTAGGCGCTGCGCATCGTCACGAAGTCGATCACCACCGCGCCCGCGATGTTGCGCAGCCTGAGCTGCTGGGCGATCGCCGGCGCCGCCTCCAGATTGACGTCGACCGGCCGGCGCGGCGCGCGGCCCTGGCGGCCGCCCGCGCCCGCGCTGTCGACGTCCACGGCGCACAGCGTCTCGCCGGGCTCGAACAGCACCTCGACGCCGCTCTGCAGGACGATGCGCGGGGCCAGCGCCGTGTCGATCTGTCCCGCGACGTCGTCGATGTCGAAGGCCGGCATCGTCCCATTGTGCCAGCGGACGCGGATCTTCTCGCCCTGCCGGTCCATCTTGTCCTGCAGCGTGCGCGCCAGGGCGCGGTCGTCGAGGATCACCTCCTCAAGGCCCGCGCCATGATCGCGCAAGGCCCGCGCGATCGGATCGCGTTCGCCCGGGATGCGCGCCGACAGGTCGGCCGGCGGCTCGACGTCGAGCGCCAGGCGCCGGATCTTCTCCCACCGTTCGAGCACGCCCGTGGCGTCGGCCTGCAGCACGTCGGCGGTGGCGCCGGCGGCGGCGGTGCGCAGCACGATTCCACCATCCAGCAGGCCCTCGACATGGCCGCGCAGGCGGTCGCGCTCCAGTTCTCCCTCGATGCGACGGGAGAAGGTCACGCCGGCACCGTTGGGATGGTAGACGAGATAGCGGCCGCTGATGGCGATGTTCGTCGACAGGCGCGGACCCTTGTCGCCCTCGCCGTCATTGCGCACCTGCACGAGGACCGGCGCGCCGGGCGGCGGCCAGCCGTCGCTGCCCGACAGGTCCTCGGCCCGCAGGAAGCCCGCGCGCTCGATGCCGATGTCGACGAAGGCCGCATCGAGATCGGGCATCACGCGCTCCAGGCGGCCGAGGAATATACTCTCGACCCTGGAAGGACGGTCGCGGCGAACGACCTGAAGCTCCATCAGCCGGCCTTCGGCGACCAGCGCCATCAGGAACGCCGTGGGCAGCACATGGCAGACGAGGCGATCGGCGCGGCTCATGGTGCAGAGGCGTCGAGGAGCGCCACGGTTTCGAACAGCGGCAGTCCGACGACGTTGCTGTAGGAGCCGGACAGGAAGGCGACGAACGCCGCGGCCCGGCCCTGGATGGCATAGCCGCCGGCCTTGCCCTGCCACTCGCCGCTCGCGAGATAGGAATCGATCTCGGCCGCCTCGAGGCGCTTGAAGCGCACGATGGTTTCAACCAGGCGCGTGCGTACACGGCCGTCGGGACCAGCCACGGCAACGCCGCCCAGCACGCGATGGCGGCGGCCCGACAGTCTCGCGAGGCAATCCCGCGCCTCGGCCTCAACTTCGGTCTTCGGCAGGATGCGGCGACCGCAGACCACGACGCTGTCGGCCGCCAGCACGAGGGCGCCGGCGTGACGCTCCTTCACGATGGCGAGTTTCGCCAGCGCCATGCGCAGCGCATAGGCACGCGGCAGCTCGCCCATCCGGGGCGTCTCGTCGATGTCGGCAGGGTCGATCGTCGCGGGCTCGAGTCCGACCTGTCGCAACAGGTCGAGCCGTCGCGGAGACGCGGAGGCCAGTACGAGCGGGGGGATCGGCGAGGCGCGCAACGCCTACTTGAAGCGGAAGGTGATGCGGCCCTTGGTCAGGTCGTAAGGCGTCATCTCGACGGTTACGCGGTCGCCTGCCAGAACGCGGATGCGGTTCTTGCGCATCTTGCCCGAGGTGTGGGCGAGAATGACGTGGTCGTTGTCGAGCTTCACGCGGAACATCGCGTTGGGCAGCAACTCAGCCACGACGCCTGTAAACTCGATCAAGTCTTCTTTGGCCATCCGGCCTCCGGCTGGGGTGAATTTCTGGGAAAGCGGCCGGAAAATGGGCCGCAGGAGGGGGTAAGTCAATGGCGGCGCGGCCGACGAGGGAGGCGGCCGGCCTTCTCACGGGACCCCGCCTCGCCTATACAGAGCCCGGCTACGGACGCCCGGGAAAGAAGGACCAGCAGAAGATGAACTCAACGTGCATGTCCGGCCTTGTGGCCGCCCTGCTCCTGACGCCGGCGCTGGCATTCGCCCAGGCGTCGCCCGCTCCCGCGGCACCGCCCAACGCCATCACCCATCCCGCCCAGAAGACAATCGGCAAGCCAGCCACGCGGCAGTATTCGACGGCCCTGATTGTCATCAATGCCCGCGCAGCGAAGCTCGACGGCCAGAAGCTGGTGCTCGACGGTGTGTTGCCCACGGCGACCCTGTTCACCAGCCGGCCCAAGCGCTCGGTCGGTCACATGGTGACGCCGGACATGGCCGACCTCTGGCGCACCGGCAGCTTCGCCAAGGATGCGCCCAACGCCACGGTCTCTGTCTTCCACAAGGACGGCGGGAACGTATCGGACCTGGTCGTGACCCTGAAGACCGCCAGGCTCGAGGGCGAGAAGCTCACCTTCGACGTCGACGTGCTGGAGGGCAGCCTCGGCGCCGCCGACGGTCCGGCCTCTGTGTTCATCGACACGATCTGGTTCGGCATCGGTTCGCACGGCGCCCAGTATTATGGCCAGAGCCAGACGACCGGCGGCGAGACGCCGGCGATCGGCGATCCGGACGGCACCAGCACGTTCAGCGGCTGGTCCAATCCGTCGCCGACCCGGCCCGTCAATCCGTATCCGTATGCGGGCGGCGGCTCCAACAGCGGGGCCGGGGCACCGCCTCCGCCCGACATCGATCCGCGCTACCAGCAGCGCTACAACGCGCCCAGCTGCGGCAAGCCGCCCCTCCTGCCCTGCTACTGAGCCGCACGGTGACCCTCATGAAGACCTTCCAACTCTCCGTCGCCCTCGCAACCGCCGCCGCCACGCTCGGCCTCGCCTTCGGCGCCGCCGCGCAGACCCAACCGGCCGCGCCCGCCGCCTCCACGGTGCAGGGCCAGCCCAAGGTCGTCGGCGCGGCGCGCCATCCGCGCCTCATCCCCTCGATGTTCGTGCTGAACGCCCGCGGCGCCAAGCTGCAGGACAACAAGCTGATCCTCGAAGGCATCGCGCCCAGCGTCATCGTGTTCGCCGACCGCCCGGTGCGCTCGGCCGGGCACGCGATGCTTCCGCACGTGCTCGAGGAGTGGACGCTGAAGGCGCCCAACTCGTTCGCCAAGGATCCGCCCAATGCCACGGTGTCGGTGCTGAACAAGTCGAAGGCCAGCGTCGTCGATGCCGTCGTCACGCTGAAGTCGCCGAAGCTGGAAGGCGACAGGCTGACCTTCGACGTCGACGTGCTGGAGGGCGACCTCGTGGGCGCCGATGGCGGCGCCTCGGTGTTCATGGACCTCGTCAACCTGCCGGTGCCGCGTCACAGCTCGCATCGCGCGGCCTGGTACGCGGGCGCCGACAGCACGCGCTGACGCCGTCCTTTCAGGCGGTCGTGCGAGAACGGTCTCAGACCGAGGGCGTGATCGGTATGCCGAAGCGCGCCTTCAGTCGGGTCAGGACCTGCTCGCGGGTGTGGCGATAGGCGTCGAGCCGCGTCTCCCGCGATCCCTCCACGGCGCTGGGGTCGGGCATCGGCCAGTACTCGACCTCGGTCGCCGTCCCGCGCGTGAACTCGAGCGCGCTGTGATGCGCTTCCGGCGACAGCGTGACGATCAGCTCGAACGACGCGGCATCGACGTCGTCGAAGGTCTTGGCGTGGTGACGGTGGACGTCGATGTCGATCTCGTCGAGCGCGGCGACCGCGAACCCGTCGACCTCGCTCGCGCGCACGCCCACCGAATCGATGTAGACCCTGTGCCCGTAGAGCCGCTTGGCCAGCGCCTCGGCCATCGGCGACCGGACGGAATTCTCGCTGCAGGCGAAGAGCAGGCTGGACGGCAGTCCGATCATCGCGCCTGCCCGCTCACGATTTGATGTGCAGGGCGCAGATCAGCGTGAACAGCCGCCGGGCCGTGTCGTGGTCGACCTCGATCTTGCCGTCGAGCCGCTCGCGCAGCAGGTCCGAGCCCTCGTCGTGCAGGCCGCGCCGCCCCATGTCGAGCGCTTCGATCTGCGACGGGCCGAGCTTCTTGATGGCGGCGTAGTAGCTCTCGCAGATCAGGAAGTAGTCCTTCACGACTTTGCGGAAAGGGGTCAGCGACAGGACGATGTCGCGCAGCTTCTCGTCGGCCTCGTTGCGGACGTCGAACACCAGTCGCTGCTCGAAGATGCCGATGCGCAGGCGATAGGGGCCGGGCTGGCTGCCGACCAGATGGAAGTCGTTCTCCTCGATCAGGTCGAACAGCGCGACCGCCCGCTCGTGCTCGACTTCGGGCGCACGGCGGGCGACCGATTCCTCGTCCAGAACGACGTCGACGATGCGCCGCGTCTTGTCGGTCACCCGGGCCGGCATTGCTAGCGTCCCAGCCGGAGCGAAACCGAACGACCATGGGCGCCGAGCCCTTCGGCTTCGGCGAGCGCCACGGCGGACGGGCCAAGGGCGGCCAGCGACTGCGGCGTACAGGCGACCAGCGACGTCCGCTTCAGGAAGTCGGAAACGCCCAGCCCGCCGGAGAAACGCGCGGCGCGCGAGGTCGGCAGCACATGGTTCGTGCCGGCGACATAGTCGCCGATCGCTTCCGGCGTGTGACGACCGAGGAAGATCGCACCGGCATGACGGATCTTCTGCGACAGCGCCTCGGCCTCCGCCATCTCCATTGCCAGCTCGACATGCTCGGCAGCGATGGCGTCGACGATGGGCGGCGCTGCCGAGAAGTCCGGCACCAGGATCACGGCGCCATTGTCGCGCCAGCTCGCCGCGGCGATCTCGGCACGGGCGAGCGTCTTCAGCTCGGCCTCGACGGCGCGCAGGACGGCGTCGGCAAAAGCCGCATCGTCGGCGATCAGCACAGACTGCGAGGACGGATCGTGCTCGGCCTGCGAGAGCAGGTCGGCGGCAATCCAGGCCGGGTCGTTGTGCCGGTCGGCCACCACGAGGATTTCGGAGGGGCCGGCGATCAGGTCGATGCCGACCTGGCCGAACACGCGGCGCTTGGCGGCCGCGACATAGGCGTTGCCCGGCCCGGTGATCTTGTCGACCGGCCTGATCGATTCCGTCCCGTAGGCGAGCGCCGCCACCGCCTGCGCGCCGCCGATGCGCCAGATCTCATCGGCGCCGGCGATTGCGGCCGCCAGCATGACCAGCGGATTGAGCGTGCCGCCGGGCGTCGGCACCACCATGACGATGCGGCCCACGCCCGCAACCTTGGCCGGCACGATGTTCATCAGCACCGAGGACGGATAGGCCGCCGTGCCACCCGGCACATAGACGCCGGCCGCATCCACCGGCCGGTAACGCGCACCGAGCCGCGTGCCGGTGGCGTCGGTGAAGTCGACATCCTTCGGCATCAGCGCGCGATGGAAGGCCTCGATGCGCCGGGCCGCAAAGATCAGCGCCTCGCGTTGCGCCGCCGGCACCTTGGCCGCGGCCGCGTCGCGCTCGGCGTCCGAGATGCGCATGTTGGCCGCGGTGATTCCTGCCCAGTCGAACCGGGCGGTGTAGTCCACGACCGCCGCATCGCCGCGCGCGCGCACGTCGGCCACGATGCCGCCGACCACGCGGTCGACATTCTCGTCGGTATCCCGGTTGCGCCCGAGGAAGGCCGAAAATTCCTTTTCGAAACCCGGCGCCGAGGCGTCGAGCCTAAGCGGCACGGGCGGCCCCTGCAGCGACCTCGCGGAAACGGTCGATCCAGTAACCGACCCGCTCGGGCCGCGTCTTGAGAGCGGCGCGGTTCACGATGAAGCGCGAAGTGATCTCGGCGATGTGCTCGATCTCGACCAGCCCGTTCTCCTTGAGAGTGCGGCCGGAATCGACAAGATCGACGATGCGGTGGCTGAGGCCGAGCGACGGCGCGAGCTCCATCGCGCCCGAAAGCTTGACGCACTCCGCCTGCACGCCGCGCGCGGCGAAGTGCCGGCGCGTGACCTCGGGATACTTGGTGGCGATGCGGACGTGGCTCCAGCGGCGCGGATCGTCCCTGCCCGCCATCTCGACCGGCTCGGCGACGGCCAGCCGGCACCTGCCGATGCCGAGATCGATCGGGGCGTAGATCTCCGGATAGTCGAATTCCATCAGCACGTCGGCGCCGGCGATGCCGAGATGCGCCGCGCCGAAGGCCACGAAGGTCGCCACGTCGAAGGAGCGGACGCGGATGATGTCGAGGTCGGGATGGTTGGTCGTGAAGCGGAGCTGGCGGGCATCGGGGTCGGCGAAGGCCGCTTCCGGCACGATGCCGGCAGCCACGAAGACGGGGCCGGCCTCCTTGAGGATTCGGCCCTTGGGCAGCGCCAGAATGAGTTTCTCGTTAGCGTCGCTCGACACGACTTGTCTCCAGTAACGAATGCCCGCCCCTGACCGGAGCCGGAAAGGCTATTCGACCGGGTGGGCGGGCTTCCACGGGGTGGGCCAAGGCTCCCCAACATCCCCCAAATGGCATGCGAGCCGGCCGATTTCCAGCCGGATAGCCCGCCCCGCCGAAAAGCGCAGCAGGACTGAATGGTCGTTCTCCAGCACCACCGCGAGCAATTCCAGCATCCGGTCGGGCGCGGCCGTGGGGATGTCATGGTGCCGCACGCCCGTGACCTCGTTGAAAACGAGGGCGGAATGGGTCCGGGTATGGCCGATCCCCTGCCCCGGATCGGCTTCCCACCGAAACCGGTTGAGCAGCAGGACGAAGCGGCTCTCGTCCTTCAGGAAGGCGCAGTCGCGGACCGCCACCAGCGCGTCCTGGACGGCGGCGGAAACGATGGCCAGGTCGTCGGCATCGAGCGCGGACAGTTTCAGCTTGGCCGTCATCCGTCCTAGCCCTTCAGCCGCTCGATATCGGCACCGCAGGCGCTGAGCTTCTCTTCCAGCCGCTCGAAGCCGCGGTCGAGATGGTAGACGCGATGCAGCATCGTGTCGCCCTCGGCCGACAGGGCCGCAATGGCGAGCGACACCGAGGCGCGCAGGTCGGTCGCCATCACTTCGGCGCCGCGCAGCTTCGGCACGCCGCGCACCAGCGCCGACTGGTGATGGATGGTGACGTTGGCGCCCATGCGCGCCAGTTCCGGCACGTGCATGAAGCGGCTCTCGAAGATGGTCTCGGTGATCATCGAGGCGCCCTCGGCCCGCGTCATGAGCGCCATCATCTGCGCCTGCAGGTCCGTCGGGAAGCCCGGGAACGGCTCCGTCATCACGTCGACGCCGTGCAGCGCGCCGTTGGTCCGGTGTACCCGCATGCCGTGCTCGGTGTCCTCGAGCGTGACACCGGCTGTGCGCAGGCTGGCGGCCACGGTTTCGATCAGGTCGACCCGGCCACCGATCAGCTCGACGTCGCCCGCCGTCATGGCGACGGCCATGGCGTAGGTCCCGGTCTCGATACGGTCGGGAATGACCGCATGCTCGATCGCCTTGAACGACGTCACGCCCTCGATGGTGAGTGTCTCGGTGCCGATGCCGCCCACCGGCACGCCCATCGCCGACAGGCATTCGGCGAGATTGGCGATCTCGGGCTCGCGGGCGGCATTGTCGAGCACGGTCGTGCCCTTGGCCAGAGCGGCCGCGATCATCAGGTTCTCGGTGGCGCCGACCGACACTTTCGGGAAGGTGTAACGCGCGCCCTTGAGGCCCTTGGGCGCCCGCGCGACCATGTATCCGCCGTCGATGTCGATCTCGGCGCCCATCGCCCGCAGGCCGGCAATGTGCAGATCCACGGGCCGCGCGCCGATGGCGCAGCCGCCCGGCAGCGAGACCCTGGCCTGGCCCTCGCGCGCCAGCAGCACGCCCAGCACCAGCATCGAGGCGCGCATCTTGCGCACGATGTCGTAAGGCGCCGTGGTCGAGGTGATCTTCGCGGCCTTCAGCACCATCGTCGTGCCGTGGCTGTGGCCGTTCTCGCCGGCGGTTGCCTCGATCTCCACCCCGTGCTGGCGCAGCAGCTGCATCATGGTGGCGATGTCGGCCAGCCGCGGCACGTTGTGAAGGGTGAGCGGCTGGTCGCCCAGCATCGACGCCACCATCAGCGGCAGCGCCGCGTTCTTGGCGCCGGAGATGTGGATCTGGCCCTTGAGCTGGCGGCCGCCCCTGATGCGAATTCTGTCCATGGTCGCCTCCGCTCAGATTTTCGGCAGGGTGACGCCGCGCTGGCCCTGATACTTGCCGGCCTTGTCGCGGTAGGAAACCTCGCAGGGCTCGTTGCCCTGGAGGAAGAGGAACTGGCAGGCGCCCTCGTTGGCGTAGATCTTCGCGGGCAGCGGCGTGGTGTTGGAGAATTCCAGGGTCACGTGACCCTCCCACTCCGGCTCGAGCGGCGTCACGTTCACGATGATGCCGCAGCGCGCATAGGTCGACTTGCCGACGCAGATCACCAGTACGTCACGCGGGATGCGGAAGTACTCGACCGTCCGCGCCAGCGCAAAGGAGTTGGGCGGGATCACGCAGACGTCGGTGTTGCGGTCGACGAAGCTCTGCTGGTCGAAGTTCTTGGGGTCGACCACCGACGAATTGACGTTGGTGAAGATCTTGAAGTCGGTGCCGACACGGGCGTCGTAGCCATAGGACGACAGGCCATAGGAAATGACGCCTTCGCGCTTCTGGGCGTCGACGAAGGGCTCGATCATGCCCTTCTCCTGCGCCATGCGGCGAATCCACCGGTCGGAAAGAATGCTCATCGGGCGCTTCTAAAGGAGGGAGGGGGCCGGCTCAACCGCCAGCCTTGACCGGGGCCGAGCCAAGATCCGGGCCGGAACTCCGGCCTTTGTCCGCCGGCTTCGGGACATCCCCCTTGGCGCGCGCCTGCGCCTTGCGCCGCTTCAGGTTTTCGCGCAGAGCAGCAGCGAGCCGTTCGGCGCGTTCGTCCTTCTCCGGAACAGGTTTCGAGGGGGCCGCCATGGTCGGGAGGATACACCATTGATCGAGGCCCTGCGCACGCCAGATGAGCGGTTTGCCAATCTTCCGGATTGGCCTTTTGAACCGAACTACCTGGAGCGGCCCGACGCGCTGCGCCTGCATTATGTTGACGAACGCCCCCGGGATGCCCGGAAAACCTTCCTCTGCCTGCACGGCCAGCCCACCTGGAGCTATCTGTACAGGCGCATGATTCCCCATTTCACGGCGGCCGGGCATCGGGCCGTCGCGCCGGATTTCCTGGGTTTCGGCCGGTCGGACAAGCCGACAGACGAGGCCGTCTATACTTTCGAATTCCATCGCGACACGATGCTTGGCGTGATCGAGGCGCTCGACCTCCGCAACATAGTGCTGGTCGTGCAGGACTGGGGCGGCCTGATCGGCCTGACCCTGCCGATGGCCGCGCCCGAGCGCTACACGGCGCTGCTGGTCATGAACACCGACCTCGGCACGGGCGATCGCCCGCTCGGCCAGGGATTCCTCGCCTGGCGCGACTTCTCCAACCGCAATCCCGACCTGAATATTGCCGGCTTGATGAAGCGCGCGTGTCCGCATCTCTCCGATGCCGAAGCGGCCGCCTATGGCGCACCCTATTCCGATTCGTCCTACAAGGCGGGAGTCCGACGCTTCCCCAATCTCGTGCCCGACAGGCCAGACGCTGGCGGCGCCGCCCTGTCCCGCGAGGCCCGGACCTTCTGGCGCGAGCGCTGGACCGGCAAGAGCCTAATGGCGATAGGCATGAAGGATCCCGTCCTGGGCCCGCCGGTCATGCGCGAACTTCACGCCGTCATCCGCAATTGTCCGCCCCCCTTGGAGATCACCGACGGCGGACACTTCGTGCAGGAATGGGGCGATGAAATCGCCCGCGAGGCCCTGGAGAAGCTATAGCTCAGTCGCCCGCCGCCGGGGCGCCGGCGAGCGACACGGCCGGGGCGGCGACGCCCTGGATGGTGGCGCTGTTGAGCTGCCGGAAGTGGTTGAGCGACTGCGGGATCGCCCTGGTGGCGATCGACGCGACGGTCGACAGCGCCACCGTCGTGCCGTCGCCGTCCTTGATATGACAGTCGAGACTCTGGTCGATGTTCTGCTGCGAGGACTGCTGAACCTACAGGAACTTCTGCGCCACGTCGTTCAGCGCGTCGCACCCGTCGCATTGACCACGAACTGGATTGGCAGGCCGGCAGCAGCTGGAAGGCCACGAGAAAGGGTGACCGCCTGTGCATGCTGGTACTCTTGAAACTATTATTCGGGCACGACAGCGCGACAGATGGCAAGCGTCTGTTCGCGCACAATCTGCTTCATCAACAGAACGTTCTCTCCCTCGAGACCGACCGCTTTGAGGATGGGTCGCTTGTGATTGTTGCAGAAGATGACGACCTGCCCGATCAGCGCCATCGTGCGCATCGTCATCTCAGGGTCGGCGTCGGACTTGCCGTAGATGCGCGCGAACAGGGCGAGGCAGGGATTGAAGATCTGCCGCATGCCGTTCTCGTGCAACCGGTCGAGCCCGGGTGTCTCTTCCACCTCGGAGCGCGCGAAGATGAGGCGTCGGCTGTCGACCTGCGGGCCGCTCGTCACCACGGTGATGAAGGCTTCGAGCGTCTCGCACAAAAGTTCGGCCAGCTCGGCCTGCATGGCGGCCGGATCATCGAGCGCCGCGCGGACGCGGGGCAGCACCCCGGACATGTGCTGCTCCGTGTCGGCGACGATGTCCTCGATGACCGCCCGGTAGAGGCCTTCCTTGTTGCCGAAATAGTACTGGATGGCCGGAAGGTTTACGCCCGCGCCCTCGGCGATCTGCCGGGTGCTGGTACCCTCGTATCCATGGGCGGCAAAGAGATCGAGCGCCGCTTCCAGGATGCGCCGGCGCGTATCCTCGCCCCTCGCCTGGGTGCCCTGACGGCCACGTCCAGTGGTTTGAATGTTGATTATCGCTACCCTGAGCAGTGCTGCGCCGAGGGAATTACTATCAGTCGATAAATTATGTCAAGCGATAGATATTTCGCGGGCGGCGCGAATTCAGGGCCGGTCACTGCGGTGGTCAGGGATCGTCCGAAAGCCCATATCGCGAGCGCGAATGTCATCATCCGGCTCGACGCAAGTGAGGTCCTCACTCGCGGAACGCGGGCCTGATCGCCTTTCTCGCGCCCCCCGGCGCCGGCCGTCAGGAGTTCAGCTTGGCGGCCATCGGCTTGGGCACGCGGACCGGCATGTCCAGAAGCATCTGGGCGAAGGCCTTGGCCAGCGGATCGGCCTTGAGCGAGGCCATGCCGCCGCCGCCCAGCGCCTTGCGCAGCAGGAAGTTGAAACCCTTGATGCCCGGCAGTCGCCAGCGCGTGACCGGTCCCTCGATGCGGTGGGCGAAGTACCTCGCGACTGCCTCTTCCGTCACCTCGGCATCGAGGATGGGTTCGTACTCCGGCTGGCGCGCGAAGATGCCGATGTTGGCATTGTCACCCTTGTCGCCGGAGCGGCCGTAGGCGAGCGCAATCAGCGGCACGGTGGCGACATCGTCCGCCGGCAACGGCGCGGCTGCGGGCGCCTCGACCGGAAGCTGTGCCGGGGTGAAGCCGCCGCTGCGGGCGCCTTCCTGCATCGCAATCCTGTGGCCGTCGACGTCGACCGTGACCGGCACCATCGACTTCGGCACCAGGCAGGAGAACATGCGGATGACGGGCGACGGCGAGACCCGCCCGGCGCCGAAGCTGCCGGTCATGCCGACCACGCCGCCGGTCGACATGGGCGAGATCTCGCGGCCAAGCAGCGCCAGCGAGTCCTTCTGGTCGTGCCGGGCGGCGATCTTCACGACGACCTCGCGCGCGTCGGGCACACGGCCGTGCGGACCGTAGGTTGCCTCGCTGCCGATCACCTCGATGCTGACGTCGCGATAATCCGCCATGCCCTTTTCGGCGAACATGCGACGCGTCTTCTTGATGATCGACTCCGCACTGTGGCGGCCCTTCGCAACCGCCTCGCGGCCGCCCAGCATGAAGATCGAGCTGAACTTGTAGCCGTCGGGCCAGGTCGTCGAGACCTTGTAGGTGTCGGTCGGCGGCCGGCCCCGGGCGCCGCTCACCCGCACGCGGTCCTTGGCGACCTGCTCGTAGGTCGCCTGCGTGAAGTCGCACACCACGTCGGGCACCATGTAGGCGCGCGGGTCGCCGATCTCGTAGAGCATCTGCTCGGCGACCGTCGCGGTCGTGATCAGGCCGCCGGTATTGTCGGGCTTGGAGAGCACGAAGCTGCCGTCGCTCGACACTTCGGCGATCGGGAAGCCCATATTGTCGTAGTCCGGCACCAGCCGCCAGTCGGTGAAATTGCCGCCGTTGCACTGCGCGCCGCATTCGATGATGTGGCCGCACAGCGTTCCGGCGGCGAGGCGATCGAACTCTTCCGGCGTCCAGGAAAAGGCATGGATCAGTGCGCCCAGCGTCACCGCGGAATCGACGCAACGGCCGGTGATGACCACGTCGGCGCCCTCGGCCAGCGCCCGCGCGATCGGGAAGCCGCCGAGATAGGCGTTCATGCTGGCGATCCTTGACGGCAGCTCCGCGCCAGTATCCATTTCTCGGATGCCGGCGGCACGGAACTCGTCGACGCGCGGCAGGATGTCGTCGCCCAGCACGACCGCGACCTTGAGCGTCACGCCCGCCGCCTCGCAGGCCTTGAGGACCGCGTCGCGGCAGGCCAGCGGATTGACGCCGCCGGCATTGGTCACGACCTTGATCTTCTTTTCGGCGATCTCGCGCGCCAGCGGCGCCATGACCACCGACACGAAGTCGACGGCATAGCCCGCCTGCGGATTGCGCAGCTTCTGCGCCGCCATGATCGACATGGTGACTTCGGCGAGATAGTCGCTGACCAGATAGTCGACGTTGCCATGGCGCACGAGTTGTACCGCGGCGGTCTCGGTATCGCCCCAGAAGCCCGAGTGGCAGCCGACGCGGACGGTCTTCGTGCTCATCGCGTAGCCCCTCTCGTCGTCTTACTTCTTCTTGCGATTGACGAACGCCGCCATGCGCTCGATGTGCTCGCCCTCGGCCACCGACTGGGCGAAGGAATCGATTCCGGCCTGAACCGCCTCGTCGAGCGGCAGCCGTTCCCAGCGCCGCATCAGCCGCTTCTGGGCTCGCACGGCGAGCGGCGTTGCATCGACGATCGAGTTCACGCAGCGCTCGATGGCTGCGTCGATCTTCGCCGTCTCAACGACTTCCTCGACCATGCCCCAGGCTTCAGCCTTGCGCGAATCGATATTCTCGGCGGTCAGCAGCATCCAGGAGGTGCGCCCCCAGCCGATCAGGCGGGGCAGCAGCGCCGCTTCGACGACGGAGGGAACGCCGACCTTTACCTCAGGCATGCCAAAATGGGCGGTGTCGGTGGCGATGCGCAGGTCGCAGGCCGCCGCCACTTCTAGCCCGGCCCCCAGCGTGTAGCCCTCCAGGCGGCAGATCACCGGCACCGGACAGTCGCGGATGGACTGGCAGAGCTTGTGGACCATGGTGATGAAAGCGCGGCCGTCCTCGGACGTGCGCATGCCCGCCATGTGGTGGATGTCGGCACCGCCGATGAAGGCCCGGCCGCCCGCACCGGAGAACACGACGACGCGCAGGTCTTCCTCGGCCGAAAGCGCGTGAAAGGTCGCGGTGAGGTCGCGCAGGGCAGAAGGATTGAGAACGTTGAGACGCCGCGCATTGTCGAACACGAGATGGGCCACCGTGCCGGCATCGCGTTTTTCCCGCCGGATCTCGATCTTGTGCGCGGATTCCGCCATGACGTTTCGCTCCGTGGCTCTTTGTGATTGGCTGATTCTCCCCTATTAGAACCCGCCAACGACGCTTCACAAGAGCCAATGCCCGATACGATCGACCTCTCCCGCTACACCGTGTTCGTGCCGCCGGATCCGTTCGAGGATCATGTCGGGCCGTTCTATTTCGACCTCCAGGGCGATGCGCGGAAGGCCGGCACGGTGCACTGCGTGCTGCCGACCCTGCCGCGCCACGGCAACTACATGGGCGGGGTGCACGGCGGCGGCATCCTGACCTTCGCCGACTATGCGCTCTGCCTCGTGGCCGGCCGCGCCGCGGACGGCGGCACCAATACGTCCTTCGCCATGACGGTGAGCATCGCCGTCGAGTTTCTCAACGGCGCGGTGATAGGACCGCCGCTGGAAGCGCGTGGCGAGCCGCTGCAGGTCACGGGCCGCCTCGCCTTCGCGCGCGGCGCGATCACCCAGGAAGGCCGCACGATCGCGCTGTGGTCCGGCGTGTGCCGTCACGTCGCCCGCGCCAAGGCGATGGCGCGCAAGGACGAGCAGGCGCCATCGAGGATCGACCTGCCGCCGCAGGTCGTGCCCGAGGGCTTCGAGCCCTTCAAGGCCAGCGCCTACTCCACGCATATCGGCCCGGCCTTCGTCCGCAAGGAGGCTGACGGCGCTTCGCTGGTGCAGCCGACGCTGGCGCGCATGTGCAACTCCGGTGGCGCGCTCCACGGCGGCTACATGATGAGCTTCGCCGACACCGCCATCACGCGCGCCGCCGCGATGACGACCAACCTTGCGCCGGCCACCGTCTCCTTCGCCGCCGAGTTCCTGGCTGCCGGAGACATCTCCGCGCCGCTGGTCACGCGCGTGGAAGTGCCCAAGCGCGGCCGGTCGATCGCCTTCCTGCGCGGTCTGCTGCAACAGAACGGCAAGGCCCTGCTCTCCTACTCCGCGACAGTGATGCTGAGGCCGCGGCGCTAGCGGCTGCCCGACATGAGGCTGGCGATCTTCGCCAACTCATGACGGAAACGCTCGTCCAATCGGCGCACAGCCGAAAGATCGTTTGCCTTGGCCGCTTGCTCCACCGCGGCAGCGACCTGGCTCAAGGCATCGGCGCCAATCATGCCGGACGCGCCCTTCAGCCGGTGCGCCGCCCGCGCGATCGTATCGGGATCTTCAGTCTCGCGAATTTCCTCGTGGGCGCTCCGCGCGGTGTCGAGGAACTCGCGCTCGATCTCCGCGAGCGCGGCCGCGTCGCCGCCGAACAGCTCGACGAGCCGGTTGCGATCGTAGGCCTGGCTCAAGGCGCGCCCTGCCGTGGTGCACCCTTCAGCCAGACTCCCAGGGTCGCCTTCAACTGCTCGATGCCGACCGGCTTGGTGATGAACCCGTCCATCCCGGACTCCCGGCTGCGCTCCTCCTCCGACTCGAGCGCGCTGGCGGTGACGGCGAGGATCGGAAGGCGCGCGCTACCGGTCGAGGCCTCGCCCTGCCGAATGCGCCGGGCCAGTTCGAAGCCGTCCATGTCGGGCATCTGCAGGTCGGCGAGCATCAGGTCGTAGGAACGCGAGCGCCACATCGCGAGCGCCTCCTCGCCGCCGGCCGCCATGTCGGCCGATGTGCCTGCCAGTTCGAGCTGCCGCGCCAGGATCTTTCGGTTGACCGAGTTATCGTCGACCACCAGGACGCGACCGCCCAGCCGTCCGATGGGAGCCGGCACGTGCGCCGCCGGACAGGTAGTTGCCATCCGCCCGACGGCCTGCGCGATCTCCCGCACCAGCACGTCACGTCGCCACGGGCGCTTGAGGTCGGCGAGACACACCTGATTACTCTGGCCGTCGATGGTCACTGCCGTTTCGGACGACACCACGACATCGACCTCCGCACCCGCGTCGCGCAGATAGCGCGCGATGGCGGCACTCTCCTGCGGGTCCGGCAGGGACAGAATCAGGGAGAGATTGTCGAGCGGGAGCCCGGCGGCGACCGGTGCCGGCGCCGCCGCCTCGAGCCTGACCGTGACGACGAAGGTCGAGCC
>CANIEC010000090.1 GCA_947466085.1 Rhodospirillales bacterium
CGGCGTGGCCACGAAATGCTCGATGCGCAAACCGTATCGACCTTGCGTACTTCGCGCATCCATCGATAGGTTAGTCTCGCAGACGCGGCGACGGGCCGCCTGGAGTTTCGACATGAGCACGGCAGCCGCACGACCGGACATCGACCCGCATTTTGACGATGAGAGCTCGGCCTCGCCCGGCGAGACCCTCGGCCGGTTTACCGCGCCGAGACGGTCGGTGAGCGAACGCAAGGCGGCCGGCAAGAGCCTGCGCAAGGTGGTGCCGCGCGAGAGCCACGCCATCTTTCGCGAGGGTACCGATCGCCCTGATCCCGTTGCGATCCTCGAGGCGCAGAACCTCACCCGTGCCCAGAAGCTCGTGCCGGTGCGCTTCGCGCGGATGCTGGCTTCGCCCTTCGCCTTCCTGCGCGGCTCGGCCGCGGTGATGGCCGCAGATCTCGCCACGACACCGTCGACAGGACTGAAGGTGAACGCCTGCGGCGACATGCATGTCTCCAACTTCGGCGTCTTCGGCTCGGCGGAGCGCGACCTGGTGTTCGCCATCAACGACTTCGACGAGGTCTTCCCCGGCGCCTGGGAGTGGGACCTCAAGCGCCTGACAGCCAGCGCCGCCGTTGCCGTGCGCTTCATGGGTGGCAACAAGCAACAGTCTGCGGAGGCTGCGGAGCAAACCGTGAGGTCCTATCGCGAGCACATCGCCCGCTATGCCGAGATGGGCCATCTCGCCACCTGGTACGACAGGATCGACGAACACGCGGTGCTCTCCAGCCTGTCAGCAACGGCGCGCAAGAACGCCCGAAACCTGATCGAGAAGGCCCGCAGCAAGGGGCACCAGCGCGTTCTCGGCAAGCTGGCCGAGCTCGTGGAGGGGGAGCATCGCATCGTCGAATCCGTTCCCCTCGTGGTTCGCGAGAGCCATACCGAAGACGGGACCCCCATCGACCAGGCGTTGGACGCGATGCTCAGTTCGTATCTGGAGTCGTTGACCTACGATCGCCGCCACCTCCTGTCGCGCTATCGCATCGTCGATGTCGCCCGCAAGGTCGTCGGCGTCGGCAGTGTCGGCACCGGCTGCTGGGTCGTGTTGCTCATGGGCAACGACAGCGACGATCCTCTGTTCCTGCAAGTGAAGCAGGCCCAGCCGTCCGTCCTGGCGGCCTATTCCGACTACCGGATGCCGTTCGAGAATCAGGGCCGCCGCGTCGTGGTCGGCCAGCGCATGATCCAGGGATCGCCCGACATCTTCCTGGGCTGGGGGCAGCTGAACGACCGGGACTTCTATGTCCGCCAGCTCGCCGACATGAAGGGCGGCATCGAAATGGAGGAAGGCAACACCAAGGGCGTCGCCGGCTTCCAGGAGTATTGCGCGCTGTGCGGCTGGGCCCTGGCGCTGGCGCATGCGAAGTCGGGCGATGCCGCCGCCATTGCCGGCTATTGCGGCAACAGCGCGGCCCTCGACGAGGCCATCGCCCGGTTCTCCCTCGCCTATGCCCGGCAAACCGAGCGCGATCACGAAGCGCTCGACAAGGCTCGCCGCAGCGGCCGGATCCGTGTCGCGTCGGAACGACTGACGAAGTAGAATCGCCTTGAGATTCTGGAGTCTGCGATGAAGCGCCGGTCGTTGATGAAGGGCATAGCCGCCGCCGCCGGGGTGGCGGCCGCCGGTAGCACGGTCCGGCCGGGATCCGCGCAGACCGACGGGCTGCCCTCGTGGAACGACGGGCCCGTGAAGCGGTCCATCCTCGACTTCATCGCCCGCACGACGACCCCGGGCGGGCCGGACTGGGTGCCGGTGCCGGAGCGCATCGCCTGCTTCGACAATGACGGCACGCTGTGGACGGAGCAGCCCATCTACGTCCAGATCGCCTTCGCGGTCGATCGCGTGAAGGCGATGGCGCCGCAGCATCCAGAATGGCGCACGCTGGAGCCGTTCAGGTCGGTGCTGGCCGACGACCGGGCCGCCCTCGCGGCGCTGGGCGAGAAGGGCTTCATCGAGATCATCGCGGCGACGCACACCGGCCTGACGACGGAGGCCTTCGCGAAGGCGGTGGCCGACTGGATGGCGACCGCCCGTCATCCGCGCTTCAAGCGGCCCTATACCGATCTCGTCTACCAGCCGATGCTCGAGCTGCTGGCCCTGCTGCGCGCCCATCAGTTCAAGACCTTCATCGTCTCGGGCGGCGGCATCGAGTTCATGCGACCGTGGACGGAGCGCGTCTATGGCATCCCGCCCGAGCAGGTCGTGGGCTCCTCGGGGGTCACCCGCTACCGACTGCGCCCGGACGGCAGCCCGGAGCTGGTGAAAGAGGCCAAGGTCATGTTCATCGACGACGGCCCGGGCAAGCCGGAAGGAATCAACCAGTTCATCGGCCGGCGCCCCGTCTTCGCCTTCGGCAATTCCGACGGCGACCAGCAGATGCTCGAATGGACCGCGGCCGGCAGCGGCGCGCGTTTCATGGGCCTCGTGCACCACACCGACGGCGTCCGCGAATACGCCTACGATCGCCCCTCCGCGGTCGGCCAGCTCGACAAGGCGTGGGACGAGGCGCTGCGCCGCCATTGGACCATCGTCGACATGAAGAACGACTGGAAGGTTATCTATCCGTTCGAGCTGCGCTGACGTCTCCACTCCGAGGGGGAGATGCCCGCGCTTCGGCTGAAGGCCCGCGTGAAGGCGCCGCCGTCGGAGTATCCCAGCAGCCCCGCTATGTGCGTTATGCTCAGGGTCGTCGCGGCAAGGAGCTGCTGGGCGATGAGCGTGCGGGCCGTCCCCAGTTGGGCACGGGCCGTGGTTCCAAGGAACGCCAGGCGGCGGTTCAGGGTGCGGCGGCTGGAGTTCAGAAGCACCGCCAGCCGCGCCACCGAAGGGTCCCCCTCGATGAGTGCTGTCACGCAGGCGCGACGAACCTGGGATGCGGGATCGAGTGAGCGCGCCACCGCTCTGTGGTCGAAGGGCTCCGCACTCCGCCGGCGATCCGCTGGCAAGGGCGCACGCAGCCACGCTGCGTCGAATTCGAGCGCATTGAAGCCGGCATCGAAAACCGGCCGCTGCCCGAAGGCTTTCACATAAGGGCCTGTCCCGGCGGGCCGTCGCCGTGCCAGCCGGACCTGCCGGGGCTTCCAGGCGGGCCCGCAAAGTTCACGCACGATGTTGAAGCAGGCCATCATGGTCAGGTCCGCTACAATGGCAGCCCCTTCTCCTCCCTGGCTCAGGGAGACTGTCGAGAGGGTCGCGACCGCGCCTTGGACCTTCAAGGAGGGCACCGTCGTCCGGTCATGCAGGTGCAAGGCCACGAGTATACCGCGCAGGGCCGCGCCGGCGTCGCGTGCTCCGCCCGCCACTCTGCCAATTCTCCCCAACGTGCCAAGCCCCGTATCCTTGCCCACCAGAAGACCAACATGCGGGCAGTCCAGCCGTCGCGCCGCGAGAGTCAGGAGACGGTCGGCGTCGAAGACCGAGATCGTGTTCTCCGGATGCGAGAGGACATCCGCGGGCAATCCTGCCGCCACGACGATGTCGGGCAGGTTCCATCCATTGGAGCTGACGACGTCGGCGAGACCGAGCAACGGAGCGACCCGCAGGGCACCTTCTTCGATGACCCTGAGACCCGTCAGATGATTGATCATGGCTGCCCCCTCATCGCACTCTTACACGAGACGCACTGCGTGGCGCAAAAAGCCAAGCCGACACCTCGACGCATGCATAGGCTCTGCCCTGTAATCAGCGTCTCTTCAGAGGGAATGCAGCCGTTGCGTGACAGGTGAGTGAATCGCCCGAAGCAATGATGGTCGCTCTTCCCGATGAAGGTGCCCGATGCAGCACGCGGGGAGGAAGTCAGATGAGCGGATACGAAAGACTGGCGAGAAGTGTGCGTCGTGCCCTGCTTGCGACGACCGCACTCCTCGGGCTCGGCGGCTTGCCGGCGGCGGCGCAGCAGGTGATCGGCACGCCGGGCTCTCCCGGCGCGACGACGACCATTCCCGGCACCCAACTGCCGGCCCCCTCGCCCCGCTTCGGCGGCGTGATCAAGGACGATGCCCTGCAATCCACCCCGTGGTGGGCACCGCGCGTCGTGCCACCCAGCCAGGCGCCGAACGTCCTGCTGATCATCACCGACGATGCCGGCTTCGGTGTGCCCAGCACCTTTGGCGGCGTGATCCCGACGCCTGCGATGGACCGCATCGCCCGGGACGGCCTGCGCTACAACCGGATGTTCTCGACCGCGCTGTGTTCGCCCACGCGCGCTGCCCTGCTCACCGGCCGCAACCATCACTCCGCTGGCTTCGGCGTGGTCTCGGAGCAGTCGACCGGCTACCCGGGCTACAACAGCATCATCGACCGCGACAAGGCCACCATCGGGCGCCTTCTGCTGGACAACGGCTACAACACCTCGTGGTTCGGCAAGAACCACAACACGCCGGCATTCCAGGCGAGCCAGTCCGGACCCTTCGACCAGTGGCCGACCGGCATGGGCTTCCAGTATTTCTACGGCTTCGTGGGCGGCGACGCCAACCAGTGGCAACCCAACCTGTTCCGCAACACGACGCAGATCTATCCGTTCGAGGGCAAGCCGGCGGGCACCTGGAACCTGACCACGGCGATGGCGGACGATGCCCTCGACTGGATATCGCGGATGCACCAGACCGACGCCAGCAAGCCGCTGCTGGTCAAGTACGCGCCGGGGGCGACGCACGCGCCACACCATCCCACGAAGGAATGGGTGGAGAAGATCCGCGCGATGAAGCTGTTCGACGACGGCTACGAGAAGCTGCGCGAGCGCATCTTCGAGAACCAGAAGCGGCTCGGGGTCATCCCCACGGACGCCAAGCTGCCACCCTGGCCGAAGGAGATCCTGAAGCCCTGGGATGAGCTCACAGCCGACGAGAAGAAGCTCTTCATCCGCCAGGTCGAGGTCTTCGCGGCCTACGCCGCCTACAGCGACCACGAGATCGGGCGGGTCATCCAGGCTTTCGAGGATCTCGGCCGGCTCGACAACACCCTGGTCATCTACATCAACGGCGACAACGGCACGAGCGCCGAGGGCGGCCCGCTGGGCACGCCGAACGAGGTGGCCTGGTTCAACGGCGTTTCCCTGCCGGTCGAGGCGCAGATGAAGTGGTACGACGTGTGGGGCACCGAGCAGACCTACAACCACATGTCGGCCGGCTGGTCCTGGGCCTTTGACACGCCGTTCGACTGGTTCAAGCAGAACGCATCCCGGCTGGGCGGCATCAACCAGAACATGGTGGTGTCCTGGCCCGCACGCATCAAGGACAAGGGCGCGCTGCGCGAGCAGTTCGTGCACGTGATCGACGTGGTCCCGACCCTTCTCGAGGCCGCCGGCATCCGCGCGCCCGAGACGGTCGACGGCATCAAGCAGAAGCCGATCGAGGGCACGAGCTTCCTCTACACATTCGATGCCGCCAACGCCAAGGCGCCGTCGCGCCACAAGACGCAGTATTTCGAGATGATGGGCCAGTGGGCGCTCTACGACGACGGCTGGCTGCTGAGCACCAAGGTCAACCGGGTGCCGTGGGAGGCCTTCGCGCCGGCCAACAGCGATCCCCTCAACAACCAGGTGTTCCAGCTCTACAATCTCGCAACCGACTTCAACCAGGCGACCGACATCGCCGACCGCAATCCGCAGAAGGTCGCGGAACTGCGCGAAAAGTTTCTGGAGGAGGCGCGGAAGCACCAGGTGCTGCCCCTGGATGCCTCGGTCGCGGCACGCATCGTCGCTCCCCGCCCCAACATCACGGCCGGGCGCACGGAGTTCGTCTACACGCGCCCCATGGTCGGGCTTCCCCAGGGCGACTCGCCGAGCCTTCTCAACACCTCCTACTCGATCAGCGCGGAAGTGATCGTCCCGGCCGACGGCGGCAGTGGCATGATCCTGACGTCGGGAGGCCGGTTCGCTGGCTATGGCTTCTACCTGCTCGACGGCAAGCCGGTATTTCTCTGGAACCTCATCGATCTGGAAAGAATCAAATGGGAAGGCCCCGACCGGCTTTCTCCCGGTCACCACGTGATCGAGTTCGAATTCAAGTACGACGGCCTGGGCGCGGGCACGCTTGCCTTCAACGACTTCAGCGGCGTCGGCAGGGGTGGCACGGGCAGCCTGAAGGTGGACGGCAAGGTCGTCGCCACCAAACGCATGGAGAAGACCCTGCCCATGATCCTGCAATGGGACGAGAGCTTCGACATCGGTTCGGACACGCTGACGGGCGTGAACGATGCCGACTACCGGCCGCCGTTTCCGCTGACGGCGAAACTGAACAAGCTGTCGATCAAGGTCGACAGGCCGGTGCTGACGCCGGCCGACGAAGCCCGGCTGAAGGATGCGGCGGCAAAGGCACGAGACAACCGCTGACCGGTGCGTCCCACCGGCCGCCCGGCTAGAGATCGAACTCGACGAAGACCGGCCAGTGGTCGGACGCGACGATGCCGTAGCCGATCCAGGCCCGCCTGACCTTGGGCGCCAGGTCGTGCGTGACGAAAACGTGGTCGATGCGGCCCTCGCGCGGGAACGACTCCACTTCCGCCTCGCTGTTGCCGGCGGCGATCCAGGCATCGGCCAGGTGCATCGTCGTGCCGAGTCGGCCGTAATAGCTCGTCTCGCCGCAGACCAGCGGATACTCGGGATGGTCCGGCGTGAAGTTGAAGTCGCCGGCAAGAATGGCGGACCGCGACACATCGGGCCGACGCTCCTGGAACATGAAGGTCGAGCCGGCCGCGCTGTCCCACGTCGCGCCGATCCGCTCGGCATTGAGGACCGTGTCCATCAGGGCGCGGACCTGCGGCAGGCGCTGCTGCGGGCCGACATGGCTTAGATGCACGCTGTAGACGCGCAGCGGTCCCGCCGGTGTCTCGATCGACGCCTCGACGAAGCCGCGCTGAAGGTCGAAGCGGTCGACGAGCGCTGTCTTTGGCAGGAGGTGCCCGCGCGCCCAGGCGATCGGCCAGCGCGAGATCACCGCGTTGCCGAAGCTGCGGCGGCGATTGACGATCCGCCCGTCGGCACCGACCTCGCTGGCGTCGGACTCCATGGCGCCGTGATACCAGTGATAGCGGTTGAGCCTGGAGGCGATCTCGGCGGTCTGGTCGGCAAACCCGTTCTGCGGCCAGCCGCAGACGGCTTCCTGGATACAGACGATGTCGGCCTCGGCCACCGTATCGGCGATGCGGGCAACGTCATACTGGCCGTCGGAACCGACGCCATAGTGGATGTTGTAGGTACAGAACAGCATGTGGCTCTACGCGGTTGATTTCATTGGACCAAGCTTATCGACTGGAATTGTACCATCCATTGTACAACAGGGACTTCAGCGTTCGCCCCAGGTCGCTCCCCGTTCCGCAACGGGAGCCTTCCACTTGGCGGATGCGGCAGGCGGAGCGACCTGTCACAGTAGGGGAATGCTCAACTCTGCCGAGTCGCTTGCCCGCAAGATCGTCCGGGACATGCATATTTATACGCGGGGCCGCCCCATGCACTGGGTGCCCATGGACACGGTCATGCGCCGCCTCGACCTGAAGGAAGACGCGGCCACCGAGGCTGCGTTCAGCCATGCGGCGTCGAGCGGCTGGCTGGAACTGAAGGAGATCCGGGGAGCCTGCCTGACCAACGCCGGCCGCCGCCTCACGAAAGTCTGACCCCAGGGCGCGGCCCGGCCCTCAGCCATACCGGTTGCGCAGCGTGCCGATGCCGTCGATGACGAACGTCTCCGCTTTTCCTCCTGATCTTGCACAACTTGCTGCAAATGGCCCGAGGTTGGCCCGCAACCTGATCGTGGTTGTAGTGAAGCTGGTAAATCAGGAACTGCGGCCGAACCGCTCGGCCCACAACATGCTGTCAAGGCGCGTCATTTCCTCGATTCGGTCGAAGGTGCGCCGGGTCGCCCCGAGGGCCGTGAGGTCGGCCAGCCGCGTCACGACCGTCCCCGAGAGTTGGTTCCGCCGCATATCCTGAAGCGGATACAGGCCGTTGAGCGCGGTCTGCCAGACACCGATTTTGCGCCCGCCGAAGCGGGTGATGACGGCCCACTTCAAAGGCGTGAGCCGCCCGGTCTGGAAGACGCCGTCGAGCCTGTCGAGATTGCGCCGCGCCATCACCAAGAGTTGGGAGTCCGGGAGGGTATTCTCGCGTGACCGATAGCGAAGGCTAGCCGATCTCCGCGCGAAGTAGTGGGCGTAGTAGTTGTCGAGCTGATTGTCGATGTTGAGGCGCACGGAAGGCGATCCGCCGTTGCAGAAAAAATCGTCGGGGGAGAGGGTGAGCGCTGCGTACGCGACCTGGTTGACCTGCACGGGCTTCTCGCGCGCTATCCTGACCGCCTGGGCGCGCATGAAGAAGTAGTAGGACAGCACACGCTCCCGTGGTTCGCGCAGCACGGTGAAGGTGAAACTCGGACCCTCGACTCGATCAAGATCCTCCCAATCAAGATGTCCCGCAAACATCCGGTAGCTGGCGAGCTGATGACTACTGAGTGCTTGGAACTGGCGACGGAATCCGGCGGGACAGATTTCCTCCTGCCGAAAGAATCGTCTCAGGAAGAAACGTACGCTCGTGCCCGCCGTCTTGGGCAGGTGGAGGAACTTGAGTGTCCTTGCACCACCCGCCGCTCGCCGGTGAGACGAAGAGCTGCCAGGGCCCATACTGGGGCTGCCGTCCATACTAATGAGAACTGTCCTTCAAGCTGAGGCAATTCATATCATGGACATTGCCCAAGCCCTCCGGGCGGTCAAGCTCGCGGCCCATGCCGGTAATCTCGGCAGCGACCCCGGCTCTCAGCCGTAGCGGTTGCGCAGGGTGCCGATGCCGTCGATGACGATCTCGACCTCCGTGCCGGCCTTCATCGGCAGCACGCCCAGCGACGTGCCGCAGGCGATGACGTCGCCCGGCACGAGGGTCATGTCCTGCGAGATGCGGCTGACCAGTTCGGCCGGCGGGAAGATCATGTCGTCGACCCGGTAGTTCTGGCGCTCCCGGCCGTTGACCAGGGTGCGGACCGTGAGCGACGCCGGATCGAGGCCGGTCGCGACCACCGGCCCGATCACACCGAACCCGTCGAAGTTCTTGGCGCGCGTCCACTGCGCGAACGACGGATCGCGCTGCAGCAGTTCCATCGCCGTGACGTCGTTCACGCAGGTGTAGCCCAGGATGTGGCCCGCGGCCTCCTCGACCGACACGCCCGAGCAGGTCCTGCCGATCACGATGCCGAGTTCGCCTTCATAGGCGACACGGCCGTCGTAGGATTTCGGCACGGGGATCGCCCGGCCGTGCGCGGTGAAACTGTTCGGCGCCTTGAGGAAGGTGAGCGGCTCGGCCGGGATCGCCCAGCCGTTCTTCTCGGCGGCGGCGCGGAAGTTGTTCCACAGCGCCACCATCTTGGTGGGCTCCGTCGGCGTCAGCCAGCTTGCATCGGCCGCCGATACGACCTCGCCGGTCGCAGGACCGGGATCGAAGATCGTGCCTTCGTGCAGGCGAACCATGTCACCGTCGACGGCGCCAAGGCGCGCACGTCCCTCGTGCTCGATGCGGGCCCAGAGCGTCATGTCGCGTCGGGGATGCGCTTGCCGGTCTGCGAATCGAACAGATGCAGATGTCCGGGATCGGCCTTGAAGCGCATCTTCTCGCCGGGCTTGGCGAGGATGTGGCCGCTCTGGCGGACGGTGACGAGCTCGCTCGCCTCGCCGAAGCGGCCATGGAGCAGGGTGTCGGCGCCCAACGGCTCGGCCAGTTCGATCTCGAACTCCAGCGGACCGTCGGCCGCCGGATGCAGATGTTCGGGCCGGATGCCGACCGCGACCGGCGTTCCCGCCGCGGCCGTGGTGGCGAGGCCGATCGGCAGCACCACGCGCACCGCCCCCGTGCCGGCCAGCTCGATCGCCCGGCTGCCGTCGACCACCTTGCCCGCCAGGAAGTTCATGGCGGGCGAGCCGATGAAGCCCGCGACGAAGACCGAGGCCGGCCGTTCGTAGACGTCCATCGGCGTGCCGATCTGGTCGGCGACGCCCGCGTTCATGACGATCAGCCGGTCGGCGAGGGTCATTGCCTCGACCTGGTCATGGGTGACGTAGATCGAGGTGACGTCGAGCTCGCGCTGCAGGCGCTTGATCTCGAGCCGCATCTGCACGCGCAGCTTGGCATCGAGGTTGGACAGCGGCTCGTCGAACAGGAAGACGGCCGGCTCGCGCACGATGGCGCGGCCCATGGCGACCCGCTGGCGCTGGCCGCCCGAAAGCTGGCGCGGCTTGCGCTGCAGGAACGAGCCCAGTTCGAGGATCTTGGCGGCCTTCTGGACGCGCACGTCGATCTCGGCCTTGGAGAGGCCGCGGATCTTCAAGCCATAGGCCATGTTCTCGTAGACGCTGAAATGCGGGTAGAGCGCGTAGTTCTGGAACACCATCGCGATGTCGCGATCCTTGGGCTCCAGCTCGTTGACCACCCTGTCGCCGATCGCGATCGTGCCGCCGGTGATGCGTTCCAGCCCCGCCACCATGCGCAGCAGGGTGGACTTGCCGCAGCCCGAGGGGCCGACGATGACGACGAACTCGCCGTCGGCGATCTCGATGTCGACGCCGTGAATGACCTCGAGCTTTTCGTAGCTCTTCCTCACGCCGCGGAGGTGGACTTGCGCCATGGCCCTGCTTCTCTCTCGCCTACTTCTCGGTTTCGACCAGGCCGCGCACGAACTGGCGCTGCATGAACACGACGACCAGGACCGGCGGCAGCATGGCGAGCATCGCCATGGCCATCAGCAGGTTCCAGCTCGGCACTCCGTCGACCACGTTGGCCTGGCGCGAGACCGTCATGACCACGGTGTAATAGCTTTCCTTGGTCGTGATCAGCAGCGGCCACAGATACTGGTTCCAGCCATAGATGAACTGGATCACGAACAGAGCCGCGATCGAGGTCCGGCTCATCGGCAGCAGGATGTCCCAGAAGAAGCGCATCGGCGAGGCCCCGTCGACGCGCGCCGCCTCGGTGAGTTCGTCGGGCACGCTCAGGAAGAACTGGCGGAATAGGAACGTCGCCGTCGCCGAGGCAATCAGCGGAATGATGAGGCCCGCATAGGAATCGAGCATGCCGAGCGAGGCGACGACCCCGTAGGTCGGCACGATGCGTACCTCGACCGGCAGCATGAGCGTCACGAAGATCGCCCAGAAGAAATACATCCGGCCGGGGAAGCGGAAATAGACGATGGCGAAGGCCGAGATGATCGAGATCGCGATCTTCCCGACGGCGACGCCCAGCGCCATGATCAGGCTGTTGGTCAGCGTCATCATCACCGGCGTACTGCCGACGCGGCCATAACCTTCGGTCAACACCTTCGTGTAATTCTCGATCAGATGCGGTCCCGGCAGCAGCGGGATCGGCGACTGCAGCATGGTCTGCTGGCTGTGCGTGGAGGCCACGAACGTCATCCACACCGGGAAGGCGATGACGATCACGCCGAGCAGCACGACGAGGTGGCTCAGCACGGTGAGGAAGGGCCGGTTCTCGACCATCAGTAGTGCACCCGGCGCTCGATGAAGCGGAACTGCACGAAGGTGAGCGCGATGACCACGACCATCAGGATCACCGACTGCGCCGAGGAGCCGCCGAGATCCTGGCCGCGGAAGCCATCGTTGAAGACCTTGAACACCAGGATTTCCGTGGACTTGCCCGGTCCGCCCTTGGTCAGCGAATCGACCACGCCGAAGGTCCCGAAGAAGGCATAGATGATGTTGACGACGAGCAGGAAGAAGCCGACGGGCGAGAGCAGTGGGAAGATGATGTCCCAGAAGCGCCGGCCGGGGCCCGCACCGTCGATCGCCGCCGCCTCGATCAGCGATTTCGGGATCGATTGCAGGCCGGCCAGGAAGAACAGGAAATTGTAGCTGATCTGGTTCCAGACCGCGGCGATGACCACCAGCAGCAGGGCCTGGTTTCCGTTGATCACGTAGTTGAATTCGATGCCGATGCCCTGGAGCATCCAGGCGATGATGCCGACCGAGGGATTGAACAGAAAGCCCCAAAGGACGCCGGCGACGGCGGGCGCCACGGCGTAGGGCCAGACGAGGAAGGTCTTGTAGGCGGTGGCCCCCCGGATGATGCGGTCGGCCATCACCGCCAGCAGCAGCGAGACGGCGAGCCCGATGGCCGCTACCAGGACGCTGAACACCACGGTGATCTGCGCCGAGTGGGCGTAGCTGTTGTCCCTGAAGAGCTGGGCGAAATTCTCGAACCAGACGAACTTGGAATTGCCGCCGAAGACATCCTCGATCAGCACCGACTGGTAGATCGCCTGGCCCGACGGCCAGAAGAAGAAGACCAGCGTGATGACAATCTGCGGCCCCAGCAGAAGGTAGGGCAGCCAGCGTTCGTTGAAGGTGACGCGCTTTTCCATCGAGCTAGTCCGTGGCCCTCCCCCTCCCTGCCTCCCCCGCCGTGCGGGGGAGGTGGTCCGAAGGACCGGAGGGGGAAAGCAACGGTAAGGCCTTACTTGTTCGCGGCTTCGAAGCGCTTGAGCTGATCGTTGCCCGCCTTGACGGCGTCATCGAGCGCGGTCTTCGCGTCCTTCTTGCCCGACCACACGTTCTCGAGCTCGCCGTCGACGATGTCACGGATCTGCACGAAGTTGCCGATGCGCAGGCCCTTGGAGTTGGCCGTCGGCGGGTTGAGCGTCAGCTCCTGGACTCCGACCTCACGCCCGGGAAACTTCTTGTAGAAGCCTTCCTTCTCGGTCACCTCGGCGGCGGCCGTCGTGATCGGCACGTACCCCGTCTCCTGGTGCCACTTGGCCTGCACCGGGGTGCTGGCGAGGTAGCTCATGAACTTGGCGACGCCCTTGTACTCGGCGGCCGGACGGCCCTGCAGCACCCACAAGGTGGCACCGCCGATGATCGAGTTCTGCGGCTTGGGCGCCACGTCGGGCGAATAGGGCATCATGCCGATGCCGTACTTGCTCGCGCCGCCCAGCGCCTTGTCGATGCCCGCGGCCGAGCCGGACGAGGCGACGTGGAACACGCAGTCACCCGCGGTGAACATCGCCGTCGACTTGCCCTCGCGGCCGCCGTAGACGAACGTCTTGTCCTTGGTCCAGTCGGCCAGCATCTGGATGAACTTGACGCGCGCGGGGTCGTTGAACTTCAGCTCGATGTCGGTGCCGCCGAAGCCGTTGTCCTTCGTGGCATACGGCAGATTGTGCCAGGCACCGTAGTTCTCGATCATCGTCCAGGTCTGCCACTGCGGCGTGAATCCGCACTTGGCGCCGGCGGCGACCGCCTTCTTCGCCATCTCGCCCAGCTCCGGCCAGGTCTTCGGCGGCGTGTTCGGATCGAGGCCCGCCTTCTGCATCAGCTCCTTGTTCCAGTAGAGAACCGGCGTCGAGGAGTTGAACGGCATCGACAGCAGCTTGCCGTCAGGGGTCGAGTAGTAGCCGTAGACCGGGCCGATATAGGCCTTGGGATCGAACGGCTCCTTGGCGTCGGCCATGAGCTGGTAGACCGGATAGACGGCGCCCTTGGCGGCCATCATGTTGGCCGTGCCGACCTCGAAGACCTGCACGATGTGCGGCGCCTGCTTGGCGCGGAAGGCGGCGATCGCGGCCGTCAGGGTCTCGGTATAGGAGCCCTTGTAGACCGGGTTCACCTTGTATTCGCTCTGCGACTTGTTGAATCCGTCGACCAGAGCGTTGACGGCTTCACCCAGGTTGCCGCCCATGGCGTGCCAGAATTGAACTTCGGTCTGCGCAAACGCGGTGGACGCGCTCGCCAGCACCGCCGCAGCCGCGACGGAAGACAGTAGAATCCGTGTCATGTCGAACAAACCTCCCAGAAGGAATCCCCGGCGATGTATCGTCGGGCCGCAAGACTGCGATGTGTCTCTTTTGTTGCGGTCTGATGACAGTCCACCAAGACTGCGGGGCGAATGCAACCCCAAAGGCCTATATTAAGTGAGGGCGGCCAGAATTACGTCCGGCGCGTCGCTGATGACGCACTGGACGCCCATGCCGACCAGCGCCCGGGCCACGTCGCCATCGTTGATGGTGTAGACGCTGAGGACATAGCCGGCCTTGCGGATCTCGACCGCGCGAACCGCCGTCAGACGCTTGCCGTTGGTGTTGATGCCGGCCGCCGACACCGCTTCGGCGCGTCCCCGCCAGTCGTCCTTCAGCTCGTCGATCAGCAGCGCCCGCGCGAATTCAGGCGCTGCCTCGCGGGCGGTGGCGAGCGACGGATCCTTGAAGCTCGACAGCAACGGCGCCGGCAACGAGGCCGGCCACAGGCGGCGCAGGGTCTCGACGGTCACCCGGGCGGTCTCGGCCTCGCGGCCCTCGCAGGGCTTGATCTCGACATTGCAGCCCAGGCCCAGCTCGCCGAAGCAGGCGATCGCCTGCTCGAAGGTCGGCACCGCCGGCGGCAGTTCGGACGCGCGCATCTCGGACGCCAGCCGGTCGACCCCGGTCGTCCGCTTCAGCGACGAATCGTGCATCACGATGGGCACGCCGTCGGCCGTCAGCTTGACGTCGATCTCGACCCAGGTCGCGCCACGGCGATGGGCTTCGCGGAACGATTCCAGCGTATTTTCGGGCGCATAGGCCATGGCGCCGCGATGGCCGATCAC
Source organism: Rhodospirillales bacterium (assembly GCA_947466085.1). Classification (GTDB taxonomy): domain Bacteria; phylum Pseudomonadota; class Alphaproteobacteria; order Reyranellales; family Reyranellaceae; genus Reyranella. Next base: position 14,610 of record CANIEC010000090.1, read on the forward strand.
TTTAGGCAGTTGCAGCATATGCGAATCCAAAGCTAAGTCGGCTGTCGCAATAGCCGAATGTCCCGATACATGTCGACCTTTCCAGAGAAGTTCCGCCTCGACGGCCGCACCGCGCTGATCACCGGATCGGCCCGTGGCCTCGGCTGGGAGATGGCCAGGGGCCTGGCTGAAGCCGGCGCCCGGGTGCTGCTGCACGGCCGATCTCACGCAAGGCTGGCGCCACGACTGGCCGAGCTGCGGGCCGCCGGCCGGGCGACCGACGCGGTGGTGTTCGAGATGGCCGACCGCGTGGCCATGAAGCTGGCCCTCGCCGGGGCGGGGCCGATCGACATCCTGATTCACAATGTCGGCGAGCGAGACCGGCGCCCCTTCACCGAGATCGAGTCCGACGACTTCGCGCGCCTGGTCGACACCGATCTGTCGGCGGCGCAGGCGCTGATCCGGCTGGTCGTGCCGGGCATGGTCGAGCGCGGCTGGGGACGGCTGATCCTCGTCACCTCGATCGCCGCCACGCTCGCCGCGCCCGGCGCTTCGTCCTACATCGCCGCCAAGGCGGGCCTCGAGGCCCTCTCCCGGGCGCTGGCGTCGGAACTCGGCGCCACCGGCGTCACCTCCAACGCCCTGTCGCCCGGCTTCTTCGCGACCGAGACCAACGAGGCGCTGATCAACTCATCGGCCGGCGAGAGGCTGCGGCTGCGCTGCCCGGCCAGACGCTGGGCCGACCCGTCCGAAATCGCCGGCGCGGCGATCTTCCTCGCCTCTCCTGCCGCGAGCTACGTCAACGGCCATACCCTGACCGTCGACGGCGGCGTCACCGCAACCTACGTGGGCTGATGAAACTCCGACACATCCTCCCAGGCCTGCTCACCTTCGCCTTCGCGCTGCCGGCACTGGCGGCCGGAGCCGACGCCCCGGCGATCGACGGACGCCATCTCGGCCTCGCCTGGATGATCCCGTTCGCCGGCATCCTCCTGTCGATCGCGATCATGCCGCTCGTCGCGCCAAGCTTCTGGCATCACCATTTCGGCAAGGTTTCCGCCGCCTGGGCGGCGCTGATCGTCATCCCGTTCGCGCTGATCCACGGTGTGCCGAGCGCGGTCTACGAGGTCATCCACCTGCTGCTGCTCGACTACATCCCCTTCATCGTGCTGCTGACGGCGCTGTTCACCGTGACCGGCGGCATCCACATCAAGGGCAACCTGCACGGCTCGCCGTCGATGAACACGGCCCTGCTGGCAATCGGCACGGTGCTGGCGGGCTGGATGGGCACGACCGGGGCGTCGATGCTGCTGATCCGGCCCATGATCCGCGCCAACGACGGTCGCCGGCACAAGATCCACGTCTTCGTGTTCTTCATCTTCCTGGTGTCGAACATCGGCGGCGCGCTGACACCCCTCGGCGATCCGCCGCTGTTCCTGGGCTTCCTGAAGGGCGTGAGCTTCTTCTGGACGACGACGCACCTGTTCGGCGAAATGCTGGTCTGCGCCATCGTGCTGCTGGCACTGTTCTACGCAATCGACAGCTACTGGTACCGCAAGGAGGGTCCGCCGAAGCACGACCCCACGCCGGAGACGCCGGTGCGGATCGAGGGCGGCGTCAACATCATCCTGCTGGCGGTCATCGTCGGGGCGGTGCTGGCCAGCGGCACCTGGAAGCCCGGCATCCACTTCACGGTCTTCCACGTCACGCTCGAGTTGCAGAACGTCCTGCGGGACCTGATCCTGGTGGCGATCTGCTTCCTGTCACTGCGACTGACGTCGCGGGCGTCCCGTCTCGACAACGGCTTCAGCTGGGCTCCCATGCTCGAAGTCGCCAAACTGTTCGCCGGCATCTTCATCACCATCGCGCCGGCGCTGGCCATCCTCCGGGCCGGCAAGGACGGCGTCCTGGCGCCGCTGGTCGCCCTGGTGACGGGCCCCGACGGCCAGCCCAACGACGTCTGGTATTTCTGGCTGACCGGCCTCCTGTCGAGCTTCCTCGACAACGCGCCAACCTATCTCGTCTTCTTCAACCTGGCCGGCGGCGATCCCGACGTGCTGATGGGGGCCCTTGCCAGCACCCTGGCGGCGATTTCCTGCGGCGCGGTGTTCATGGGCGCCAACAGCTACATCGGCAATGCGCCCAACTTCATGGTCAAGGCGGTGGTCGAGGAGGCCGGCATCCGAATGCCGAGCTTCTTCGGCTACATGGCCTGGTCATCCGCCATTCTTCTGCCGCTGTTCGTTCTGCTCACCGTGATTTTCTTCCGCTGAAAGGTGCCGCAACTGGTGATCGGATGACCATGCCTCCTCGAACGACCATCGAGAAGCACAGCGCGATGTTGCTTCAGCGCCTCTCGGCACCCGAGACGGCTTCACATCTCACGGGCAATCCCGCAAGCATGGTGCGGCTGGCGAAGGCCCTGGTCGAGGGTGGCGAGAAGGAACGCGCCGCCGAACTCGCAGCCCAGGCACGCCGGCTCGCCCCGGAAGACCCTGAGATCGAGCGGATCGCGTTGCTCGTCCTGGCAAGCAGCGTGCCGGACTGGCACCAGGCGATCCTCGCGGATACGGCGCGCAACTCGGCCTTCGACGCCGCCTTGCGTCGCGCCATCGTCCCGGGTTCCCGTGTCCTCGACATCGGCGCAGGATCGGGCCTTCTCGCCCTGATGGCGGCCCGGGCGGGCGCAGCCGAGGTGGTGAGCTGCGAACTGAATCCCGCCATGGCGGCCGCCGCGACACAGATCGCCGAGCGCAACGGCTATGCCGACCGCATCCGGATCGTGGCCAAGCATTCGCGCGACCTCGAGATTGGCAGCGACCTCGCCGGCCCGGCCGACGTCATCGTATCCGAGATCGTCGCCAACAACCTGCTGGGTGAAAACATACTCGGGACGATGGAGGACGTGGTCGGGCGGCTGGGGCACCCCGCCACCCGCGTGATTCCCTCGCATGGTTCCGTGCGCATCGCTCTTGCCTGCTATCGCAACCTGGCTTTCAGGCAGACGGGATCGGTCCAGGGCTTCGATCTCTCGCTGATGAACGGTTTTTCCGCGTGCTTCGCCCTGTCGCCGGGCAATGAGGCGCTGGAGCTGCGGAGCGCCCCGGAGGACCTCTTCTCCTTCGATTTCAGCTCGGGCGGTCCGTTCACCGATCATCGGGCCGCCGTCAGCCTGACCAGCACGGGTGGCACGGTAAACGGCATCGTCCAATGGTTCAGGCTCACGATGGACGCCGAAGGGACCTACGAGAACAGGCCGGGGCCCGGCGCGTCCTCATCCTGGTCCGTGATGTTCCAGCCTTTGCCTTCTGTCAGGGCGACGCAGCCGGGCGATCGGATCGTCGTGCAAGGAGGCCGGGACCGAACGTGGGTGTGGATGTGGGTCGACCCCTCTGCCAGAGAAACGCCAATATCTGCCGGCACATAGAGGAAGGAAAGTCGCAGGATGAATCCTTTGCTTTTCCTCTAGATTGGCAGGACGCCCTCCAGGTCTTCGGCAATCCCGGTATGCCCTCCCCCGATGAGGACGCCAGGCATCGAGGCGAGAAGCTGTAGAACCATCCCGTGGCCCACGCCGTAAGCGCCTTCTCCTACCGTTCCGATCGCATGTCGCCCGTCGCACTCGCGCTGGCGATCCTGCTGCATGTGCTCGTGGTGGCGGTGCTGTGGTGGCTGTCGCAGCAGAAGCCGCCGGTGCCGCCGGTCGAGGAGGCGATCACCGTCTCGTTCGAACAGCCCAAGCCGCCGGACCCGCCCCCGCCCGAGCCGCCGCCGCAGCAGCAGCAGCAGCAGGTTCCGCTCCCGCAGACGCTGCCGCCGATCATTCCCGGCGTGCGCCCGCCGGCGCCGGTCACCGGTGACCGGCCGACCCAGGCGCCGCCCACCGACCAGGTATCGAAGGAACCGCCGGCCCCGCCGCCGCCGCCCGAGAGCAAGGAGCAGCCGAGCCTGCTCACCGAGCCGCAGGTCGTACCGCCCAGGCCCGAACCGCCCGCCCAGGCGCGCGTCGAGCCGACGCCCGCACCAACGCCCGCGCCCAGGCCGATGC
>CANIEC010000091.1 GCA_947466085.1 Rhodospirillales bacterium
CCCAACCAGGCCACGCCCGAGCACGGCAAGCGCTTCTACGACACCGCCGTCGAAGAGGTCGCCCGCGACTACGAGGCCTGGGTCGCGCGGTAGATCTTGAGATTCTTGGCCCTCTCCGCCCGCCTTGCGGGGGGGAGAGGGAGGGGACCCGCGAAGCGGGGAGGGTGAGGTGGGTCTTCGCTCTCGCTATCGACGCATCTCATTCTCGTCTGGCACCACCTCACCTACCCATTGCTTCGCAATGGGCCCCTTCCTCTCCCCCACTTCGTGGCGGAGAGGACATAATAACGTTGATCGCTCCGTTAATTCTTCACCCGCTCGCGGTGCAGGATGTAGAGGCCTGAGCCCACGATCACGGCGATGCCGGCCAGCGCCAGCGTGTTGGGGACCTCGCCCCACACGACGTAGCCGATGCCGAGCGCCCACAGGATCGAGGAGTAGCGGAACGATCCCATGACCGAGATCTCGCCGCCCGAGCGCAGTGCGATCACGAGGAACTGGTAGCCGATCGCGAGCAGCAGCGACGACGCCACGATGTAGCCCAGGGCGCGCGCATCGATCGGTTGCCAGCCTTCGACCAGGGCCCAGGCGCAGCCGACGAGGGCGACGGTGATCGCCGTGGTGAAGGAGACGACGAGCGTCGGCACGGCCGGCGGCAGGTGGCGCGCGATGACGTCGCGAAAGGCGCCGAGAAACGTGCCGGTGAGCGCCACCCAGGTCCAGCCGTTGATGTCGCTCGGTCGCGGCTGGATCACCAGCAGCACGCCCACGAAGCCCACGCCCACCGCGGTCCACCGCCGCCAGCGGACATCCTCCTTGAGCATGAGGACGGCGAGCACCGTCAGGATCAGCGGGGTCGAGAGGTTGACGGCGGTGGCGATCGCGAAGGGGATCTGGAACAGCGCGATCAGGTAGATGATGGCCGCGCCCGCTTCGAGCCCGCCGCGCAGCATGACCCTGGGATGGACCGCATAGGCCATCTTGCGCCAGGCGCCCGTCGCCAGCAGCGCCAGCGCACACCACAGCGTGGCGAAGAGGCCGCGCACGCCGATCGACTGGACCGACGGCACGGTTTCGGCGGCGAGCTTGATCAGCGCATCGTTGAAGATGAAGACGACGACCGACGCCAGCATCGCCACGATGCCGCGGGTATTGTCGATCATGACGGGGCTGCTGACGAAGCGACTACTTCGCCATCTTCTCGATCATCTTCCACTGCTCGGCGGAGACCGGCACCACCGAGAGGCGCGACTGGCGCACCAGGCCGAAATCCGCGAGCTTGGGATCGGCCTTGATCGCCGCCAGGGTCACCGGGTTCTTCACCGGCGCGACCGGCTTCACGTCGACGGTGACGGCCTTGCCCGCCGCGTCGGTGGGATCGGGATAGGCGGGCTTCACCACCTCGGCGATGCCCACGATCTCCTTGCCCTCGTTGGAATGGTAGAAGAAGCAGCGGTCGCCGGGCTTCATCGCCTTGAGGTTGATCGCGGCCTGGGCATTGCGCACGCCCGTCCAGGAGGTCTCACCGTCCTTCACGAACTGCGCCCAGGAATATACCGAAGGCTCGGACTTGATGAGCCAGTAAGCCATGTCGTTTCCCCCGCCCTTACTTGCCTTCGCGCCGCAGCGGCCGCGCCAACAGGGCACGGATCGAATCATCGAGTCCCGCGCCGCGATGCAGGATAGCATCGACGGCGGTGCATATCGGCATCTCGATGCCGAGCTTCGCGGCGCGTTCGAGAACCGCCGGCGCCGTCGCCGCGCCTTCGACCACCTGCCGCCGGCCCTGCATATAGGCGTCGTAGGACATGCCCTTGCCGAGCGCAGCGCCGAGCGAGCGGTTGCGCGACAGCGGCCCCTGACAGGTGAGCACCAGATCGCCGAGTCCGCTCAGCCCCGTCAGCGTTTCGAGATGGGCACCCATGGCGAGGCCCAGCCGCGCCATCTCGGCGAAGCCACGCGTGATCAGCGCGGCGGCGGCGTTATGGCCGAGGCCGCGGCCCTCGACGATGCCGGCGGCGATGGCCAGCACGTTCTTCACGGCGCCGCCCAGCGAGACGCCCACCACATCGTCGGTCCAGTAGGGTCGGAACATGCCGGCGGCGAGCGAGGCCGCGAGGTCGCGACCGAGGGCGGCATCGCCGGTGGCGATGCTGACCGCCGTCGGCAGGCCCTGCACCGCCTCCTCCGCAAAGCTGGGGCCCGAGAGCATGGCGATGGCCCGGCCCGGCAGCACCTCGGCCAGCACCTCGGGCATCAGCAGACCGCTCGTGGCTTCGATGCCCTTGGCGCAGATCACGACGGGACCGCTGCCGGGCAGGTCGTGCGCCACAACGCGCAACGCCTGGGCCGGACAGACGAGCAGGATCGCATCGCAGTCGGCGAGCTGGGCGAGCTCCGTTGCCGCCTCGATACCGGCATCGAGCGATTGCCCCGGCAGGTAAATCTCATTGCGACGATCGTGCGCGATCGCGGCCGATACACTGCGGTCCCGCGACCAGAGGGTCACCCGGCGACCGGCCCGGCGTCCGAGACAGGCCAGCGCCGTTCCCCAGGCGCCGCCGCCCACGACGCCGATATGCGCGATGCCCGTCACGCGATCCCCGTCACAGGCTGAGATTGAAGGCGATGGAGATGCGCTGCGCGGTGCCGCGATAGGGCCGGACCTGGTGCAGCACCCACGACGGGAACATCACCAGCCGCCCGGCCCGCGGCGAGATCGTCTGGTTGGTGCCGACCGACAGGCCGCCCGGCAGGCTGAAGGCGAGATAGGGTGCATACATGGCTGGCGCCGGTCCGCGCGGATCCATGAATTCGAGTTCGCCGCCCAGCGACGGATCGGCCGGGATGCCGCCATCGTCGACATAGTAGACGCCCGACCAGTAGCTGCCCGGATGGGAATGGAATTCGTTGCCGTGACCGCCGCGGTTGATATTGGCCCAGATGTTGGCCTTCCACGCGATCGTGACCGCATTGCCTTCGCGATCGCTGGTGCTGCGGTTTGCGATGTTGCGCGCGACCGCCAGCAGCTTGATCGCCGGAACGCCCGCCCATTTGTCGAGGTCCCAGCTCGACTGCCAGCCGCCGAGCGTGCTGTGCGGCTCGTTCGGTTGCTCGGCCTCGCGCTTGGCCAGGACCGGGATCAGCGCGGCATTGAGCTGCGGACCGTCGGGAAGATCGGCGATCAGGATCGGGGTCGCGAAGGCGGCGACGGTTTCGAAGACGGGCAGGGCCTGGCTCATGGCGGCACTCTACATCCGATTGGCGGCGGCGGGATCGAGCGGCCAGCGCGGCCGGGGACGGAAATCGAGCGCATCGACCTGGCCGAGACGCAGCCGTTCGACGCCCGCCCAGGCGATCATGGCGCCGTTGTCGGTGCACAGCCGGACCGGCGGGGCGACCAGCTTCGCGCCATGCGCCGCCGCGACCTCTTCGAGCCGTCCGCGCAAGTAAACATTGGCCGCGACGCCGCCGGCCACCACGAGCGTCGACGACGGGGCCAGCACCAGCGCGTTGGCGCAGCGGTCCGCGAACACGTCGCCCACCGTGCGCTGGAAGGAGGCGCAGAGATCGGCGACGGCGCGCGGATCGTCGGCGGGCAGCTTCTCGACCGTCTGGCGCACGGCGGTCTTCAGGCCCGAGAAGGAGAAGTCGCAGCCGGGCTTGCGCCACATCGGACGCGGCAGCGCGAACCGGCGCGGGTCGCCGCCCTCGGCGGCGCGCTCGACCGCGGGCCCGCCCGGGAAGCCGAGCCCCAGCAGCTTGGCGGTCTTGTCGAAGCATTCGCCGGCGGCATCGTCGATGGTCGTGCCCAGCCGCGTGAAGTCGCCGGGACCGCGAACCGTAAGGAGTTGGCAATGGCCGCCCGACACGAGCAGCAGCAGATAGGGAAACGAAACCGGCTCGGTCAGCCGCACCGACAAAGCGTGGCCTTCGAGATGATTGACGGCGATGAAGGGCTTGTCGTGGGCGAAGGCCAGCGCCTTGGCGGTCATGACGCCGACCATCACGCCGCCGATCAGCCCCGGCCCGCCGGTCGCGGCGATGGCGTCGAGATCGGCCAGCCCGACGCCCGCTTCGTCGAGCGCCTGGGCGACCAGCCCGTCGATCCGCTCGAGATGCGCCCGCGCGGCAATCTCCGGCACAACGCCGCCGAACCGCCGATGTTCGGTGAGCTGGCTGTAGACCGTGTTGGACAGGATCCGGCCGACCGGCTGGGTCCCGGCCGCGCCCTCGACCACGGCGACGGCCGTCTCGTCGCAGCTCGTTTCGATGCCCAGCACGCGCATGCGGGACTTCTAGCGGCCCGAGCCGTGGGGCGCCAGATGACGGATCGTCCGGTAGGGCAATCGCATATGAGGCAAAGGTCCCTCACTGCGTTCGGGATGACAATTTTGCTGGGATTTGCGCAGTGCGCCGATCAAACAAACGGTGTCATCCCGAACGAAGTGAGGGACCTTTCGCTTCATTCAGGAGTCAGAGGTTCAGATTGAACGCGATCGAGATGCGTTCGGCCGTGCCGCGATAGTGCCGGACCTGGTGGAGCAGCCAGGACGGGAACAGGACCATCCGGCCGGCCTTCGGCTGCAAAACCTCGTTGGCGCCGCCCGACAGGCCGCCCTTCATCGCGAAGCCGAGATGCGGCGCGTACATCACCGGGGCCGCGCCACGCGGATCGAGGAATTCCAGCGCGCCGCCCAGCGAGGGATCGGCCGGGATGCCGCCATCGTCGACGTAGTAGACGCCCGACCAGAAGGCGCCCGGATGCGTGTGGGGCAGGTTGCCGTGACCGCTGCGATTGACGTTGGCCCACATGTTGGCGCGCCACGTCACGGCGAAAACGCCGGGATGGGGGCCGCCGGCGTTGCCCGAGCGGTCGATTGTCACGCGATTGGCGGTGTTGCGGGCGATGGCCAGCAGCTTCAGCGCCGGCACGCCGCCCCAGCGCTCCATGTCCCAGGTCGACTGCCAGCCGCCTTCGTTGGAAGCCTGTGTGCCGGGGTGGGACTTCTCGCGTTCCTCGATGACCCGTCGCAGGTCGGCATTCAACGCGGCCGCGTCCGGCACGTCGTGGACGACGAGCGGCGTGGCGAACAACGGTACGATTTCGAGATCCTGGCTCATGCTCGCGCTCTGTTCGCCGTCTTCTTGCCTGCCTGCCTCGGCCCCCGCAACTGCCCGCGGCCGCGACCTGTCGGCACCACAGCTTCTGGCGTGACGAAGCGAGCTACGCTAGAGCAGCGCGCATGACGGCCCCCCTCCTCCGGCTCGGCACCCGCGGCAGCCCTCTCGCCCTCACCCAGACCGGCCTGGTGCGCGATGCGCTCGCCAAGGCCGTCCCTGCACTCGCCGGCCCCGGCGCCATCGAGATCGTGGCCATCCGGACCACGGGCGACGTGATCCAGGACCGGCCGCTCTCCGAAGCCGGCGGCAAGGGGCTGTTCGTCAAGGAGATCGAGGAAGCCCTGCTGCAGGGTCGCATCGACGCCGCCGTCCACAGCATGAAGGACATGCCGACGGCGCAGCCGCCCGGCCTGGCGATTGCGGCCTTCCTGCCGCGCGAAGACGCGCGCGACGTGCTGATCGCGGGCGAGCTCGCCCGCATCGACGAATTGCCGCAGGGCGCCATCGTCGGCACGTCGGCGCTGCGTCGCAAGGCGCTGCTGCTGCATCGCCGGCCCGACCTGCGGATCGTCACGCTGCGCGGCAATGTCGACACCCGCCTCGCACGGCGCGCCGACGGCACCGTGCAGGCGACGATCCTGGCGCTGGCCGGGCTGAAGCGGCTGGGCAGGACCGGTGTCGGCACGGCCATCCCGGAAGCCGAGATGCTGCCCGCCGTCGGCCAGGGCGCGGTCTGCATCGAGGCGCGAGAGAACGACGCGCAGACGCGCGGCTGGCTCGCTGCGATCGATCACGAGCCCACCGCCGTCTGCGTGCGCGCCGAGCATGCGATGCTGGTCGTGCTCGACGGATCCTGCCGCACCCCGATCGCGGGACATGCGATCCTGACGGGCGGCGAGGTTCACCTGCGCGGCCTGATCGCCCGGCCCGACGGATCGGAAGTGATCGCAACGGAACGGCGCGGCTCGATCGCCGAGGCCGCCGCCCTCGGCCGCGATGCCGGCGAAGAACTGAAGCGTCGCGGCGGACCGGGCTTCTTCGCCGACTGACGCACTCCTCGACCGCGTGCGAACCGGCCCCTAGACTTCGGCCCATGCACCCCATCCTGCGCTCCCTGCTGGTCGCGTGCGGCCTCGCGTCCCTGCTCGCTGCCTGCGAGACGGCGCCGGTCTCCGGCCGCTCGCAGATGATGCTGGTGAGCGAGAACGAGGAACGCGAAATGGGCCTGCAGGCCTATCGCGAGGTGCTGAACAAGGAACCGCTGTCGCGCGACGCCCAGACCAACGCGCTGGTCGAGAAGGTCGGCCGGCGCATCGCCAATGCCGCCGAGCGCCCACCGCAGGAACTTTGGCGCGCGCCGCACTTTCGCTGGGAATTCAAGACCGTCGAGAAGAACGAGCCGAATGCCTTCTGCCTGCCGGGCGGCAAGATCGTGGTCTACACGGGCCTGCTGCCGATCACCAGGAGCGAGGCCGGCCTGGCCGTCGTGATCGCCCACGAGGTGGCGCATGCCCTGGCGCGCCACGGCGCCGAGCGCATGAGCGACCAGATGGTGGCCTCTGTCGGCACCGCCGCCGCGGCGGTGGCCCTGTCGGCGACGGTGAGCGGCCGCAGCCGCACCTATCTGCCGGCGATGATGGCCGCGGTCGGCGCCGGCGCGACCGTGGGCTACATCCTGCCGATGTCGCGCGCCCAGGAATCCGAAGCCGACCGGATCGGCCTCGTGCTGATGGCGATGGCGGGCTACGACCCGCGCGAGGCGGTCGGCCTGTGGGAGCGGATGCGCGCCGCCAGTTCCGGCAAGCGGCAGGCGGAATGGCTCAGCACGCATCCTGCCGACAGCACGCGCATTGCAGATATCAGGCGCTGGCTGCCCGAAGCCATGCAGTACTACAAACCACGATGACCGAAACGCTGGACTACGACGCCACCGGGCTGCTGTGCCCCCTCCCCGTGCTGCGCGCGAACCGCAAGCTGCGCGAGCTTGCCATTGGCGGTTTGCTCACCGTGCGCGCGACCGATCCCGCCGCCGAGGCGGACTTCCCGGCCTTCTGCCGGCAGACCGGACACGAGCTGGTCTCCGCCACGCGCGAGGGCGAGGTACTGGTATTCGTGATTCGGAAACGCTAGACGCCCGTCCGACAGACAAGAGAGAGATCATGCCGCAAACCACCTTCAAGACGATCGATTCCGTGGACATGTCGGGCAAGCGCGTGCTGGTGCGCGTCGACCTCAACGTGCCGATGAAGAACGGCAAGGTGACCGATGCCACGCGCATCGAGCGCGCGGCGCCCTCGATCAAGGAGCTGGCCGCCAAGGGGGCGAAGGTGATCGTGCTCAGCCATTTCGGCCGGCCCGACGGCAAGCGCGTGCCGGAGATGACGCTGCGTCCGCTGGTCGAGCCGCTGGAAAAGGTGCTCGGCAAGCCGGTCGCCTTCGCCGAGGACTGCATCGGCCCGCTGGCGGAAGCCGCCGTGCGCAACATGAAGCCGGGCGACGTGCTGCTGCTGGAAAACCTCCGCTTCCACAAGGAGGAGGAGAAGAACGACGCCGGTTTCATCGACCAGCTCTCACGGCTGGGCGACGTCTATGTGAACGACGCCTTCTCGACCGCGCACCGCGCCCATGCCTCGACCGAAGGCCTCGCCAATCGCCTGCCGGCGGTCGCGGGCCGCCTGATGCAGGAGGAGCTCGAGGCGCTCGACAAGGCGCTGGGCAATCCGAAGCGCCCGGTCTGCGCTATCGTCGGCGGCGCCAAGGTCTCGACCAAGCTCGAGCTGCTCGGCCATCTGGTGGGCAAGGTCGACAAGCTGATCATCGGCGGCGGCATGGCGAATACGTTCATGCACGCGCAAGGGATCCATGTCGGCAAGTCGCTGTGCGAGAAGGATCTCGCCCCGATGGCGCTCGAGATCCTGGAGAAGGCGAAGGCCGCCAAGTGCAAGGTGCTGCTGCCGGTGGACGTCATGGCGGCGGACGAGTTCAAGGCCGGCGCCCCGCATGTCGTGGTCGACGCGGATGCCTGCCCCGACGACAAGATGATCCTCGATGTCGGCCCCAAGACGATCGCGCTCTACCAGAAGGAGCTGGCCGACTGCTCGACCGTGGTGTGGAACGGTCCGCTCGGCGCCTTCGAGATCAAGCCGTTCGACACCGGAACGGTGGCGATTGCCCGGGAAGTCGCCCGGCTGACCGGCATGGGCAAGCTCCTGTCGGTGGCCGGCGGCGGCGACACGGTGGCGGCCCTCGCCGCGGCCGGGGTCGAGGAGAAATTCTCCTATGTCTCGACGGCGGGCGGCGCCTTCCTCGAATGGATGGAAGGCAAGACCCTGCCCGGCGTTGCAGCGCTGATACGGGCGGCGTAGCGTCGACGCATGAGCGCCCTCCCGACACCCCCCGATCGCCCGCGCCTGCCGTGGGATCCGCCCGAGCATTTCGAGAAGCGGGTCCCCGACGGCGACAATCGCGAGAGGCTCGTCTGCGGCCGCTGCGAGTTCATCCACTACCAGAACCCCAAGGTCGTCGCGGGCGCCGTTTGTACTTGGCAGGACAAGATCCTGCTGGCCAAGCGCGCCATCGAACCGCGCAAGGGCTTCTGGACGCTGCCGGCCGGCTATATGGAACTGGGTGAGACGACCGAGCAGGCCGCAAAGCGCGAAGCGCTGGAAGAGGCCTGCGCCACCATCGAGATCGACCGGCTGCTCGCCATGTACAGCGTGGCGCGCATCGGCCAGGTGCAGATCATGTACCGCGCCCGGCTGGTCACGGCCGACATCGCCTGTGGCGTCGAAAGCGAGGAAGTGGCGCTGGTCGACTGGGCCGACATCCCGTGGGACCAGCTCGCCTTCCCGACGGTGGTCTGGGCGCTCGCGCACTTCCACGAATCGCGCGACAAGACCGACTTCTCGACCTACTCCAACCCCACCGGCGACCTCGCCCGCATGTGGCCGCCGCGCAAGCCCGAGGGCGTTTAGGGTCATTCCCGTGCTGCTGAACCGGAAGTCGTTCCCAAGGCAAGACTACGTGATCCAGAAGGGCGCCGGTTACCCGGCGCCCTTCTGCTGAGTTTAGTTGCGACGCAGCGAGAAATGGTCGTCGACCGCCACCGTGGTCCATGAGGCAGGCGCGTCCGGCTCCGACGCCGGAGAGCGGCGGCGTGCCAGGCGGGCGTCGTACACTTCACGCAGCTGCTGCGGCGTAACCTTCCGCCCCGAGCGGGTCTCGCGCTCGGCCTCGCGGCGCATATACGCGACGATGTCCTTGTCGTGGAGCTCGAGGACGTAGTTGTTGCTGATGTCCGACCCAGCGTCCATGCCTGTGCCGACCCGGGCATACTGCAGGCACAGGTCGCGCTGGCCGAACACCGTATCGAGGCGGGAGCAGACGAAGAAGGCCTGCGGCGGCAGCGGCTTATCGTGCAGCACCAGCTCGAGCTTCGACCAGTCCAGCGTGTCGCCCCGCTCCCGGGCGATCTCGGAGAAGCGCTCAAGCATGAACACGTGCCGGCGCAGGATGCGAATCGTCTCCTCGTCGTCATCGTCGTAGACGTTGAGAGTCCACTTGCTGAGCGACGAGGTGCTCTTAAGGCGCGAGTACATGCCGGTGTCGAGGCGCGACGTCGTCGACAGGACAGTGCTGCCGTCGAGGAACCTCTTCTCCTCGACGTCCTTCGTCAGCCTGCCCGCGACAGAGGTCAGGCTGGTCAGGTGCCACAGATACGGCGTGTCATCGAGCAGCGCCGACCGGGTCTGGTCGGAGACGCTCTGGGCCAGCGCCTTGATGCTGGTGCTGATCGTTGTGACGTGCCGGTCGATCTGCTGCTTCTGCCGGCCGAGCGTCTCGGTGATCGACTGCATGTCGTTCTGCATCTTCGCGAGCTTTGTCCCCTCGGTGTGCCAGCGGACCATGGCGATGATCGAGAAGGCGCAGAGGTGGGTCGCCACCACCGCCAGCCCGACGTTGACCTGCGCCAGGGTATCGCCATGGGCGAACGCCTGCAGCAGGCCGTTGTACTGACCGTACGACTTCTGCACGGCAGCGAGGAAGATCGGCACGGCCATCGCCGCAACCGACATCAAACCGGACACAATGCCGACGATCATCGCGACATTGATCCGGGGATCCACCTTCCTGACGGAACGGCGAATAGCGGTCCGGTCTACCGACCGGCCGGAGCCAGAGCTAGCCTTGCGCATTCCAATACCCTCCTGTGAACACCGGACTAAGCACCGGCTTGCACAATCAGGTCTGCCCCATTAACCCCGTCGCGGTCTTTACCCTGCTCCCCGCAAAACCAAGCGCCCGATCCCCCTCCCCGAGGGGAGACCTCGCCCGATCTTTCACCCTCGCCCCCTCACAAAGGGGGAGTTCCTGCATGTTGGGCAAAAAATTAGCTCAAATTCAGCAACCAAGCTTAGTGACTCAAGTAAGCGAACACCGTATTCGGCGAATGCCGTCTCAAACCCGGCCGGCGCTTAGGCCTCAGCTGCCGCGTGCGAAAGGATTGTCGTCGCCGTCCCAATACTTCTTGAGCAGCGGGATCTGCAGGAAGGCGAAGACCATCGTCAGCGGGAAGCTGAGGAACATCTTGCTGGCGATCCACGTGTCGGTCGGGAAGTTGCGCCACATCACTTCGTTGACGATCGCCAGCACGAAGAAAAACATCGTCCAGCGCATCGTGAGCTGGTACCAGCCTTCGTCGGTCAGCCTGAAGGCGGCGCCGAACAGCGGCTTCAGCAGCGGCTTCTTGAACAGCACGAGGCCGCCGCCCAGGATGACGGCGAACAGGCAGTTCACGATCGTCGGCTTCAGCTTGATGAAGGTGTCGTCCTGCAGCCAGATGGTGAGGCCGCCGAACACCAGCACGAAGAAACCGCCGACCAGCGGCATGACCGGCCAGCGCTTCTCCAGCCAGCGATAGCAGGGCAGCGCGATCGCGGTCGCGACGATGAAGAGGCCGGTGCCCCAATAGATGCCCCAGCGCCCGTTGGCGACGAAGAACAGGACCAGCGGCCCGAGTTCCAGCGCCGTGGCGTAAAGCCGGCGCATGCCGTTGTCGTCGCCGCTCTTCTCGCTCATGCCGGCAATCCCATCAAACCGCGCGCGAAGGCGCGAGCCTCGAACGGCTGAAGATCGTCGATGCCTTCGCCGACACCGATGGCCACGACCGGCAGCTTGAACTTCTCGGCCAGCGCCACCAGCACGCCGCCCTTGGCGCTGCCGTCGAGCTTGGTGACGACCAGCGCATCGACCGGCGACATCGTCTTGAAGGTCTCGACCTGGGCGTGGGCGTTCTGGCCGGTGGTCGCGTCGAGCACCAGCAGGCAGGAATGCGGCGCCTCGGGATCAAGCTTGCGGATGACGCGCACGATCTTCGCGAGCTCTTCCATCAGGTTCGTCTTGTTGTGCAGGCGGCCGGCGGTGTCGATCAGCAGCACGTCGGTCTTCTCCGCGCGTGCCTGCTCCAGCGCCTCATAGGCGAGGCCCGCGGCGTCGGCCCCGGTCTGCTTCGACACGACCGGAACGCCGGCACGGTCGCCCCAGACCTTGAGCTGTTCGACGGCGGCGGCACGGAACGTGTCGCCCGCGGCCAGCATCACTGAGCGGCCCTCGCCCTTGTAGAGGCCGGCCAGCTTGGCGATGGTCGTGGTCTTGCCGCTGCCGTTCACGCCGACCACCAGCACGACATGCGGCTTGCGCGAAGCGTCGATGGTGAGGGGCACGGCGACCGGCTGCAGGATCTCGGCGATGTCGTCGGCGAAGGCCGCGCGCACTTCCTCGTCGGTGACTTCCTTGCCGAAGCGTTCCTTGCTCAGCTTGGCCACGAGCCTGCCGGCGACGGTGACGCCGAGATCGGCCTGGATCAGCACATCCTCGAGATCATCGAGCGTCTGCTGGTCGAGCTTCTTCTTGGTGAAGAGGCTGGTGATGCTCTCGGCGACCTTCCTGGTCGACTTCGAGAGTCCCTCGCGCAGGCGCGACAGCCAGCCTTTCTTCTCGAGCTCGGGCTTCTCGGGCTCGGGTTCCTTCTCGGCCACCACTTCGACGAGGACCGGCTCGGGTACCGGCACCGCTTCGATCGGTGGCGGAGCGGCCGGCAACTCGGGCTCGGTCGCAACGGCCGGCTCTACCGGTTCAGGTTGCGCGACCTCAGGTTCGGCCGGCTTCGGCGGCTCGACGGTCGGTGCCACCTTGGAGCGCAACCGCGCGAACCAGCCCTTCTTCTCGGGTTCCGTCTCGCTCACCGCGGCACCTCAGGAAAGCAGGGAGCGGTCGAGTTCGCCCCTGTAGGCGAGCGCGATGCCGCCGGTCATCGACACATGGTCGTCGCGCAGCCACTCGATGGTGAGCGTGCCGTGCTCGACGACGACGTCGACCTTGCGGCCCGTGAGGCCGCGCCGCGCGGCGGCGACACCGGCCGCGCAGGCGCCCGAGCCACAGGCGAGCGTGAGGCCCGCGCCGCGCTCCCAGACGCTGAGCCTGAGCTTGTTCTCGCCGATGATCTGCGCCACGCCGACATTCACACGCTCGGGAAAGAACGGATCGTGCTCGAGCTTCGGGCCCAGCTCCGTGATCGGGATCGCGGTAAGGTCGTCGACGAAGAAGGTCGCGTGCGGATTGCCGACATTGGTGCCGACCGGGTCCTGCAGCGGTCCCAGTCCGACCGGCATGTGCCTGGTGTCGCAGGCGGTCGCGACCGGAATCTCGCGCCAGTCCATGCGCACCAGCCCCATGTCGACGGAGATCACCGGCAGGCCGTTGGCGCCACGACCGACCTTCTGCGATTCGAGCAGGCCGGCGACCGTCTGGATCGTCACATCGTCCGACTTGCGCTCGTCCATCACCACCGAGGCGACGCAGCGCGTGGCGTTGCCGCAGGCCTGCGCCTCCGACCCGTCGGGATTGTAGATGCGCATGAAGACGTCGGCGTCGGATTCGGTCGGCGGCTCCAGCACGATGAGCTGGTCGCAGCCGACGCCCAGCCGACGGTCGGCAATGGCGCGCCGGCGCGGCACGGTGAGATCGAGCGCATGCCCGCGCGCGTCGAGCACGACGAAGTCGTTGCCCAGCCCGTGCATCTTGAGGAAAGGCGTTCCGGCCATGCGGCGCTATATGGCGGTTCGGCCGGGCCAGCGCAACGAGCGCGCCCGGACCTGCCCGGGGTGCGCCCCGCCGATCTCGCGCACGTCGAGCGTCGCAAAGCGCTTGGTATAGATCGTGAGATGCAGGATGCCGAGCGCCTCGTAGGGCATGGCCGGCTCGACGAACAGGCCGCGCCCGGCGTCCCAGGCCGGCGTGGCGTGATGGACCGGCCAGTTGCAGCGGCTGGGCAGCGGCTCGCAGGCGTAGCCGCGGTCGTAGACCAGCACGTTGAGCGCGACCTGGTCGGTCATGTTGGTCGAGCGCTGCAGCGCCTCGCCCAGCAGCTTCGCCCAGCCCTGCCAGTGCGGCGCATCGGCCGCGAGGGCGAAGATCCCGGCGTTGATCAGCGGGTAGCGGATCAGCCGCTCGGCCGTTTCCCGGTCGAAGCAGGCTTCGAAGGCCGCGCCGTTGATCGTGGAGAATTCCTTCCAGGCATGGCGATAGTGGCGCATCGAGCGGTGAATCTCGGGCGCCACGGCCAGCGCGCCCGTGCGCGCGGCCGCGAGGAACAAGGCCAGCGCATCGCCCTGCTGCACCCAGCAGTCGCCGTCGATCCAGAGATAGAGGTCGTAGCCCGGAAAATATCGCGGCAGGAACGGCCGCGCCGTCAGCGCCTTGTAGCCGTCCTTCAGCGACTCACGGCCGGGGAAATCGAAGTCCCATTGCGGAACCACCAAGGTGGCGCCGCGCTCGCGGCACCAGTCGCGCTGCTCCTCCGTCAGTCCGCAATCGAGGACACCCAGCGCCAGCGCCCGGCCCTGCCCGGTCGCCTGCAGGGACTCGATGCAGTCGCGCATCAGGTCGAAATAGGCGGCATCGCCGCCGGTGATCGCGATGGCTCGATCGGAATCGGGGTTTCTGCTCACCTCGCGAAGATGGCGTATCGACAGGCTTTGCGCCACAGTCCGCGCCAACGAACGCCTTTCCGGGGGAACTCATGGGCAAGCACGTCGACTACTACGTTTCGCTGAATTCGCCGTGGACCTATCTCGGGTCCGCGCGCTTCGACGCCATGGTTAAGAAGCACGGCGCGACGGTCACGATCTGGCCGGTCGATTTCGGCTCGGTCTTCGCCGTCTCGGGCGGCCTGCCCCTGCCCAAGCGCGCGCCGCAGCGTCAGGCCTATCGCATGATGGAGCTGAAGCGCTGGCGCGATCATCTCGGCGTGAAGACGACCCTCGAGCCCAAGTTCTTTCCCGCCAACGAGGTGCCGGCCGCCAAGTGCGTGATCGCCCTGCGCGAGGAGGGCCGCATGGCGGACGCGATCAAGGTCGCGCACGCGGTGCTGACCGGCCTGTGGGCCGAGGAGAAGAACACCGGCGACCTGGCGACGCTCGAGGCGATCATCGCCGGATGCGGCCTCGACGGCGCCGCCGTCCTGAAGGCCAGCGAAGCGCCGGGCATCGCCGAGAAGCGCGAGGCCTACACCAAGCACGCCATTTCGCAGGGCGTGTTCGGGGCGCCGTCCTTCGTCATCGACGGCGAGATCTTCTGGGGCCAGGACCGGCTCGACTTCGTCGAGCGCAAGCTCGCGTCCTGACCTTCCCGATCAGGGACTGAGGAACGTCGCGGCCGACACCGCGATCGTGTTGTTGATGATGTGCGCCACGATCGTCGGGACCAGCGAGCCGGTGCGCCAGCGCAGCCAGCCGAACCAGAAGCCCAGCGGGAGCACCATGAGAATGTGCAGGGGCTCCGTATGGGCGGCGGCAAAGGCGAGCGAGCTGAGGATGAAGGCGACGAGATTGCTCCAGCGACCCGCCAGCCAGCCATAGAGCAGGCCGCGAAAGACCAGTTCTTCCGCGACCGGGGCCAGCAGGCCCAGGACGGCCAGGGTCAGGAGCGCCTGTAATCCCCGGAGGCCCTGCGTGACCTCCCGCACCCCTTCGGGCTGTGGCCCGAGCTGGCTGACGACGAAGGACAGGACCGTGGTGCCGAGCACCGCCAGGACGATCGGGCGCCAGCCGACGGGTCGCAAACCCAGGGCGGCCGGCGCGTCCCGGCCCAGCGGCAGGACGGCGATGAAGAGGGCCAGCAGGCAGGTGCCGAAGAAGGTGGCCAGCACCGACAGGTTGGTTCGCTCGGGCAAAAGCCAGAAAGCGACCAGCCCGATCAGCGGCCCGACGACCAGGAAGGCCAGCATGGACCAGCCCGGAAGGCGTCGGGAAGTGTTATCGATCAAGGGGTTAGCCGGCTCGTCCAAGCGTTTTGACTCCTGACGCGGCAGGCTTTATACCCCGCCGGCTCAATCGGTCGTGCCGATTTACTAGGTTCCCCCTTCGGGGAGCTCCGCTGATCCGCGAAGGTTCGCGCATCGGCGCGATACGTCTTTGAGCGAACGGGAGCACGATGTTCGAGGGTCTTAGCAAGCGTCTGGGTGACGTATTCGACAAGCTGAGGGGGCGCGGCGCGCTTTCCGAGGCCGATGTCGACGCGGCCCTGCGCGAGGTCCGCACCGCGCTGCTCGAGGCGGACGTGGCCCTGCCCGTCGTCCGCCAGTTCATCGACGAGGTGCGCCCGAAGGCGATCGGCGCCGACGTCATCCGCTCGGTCACGCCGGGCCAGATGGTCATCAAGATCGTCAACGACCACCTGGTCGAGATGCTGGGCGGCACCGTCGCCGATCTCGACCTGGGCGCCATCCCGCCGGTCGTCATCCTGATGGTCGGCCTGCAGGGTTCGGGCAAGACCACCTCCTCGGCCAAGATCGCCTATCGCCTCAGCCAGGGCCCGCAGGGCATGGCCGCCGAGATGTTCGGCGGCAGCTTCTCGACGCGTCGCAAGGTCATGATGGCCTCGCTCGACACGCGCCGCCCGGCCGCGCAGCACCAGCTCAAGGTGCTGGGCGAGCAGACCGGGGTCCCGACCCTGCCGATCGTCCCGCTCGAGATGCCGCTCGCCATCACCCGGCGCGCCCTCGAGACGGCCAAGCGCGAGGGCTTCGACGTCCTCATCCTCGACACGGCGGGCCGGCTCTCGATCGACGAAGAGCTGATGAAGGAGGTCGCCGACATCAGCGACCTCGCCAAGCCGAAGGAAACGCTGCTCGTCGCCGACGCCATGACCGGCCAGGACGCCGTGAACGTGGCCAAGGCGTTCAACGACCGGCTGGCCGTCACCGGCATCGTGCTGACCCGCGTCGACGGCGACGCGCGCGGCGGTGCGGCTCTGTCGATGCGGGCGGTCACCGGACGTCCGGTCAAGCTGATCGGCGTCGGCGAGAAGTTCGACGCGCTGGAGCCCTTCCATCCCGATCGCATCGCGTCCCGCATCCTCGGCATGGGCGACATCGTCTCGCTGGTCGAGCGCGCCGCCGAGACGATCGACAAGGAAGATGCCGAGAAGCTGGCGGCCAAGGTCCGCAAGGGCCAGTTCGACATGGACGACCTGCTGAACCAGCTGCGCCAGCTGCGCAAGATGGGCGGCCTGTCGGGACTGATGGGCATGCTGCCGGGCGCCATGCAGGCCAAGGCCGCGATGTCCAAGGCCAAGATCGACGAGGGTCAGCTCAAGCGCCAGGAGGCCGTCATCCTGTCGATGACGCCGAAGGAACGCCGCAACCCCGACCTGATCCACGCGTCGCGCAAGAAGCGCATCGCCAAGGGGTCGGGCGTGCAGGTGCAGGATGTCAACAAGCTGCTCAAGCAGCATGCCGACATGCTCAAGATGATGAAGCGGGTGAACAAGCTCGGCGAGAAGGGATTCATGCGCAGCCTCGGCGGCATGGGTGGTCCGCCGGGGTTTCCGCGCTGAGGTTTCAAGAAGTCAGCCAGATTTAGTCAGACAGATCACACGAACCGATATCGAAGAGAGGACCTGAGAGAATGATCGCAATCCGCATGACCCGGCACGGTGCCAAGAAGCGCCCGTTCTTCCACATCGTCGTGGCCGACTCGCGCAGCCCGCGCGACGGCCGCTTCATCGAGAAGCTCGGCACGTACAATCCGCTTCTGCCGCGCGATCATGCCCAGCGCCTGACGCTCGACAAGGAGCGCATCGCGCACTGGCTGAAGGTCGGCGCGCAGCCGTCCGACCGCGTCGCGAAGTTCCTGTCGCAGGCCGAGCTGATGAAGCCGCGCGAGCGCCGCGACCAGACCAAGAAGCCCCTGCCGCGCGCCAAGGCGCAGGAGCGCATGAAGGCCGAGGCTGCAGCGGCCGCTGCCGCCGCACCGGCCGCCGGGGAAGCCGCGGCCACCTGATCGGGTGGCTGCTTCGATGAGCAAGGGTCGCGTCCTGCTGGGCGTCGTTGCGGCGCCCCATGGGGTCCGCGGCCTGGTGCGCATCAGGAGCTTCACCGAGGACCCGATGGCGATTGCCTCCTACGGCGCGCTGTCGGACGAGAAGGGAACGAAGGAGTACCGGGTCGAGGCGCTGAGCTCCGTAAAGGGCGCGGTCCTGGCCCGGATCGAAGGCGTAGCCGATCGCACGGCGGCCGAGGCAGTACGCGGTTTGCGGCTCTATGTGGAGCGCGAGCGCCTGCCCGAGACGGGCGAGCGGGAGTGGTACGAGGCCGACCTGATCGGGCTCGCCGCGTTCGACCGGGAGGGCCGGGATTGGGGGAAGGTCATGGCCTTCCACGATTTCGGCGCCGGCCGGACGATGGAAGTGTCGGGAGGCAGTGCATCGAGGCATTCGGTGATGCTGCCCTTCACCGATGCGGCGGTGCCCGAGGTCGACGTCGAGGGTGGCAAGGTTACGGTCGATCCGCCGGCAGGTTTGCTGACGGGTGGGCCGGCGAAGGAGGCGGAGGACTAACGTGTGGCGCGCGACCGCGCTGACGCTCTTCCCGGAGATGTTTCCGGGCCCGCTGGGCGAGAGCCTGGCCGGCCGGGCGCTCAAGGAAGGCGTGTGGTCGCTCGAGGCTGTCGACATCCGGCGGTTCGCCGGAGACCGGCATCGCACGGTGGACGACGCTCCCTTCGGGGGCGGCGCCGGCATGGTGTTGAAGCCCGACGTGCTGTCGGCGGCGATCGAGGCGGTTGCCGTACCGGGAGTACCGAAGGTCCTGCTCTCGCCGCGCGGCGCGCCGTTCAGTCAGGCGCGCGGGCGGGAGCTGGCGGCGGGGCCGGGCGTGTTGCTGGTGTGCGGGCGGTTCGAGGGCGTCGACGAGAGGGTCATCGAGGCCCAGGCGCTGGAGGAGATATCGGTCGGCGATTTCGTGCTTTCGGGCGGCGAGATCGCGGCCATGGCGATGATGGATTGCTGTGTTCGGCTGCTGCCCGGGGTGATGGGC
>CANIEC010000092.1 GCA_947466085.1 Rhodospirillales bacterium
ATGGCCTTGAATGTGGTCGATCCACTGCCCGGAGAGGTCGATGAGCGCGGCAAGGTTCTCGTCATTCGCCACGGCCTCGGCCGGTGGGATGGTCTCGCAAGCCACTGGCTCATGGCACCGGAACTGGTAGCGATACCGGCCTGGCTTACGCCGATGATCATCTGCTGGTGCGCGCGGCCGTTGCGGGCCAAGGTCTGGCGCTCGTCTTGACGGTGTACACCAATTCCGAGATCGAAGCCGGCCGGTTGACCACACCCCTGGACATAAGCTGGCCGAGAAAATTTACCTGCTACCTCCTGGGCACCCCAAAGACCTTCCGACGCGCAGCTGTGAAGCAGTTCAAGGATCGAATCCTGTCAGGGGCAAAATGCGAAAATGAAAAGTAAAGATCGTTGGTCTCCGCCATGCCGCAATGGCTGTCGCATTCTCACTCGATGGGGGCGATGGACAATCACCCATCGGTGATCTCCTCCCCCAAACCCCGGCGACATCGAGATGACGCGCGAGATCAAGGCGGCGTCCGAGGCACTGGGCATCACGATCCGCGATCAGCTGGCGATCGACCGCAAGGGCCATGCGAGCTTCAGGAGCCTGGGGTTGCTCTGACCATGGAGCCTCAACGGGTTGTCCTCCGCCAGGCCGATTCTCTGCCCACCGTGGCGCACAGGCTCCATGGGGGTCGGCCTCAAGACACCGCCCCGGTCACGGCAGGAAGACCGCAGCCGCCCGTCCAAACAACACAGCCGCTCGGTCGATCACCACGTCGGCGCGGGCAGACAGCAGGCAGCACCTCAAAGAGGTCACTTCGTCAGCTGGTCGATGCGGACACGCTTTTCGGCACACACAGATAATGCCGGGCAGCGAAGGAACGCCTCCGAACCTGAAAAGTTCCCTCTGTACGAATTTATATGCACTCGACAAAACCAAGGGCGCATCAGCTGTTGCTACGGCGGAGTCGGCATGACCAAGGTTATACCTTGTCTTGAGGATCGATGGCAGCTGACTAGGCGCTGACAGACCGCAAGAGCGGCTCGCGAGACCAGCAGGACAGTGCGAGTTATGTCCGCTGCCCAGATAGAGGCGGAAAATTGCAATGGCCGTGATCCTCGTCGTTGAAGACGAAGCACTTCTCCGCATGTTGGCGGAGGGGCTGATCCAAGACTTGGGGCACCAAACCTTTTCAGCCGGCGATGTAGACGAGGCGCTTTCCTTCGTACGTTCTCCCCAGCATCTCGATGCGCTCTTTACCGATATCCGCTTAAAGGCAGCGACGCTTGGCGGCTTCGAACTTGCCCACGCGGCAATCAAGCTTAGGCCGAGATTGCGTGTGCTCTACGCGACAGGCAATTCCCTGACCGACAACGCAAAAGCTCTGTTTGTCGAAGGCGCACATTTCCTTCCCAAGCCGTACGTGGATCATCAGCTTCAGAGCTCCATTGAAGGCATGCTCGCAGCGTAACTGTGAGTCGAGCAATTCATGAGGAACAACGACCATGCCTGGCGTGACGACGAACGTTCTGCAGGAGAACGACGAGCGCTATCGGACCTTGTTCGACCTGTGCCCCACAGCCGTCTATTCCTGTGATGCCTCGGGTGTGATTCAGCAATTCAATCGCCAGGCTGCGGAATTATGGGGCCGCGAACCAGCGACAGGAGACACCGACGGCCGATTCTGCGGCTCATTCAGGTCGTTCCGTTCGGATGGCAGTTCTATGCCGCACGAGCAGTGCCCCATGGCCGATGTGGTGGGTGGCAAAACATCCGAGGTGCGCGACACGGAAGTACTCATCGAGCGGCCTGACGGGTCGCGGGTCACCGTCGTCGTCAACATTCGTCCAGTGAAGAACAAGCTCGGAGAAGTCACGGCGGCAATCAGTTGCTTTTACGACATCACCTCGCGCAAACAGGCGGAAGAAGCCCTGCTCAAGGAAGGGGCCCTGCAGAGCGCGATTTTCAACAGCGCCAACTTTTCGAGTATTGCCACCGACGCCAAGGGCGTCATCCAGCTCTTCAACGTCGGCGCCGAGCGCATGCTGGGCTACACGGCCGCCGAAGTGATGAACAAGATCACGCCGGCCGATATCTCCGATCCGCAGGAAGTGGTGGCGCGCGCCGAAGCATTGAGCATCGAACTCGGAACCCCTATCACGCCTGGCTTCGAGGCGCTCGCCTTCAAGGCCTCGCGCGGCATCGAGGACATCTACGAGCTGACCTATATCCGCAAGGATGGCAGCCGGTTCCCCGCCGTGGTGTCGGTGACGGCGCTGCGCGACGCCCAAGAGGTCATCATCGGCTATCTGCTGATTGGTACCGACAACACCGCGCGCAAACAGGCAGAAGAGGCACTGCTCAAAGCGGGCGCTCTGCAGAGCGCGATCTTCAACAGCGCCAACTTCTCCAGCATCGCCACCGACGCCAGGGGCGTCATCCAGATTTTCAACGTCGGCGCCGAGCGCATGCTGGGCTACACGGCTGCCGAGGTGATGAACAAGATCACGCCGGCCGATATTTCAGATCCGCAGGAAGTGGTCGCACGCGCCAAAGCGCTCAGCGTCGAGCTTGGGACCCAGATCACGCCGGGCTTCGAGGCCCTGGTCTTCAAGGCAGCGCGCGGCATCGAGGACATCTACGAGCTGACCTACATCCGCAAGGATGGCAGCCGGTTCCCGGCCGTGGTGTCGGTGACGGCGCTGCGCGACGCGCAGGCGACCATCATCGGCTATCTTCTGATCGGCACCGACAATACGGCGCGCAAGCAGGTCGAAGCCGAGCAACAAAAGCTCGATCAGCGCCTGCGCGACCAGCACTTTTATACCCGCTCGTTGATCGAATCCAACATCGACGCGCTGATGACCACCGACCCCTCGGGCATCATCACCGACGTCAACAAGCAGATGGAGGCGCTGACCGGCTGCACGCGTGACGAGCTGATCGGCGCGCCGTTCAAGGCCTATTTCACCGATCCCGAGCGGGCCGAAGCGGCGATCAGGCTCGTTCTGAGCGAGAAGAAGGTCACCGACTACGAGCTGACGGCGCGCGCCCGCGACGGGACGAAAACGGTGGTGTCCTACAACGCGACCACCTTTTACGACCGGGACCGCACGCTGCAGGGCGTCTTCGCCGCGGCACGCGACGTCACGGAGAGCAAGCGGGTCGAGATGGAGTTGAAGCAGGCCATGGCCGTGGCCGAGAGCGCGAGCAGGACCAAGTCAGATTTTCTGGCGAGCATGAGTCATGAGATCCGAACGCCCATGAATGCGATCATGGGTATCGCGGACCTGCTCGCGAAGACCACCCTTTCCCCAGAGCAAGACAAGTATGTGCAGATTTTTCGCCGTGCCGGCGACAATCTGCTGAATCTCATCAACGACATCCTCGATCTCTCCAAGGTCGAAGCCTCGCAGCTCGAGCTGGAACACACCGGGTTCTCGTTGGGCGAACTGCTGGAGAAAGTAACGGAGATGGTGTCACTCCGGGCTCATGAAAAAGGCCTGACACTGGCGTGCGAGATCGCGCCGAACGTGCCCATCGACCTGGTCGGCGACCCGACCCGGCTGCGGCAGGTGTTGCTCAATTTGCTTGGCAACGCGATCAAGTTCACGGAATCCGGCAAGGTGGCCCTGCGAATCACATTGGATGCGGACTCCTCCGTTCCGACCGCATTGCGTTTCGAGGTCTCGGACACCGGCATCGGCATTCAGGGCGAGAAACTGGACCGGGTGTTTGAGCGATTCACCCAGGCCGACTCATCCACCACGCGCAGGTTCGGGGGCTCGGGGCTGGGGCTGACGATTTCGAAACGCCTGGTGGAGCTGATGGGTGGACGCATCTGGGCCGAAAGCGATGTCGGGGAAGGCAGTGTGTTTTCCTTCGCCGTGCCGCTGGAGATCTGGGCCGGCGCCAGGCGGCAGGCGGCCGTGCCGGTCGGTGCCGGTCCCGAGCCGCCGCTACCGGCGCTTCGTATTCTTCTGGCGGAGGACTCGCCTGACAACTGTACGATCACGATGGCCTATCTGGAGGACACGCCGTATCGGGTCGACATCGCCGAGACTGGAGCCATCGCCTGCGAGAAATTTACATCGGGGCAATACGACCTCGTCCTGATGGACCGCCAGATGCCGGTCATGGACGGCTTGACCGCGACGCGGACGATTCGAGCGTGGGAGCGGGCGAACGCCCAGCAGCCCACACCGATCATCGCGCTTACGGCCTCTGCCTTGAAGGGCGATCGAGAAATGTGTCTGGCGGCGGGGTGTACGGCGTATCTGTCGAAACCAATCAAACAGGAGGTCCTGCTGCAAGCCATCAAGGAGCACTGCATCGTCGCGCCTCCGTCATCAGGAGAGGAAAGGCTCCCGAACGACACGATCCTTGTGCGCACGAAGCCTAAATTCGCAGACCTGATTCCAGCGTATCTGCAGAACTGCAGGCAGAACGTCATCGCGATGGCGGACGCCCTGGATCGGGTCGACTTCGAGACCGTGACGTTTCTGGGTCACCAGATGAAGGGCTCCGGCGGTGCCTTTGGTTTCCAGGCCATCACTGACATCGGCGCCGCCCTTCAAGAGGCGGGCGAGAGTGCCGACACCGCCGCATCCCGCAAGTCGATGGGCGATTTGTCCTGCTACCTCGATCGTGTCGCGACCATTTCCGACTAGCCCAAGCCCGTCGCTCGACTGGTCCCGCTTGACCTGGCCTGCGAGTTCGCAACCAACCCAGCGGCGATCCCAAGCCGAGCCGCCCCGACATAGAGACAACGCGCGGGATCAAGGCGGCGTCGGAGGCGCTGGGCACCACGATCCACGCCCCTGGTGATCGGCCGCAAGAGGCACGCGCGCTTCAGGAGTCTGGGGCTGCTTTGACCTGGCTGCGTCCTGAAGCAAGCTGGCCCAGGCGATCCCTTCTCTGGATGCGCCTCATCGCGCGCGCTGCGTGGCGGAGACGATCTCTTCCTCGACCTCCCGCAACCGGTCCTTGCCGAAAAACATTTCGTCGCCGACGAAGAATGTCGGGCTGCCGAAATTGCCGCGCGCCACGGAAGCCTCGGTGTTCGCGATCAGCTTGTCCTTGATCGACTGCTCCTGGGTGCCCTCGAGAATCGCCCGGCCATCGAATCCCGAGGCATCGAGCGCGTCCTGGATGACCGCGGCATCGTCCATCTTCTTCGGCTCCTCCCACATATGGTGGAAGACCTGATCGGCGTAGCGGTCGAAGAATCCATCGCGCTCGGCGACCAGTGCGCCGCGCATGATCTGCACGGTGTTGACGGGGAAATGCGGATTGCTCCGGAACGCGGTGAGACCGTGCTTGCGGATGAACCGCTCGGTCTCGCGGCGGGCGTACTCGCCCTTGTTCTTGATGCCCTTGAACTGCACCATGGGTGGCTGGTTGTTGGTCAGCTTGAAGACGCCGCCGAGCAGCACCGGAACATAGGCGATCTGCACGCCGGTCCGTGCCGCAAGGGCAGGCAGGACCTTGTGGCAGAAATAGGCGTTGGGGCTGCCGAAATCGAAGTGAAACTCGACTCTTGGACTCATGATCCGATGCTCCGAGGGGACATGGCGTTCACCTGGCCTGTTGAAGAGGCCGTTGCAAGAGGGCCAGCGCCGCGCCGGTCATCAACACGCCCGCGGCGACCAGAAGACTGATGCCGATGTTGCCAAAAAGGTCTGCCACCAGCCCGGCGCCGTAGGGGCCCGCGATCTGGGCCACGGCAAAGATCAGTGTGAACAGGCTGATGGCGCTTCCCCAGGCTTGTGGCGGCAGGTTCTGCCGCACGAAGTTAGCGCCCGCGCCGGGGACCATGAAGACCGACAGGCCGAAGACCACGGCCGACACCAGCAACACGGGCCCTTTCGGCAGCACCACCGGCAAAGCGGTGCCGATGGCGATGCAGGTCATGATCGAGGCCATCGGCAAGCCCGAGGCATGCCGCGCCATTACGCGCCGCCACACGAACGGCGACAGGCAGATGCTGGCGCCCAGCACGACCCACACGAACGCGATGAAGCCGGCGCTCGCGCGCTGCTCGCTCATCCACGCCGACAGGAAAGTCAGGTAGACGAAGTAGCCCAGGCCGAAGCACGCATAGCCGGCCATCACGGGCAGCATGCGGCGCACCGGCAAGGGTGTCGGCTCGGTCGATCCAGCCGGCACCGGCGCGTGCAGCCGCGAGGCCGCCCAAAGGCCGAGCGGCAGGGTACACAGGCTGACGGCACCGATGGCCATCCAGCCTACCGGCCACGACGCCGGTCCCCATGTGTCCAGCATCAGCGGCAAGCTCCCGCCGCTCAGCACCACGCCCAGGCCACCCCCCGCGCCGAATACTATGGCGATGGCCAGCGCGCTGCGGCGTGCATCACCCGGAAACAGCCCCGCAGCGAGCGCGCCCGCAGTGGAGAACGACAGCGCCCCGAGCAGGCCCACGGCGAAGCGCCAGAACGTCTGCCACGCCAACCCGGCATCCAGCCCCGTGGCCAGCAGTGCCACGGCGGTGGTGGCCATGCCGAAGGCGAAGATATGTGCGGGGGAGAAGCGGCGGATGATCAACATGGTGAGCACCGCACCCGCGAGGTAGCCCAGCGCGTTGGCGGTATTCAGCCAGCCGGCTTGCGCGTAGGTCCACCCCATCTCGGACTTCATCGCCGGAAGCAGCAGACCGTAGGCCAGGCGGGCAAAGCCGTGTGTCACGCACACGCCCAGCGCGAGGCCGGCCAGCACCAGCCAGGGCCGCGCGAGGGCTGCGGTCGTCATGCGGCGCGCCGCCGGCTGTTCATGTGTCCCCGGAAGGTTTCTGCCGCCACGGCGATCAGCTCGTCGCTGCCGCAATGCGATCCAGGGTTGGCTGACGCAACCGTTGCTTTGTTGCCGCGAACGTTGCGGGATCGAGCTTGAGCAGTTCCTGTGCCTGTTGCGCAATCGTTGCGTCGAACGCGCCGGCATCGACGGCTGCGTCGAGGTAGCCGGCACCGACCGCGCCATCCGGGTTGTAGAGCCGGCCCAGCGCGACGGCCTCGGTCAGGGCCGCGGCAGAGAGGCGATCCCGCGCCAGTTCGATGGCGGTCTGCGGAAGAGTGAGACCGATGCCTACTTCGTTCAGGCCAATCCGGAACCCGCCGCGCAGGCCAATCCTCACATCGCCGGTCAGAAGAAGCACGCCTCCGGCGGCCACGGAATGGCCGGTGCACGCGAAGATCAGGGGCTGGGGCAGCAGATAGAGGCGCGCGAAAAGCCTCATGCCGGCGTCGCGCATCGCTTTCCTTTGCGCATCGTCGTCACCGCGGATGACCTTCAGGTCGAAGCCGCCGCACAGCACGCCAGGCCGGCCGCGAATGACCACGACCCTGGCCTCTTTCGCCGCGCGGTCGAGGCCGGCCTCGAGTGCCTGCGACATCGCCAACGACAGCGCGTTCGCCTTGCCGTCATCCATCGTCAGTGTGGCAACGCCGTCATGTTGCGCGAATGAAACAACTTCCGTCATCGAAGCTTCCTGCCCCTGTCCCCGCGCGAGTGCGGGATTGGTTCAATCGAACCCGTGGAAATGCGCGACATTGGCCAGTGCCTCGCGTTCGCTCACCAGCGTGTTCTCGATCTTGGAATGATCGGCGAAGCCCAGCGCCATTCCCGAGACGAGCGCCTGGTCCGCCGGAATGCCCAGATGCTTGAAGACGGGCTTCTGATACGGGATCCACGCCGCCTGCGGGCAGGTGTCGAGGCCGAACTCCCTGGCGGCGAGCATGATCGTCTGCAGGTACATGCCGGCATCCGCCCAGTTGCCGCGGGCGAGGTAGGAATCCACCGTCACGAACAGGCCGACCGGCGCGTCGAAGAACAGAAAATTGCGGGCCGCCTGCCGTGCGCTGGCGGCACGGTCCCCCTTGGGGACGCCCACGAGGCCATAGAGCGACCAGCCGACGCCGCGGCGGCGATCGCGGTGCACAGGCTTCCACTCCGGCGGATAGTAGTCGTAATCCTCGTACTTCTCGCCGCCGCCGCTGCGTACGAGCGCGAGCACGTCGTCGGTGATGGCCTGCTTGACGGCGCCGGAGCAGACGTAGACGTGCCACGGCTGGGTATTGGTGCCGCTCGGCGCACGCTGCGAGATTTCCAGGATCTTCTCGATCGTGTCCTTCGGCACCGGATCGGACCGGAAGGCGCGGATCGACCTGCGGCTTGCAATGGCGTCCAGAACGTTCATGGGATTTCCCTTTGGTGGCAATGCTGCTGTCGACCTGGCGGGAGAGGCCGCTCGCGACTACGCGCCCTTGAATACCGGCGGGCGCTTCTCGATGAAGGCGCGCACCGCCTCCTTGTGGTCCTGGGTCTGCGCGACCCGGACCAGGCGATCGGCCTCCCAGTCGAGACAGGTCCTGAAGTCGGCCTGCGTCGCACGGTTGATGTTCTGCTTCATGTACCGGAGGGCGAGCGGCGGGCCGCTGGCGATCTGCCTCGCCAGTTCGGCCGCCCGGGTCGCAAGCTCTTCGTCGGCGACGACCTCGTTCAGCAGGCCCAGCGCCAGTGCCTCCTCGGCGTACACGCGGCGCCCGGTGAAGTAGATCTCCTTTGCCTTCGCGGGGCCGACGATCTGCGTGAGTTGCCACGAGCCGCCATAGTCGCCTGAGAGCCCGATCGCCGCAAAGCCCGTCGCATAGAAGGCGCTGGTTGCGCCGATCCTGATGTCGCACGCAAGCGCGATCGACATGCCCGCCCCGGCCGCGGCGCCCGGCAGGGCGGCGATGGTCGGCTTCGCCAGCTCGTGCAGGCGCAGGGTCAGGGTCTGCTGGCGGTGCTGGAGCGCGCGAATCTTGTCGTCGATCGTGCGATCGTCGGGACCGCCGCCCGCCATGCCCTTGACGTCGCCGCCGGCGCAGAAGGACTTGCCGACGCCGGTGAGGATGATCACGCGGACGTCCGGATCCGCCTCCAGCACGAGCAGGATCTCGCGCAGCGCGGGCGTGACGACGTCGCCCAGCGCGTTGCGCTTCTCCGGCCGGTTGAACGACACGGTGGCGACCTGATCCACCACCGCGCACAGGAGCTGATCCGTCCCGGTGTCGACCGCCCGGGACATCATGCCGCCCAGGCGCGCTTCAGGGCCGGGCGCGCGTTCAATCGATCGATGTAGGCGGCCACGTTCGGCTTGTCGGAGACGTCCGCTCCAAGCCGGCCCGCCACCGTGCAGGCATGCCCGGTCATGATGTCGGCGCCGCTGAAGTCTCCGGCGAGGAATTCGCGCCCGGCAAGATGGACGTCGATCGCGCCGAGCATGCGCGACAGGAGTTTCGTGGCTCGGTCGACATTGACCTGATTGCGACGATCCGGCGGAAGGAGGATGGTTTCGACCACGATGATGTTCACCGGCGGCATGATCATGCCCTCGGCGTAATGCAGCCATTGCAGGTACTGCGCGAACTCCGGCGAGGAGGTATCCGGCGCGAGGCGCCCCTCGCCATACTTGGCGAGAACATACTGAACGATCGCACCCGACTCGAAGATCGTGGTGTCGCCATCCTGCAGGGCCGGCACCCGGCCCATGGGATGGACCTTGAGGTACTCGGGCGAGCGCATGCCCGGATCGCCGAGCTTGTGCTTCTCGAGATCGTACGGCAGCCCCAACTCCTCGAACAGCCAGACGATGCGGACCGAGCGGGTGTTTGGGGCGTGGTAGATCTTCATGACGTTCCTCGTGACCGAAGCAGATGTGCCTGCGACCGGGATATCTCCGGATGGCCACACAAGACTGCCAGAGATGGAGTGAGTCAATGTGAGCCGCTCGGACCAGTCGCGAGCGACCTGCACGATCACTCGTCAGCGGCCAACGGCGTTCCCAGCCCGGTCGATCCGCAGATCGACATCACGCCTCCGCGGGCGTCGCAACCGCCACCGGCGAGAGAACCCGATCCAGGTCTTCCTGTCGGAACGGCTTCCTAATGAGCGGCAGGGCGGCCATCGTGCTGCCGGGTCGCTTTCGACGACGAGTATCGTCAGGCCTGACGCGCCTGCATCACCTGAATCCGCCAACACACACCCCAAAAGCCTGTACGTACAGCTCCCCAACGCCGTACTGGCTACGGCAGGGAACGCGCTTCGCTTCATGCAAGTCCAACCGCATTCCGGAATTTTTCGTCTTTCTTTCACGCTATACTTCACGCCATGAGTGGAAAAATTCTCGTCGGCATCGGCGGCTGGACCTTCGAACCGTGGCGCGGCGTCTTCTATCCCGAGGACCTGACCCAGAAGCGCGAGCTGGAGTATGCCAGTCGCCAGCTGACCTCGATCGAAATCAACGGCACCTATTATTCGAGCTTCAAGCCGGCGAGCTGGGCCAAGTGGCGCGACGAGACGCCGGACGGCTTCGTGTTCGCGGTGAAGGCTTCGCGCTTCTGCACCAACCGGAAGGTGCTGGCCGATGCCGGCGAATCGGTGCAGCGCTTCGTGACGCAGGGGATGGTCGAACTCAAGGACCGGCTGGGGCCGATCAACTGGCAGTTCATGGCCACCAAGAAGTTCGATCCCGACGATTTCGAGGCGTTCCTGAAGCTGCTGCCGCGCGAGGTCGGCAAGCTGCCGCTGCGTCATGCGCTGGAAGTTCGGCACGACAGCTTCAAGGACGAGCGCTTCTACGCTCTTGCCGCCAAGTACAAGGCGGCGATCGTCTATGCCCACGACAAGGACTTCCCCGAGATCGACGAGCCGACCGCCGACTTCACCTATGCCCGGCTGATGCAGGCCGAGGAGAAGGTGAAGACCGGCTACAAGCCCGCCGACATCGACAAGTGGGCCAAGCGCGCCAAGGCCTGGGCGAAGAAGGGCGACGCCTTCGTCTACTTCATCTCCGGCGCCAAGGTCCGCAATCCCGCCGCCGCACAGGCGCTGATCAAGAAGCTCTGATAGCAACAGCCGCCGCTTGACTCCTGCAGGGTCGGTACCTAATTGTTAACTTTATGGTTAACAATCAAAGCGCCCTCCTCGACCGCACCTTCGCCGCCCTCGCCGACCCGACGCGGCGGGCGCTCCTGGCCCGTCTCGACGCGGAGGAAGGCGTCACGGTCAGCGAGCTGGCGCGGCCCTTCACGGTCTCGCTGCCGGCCATCATGAAGCATCTCGACGTGCTCTCCGACGCCGGCCTGATCGTGCGGTCCAAGTCGGGCCGCACCGTCACCTGCCAGCTCAAGGCAGAGCCGATGGAGCAGGCAATGAACTGGCTCGCCCACTATCAGCGCTACTGGACTCAGCAGCTCGACCGCCTCGCCACCTTCCTGGAGGAAGACGACAAATGGCCAGCAAGCCCAGCCTTGCCCTCAAGCGCCGCCTCAACGCACCGCCCGAGAAAGTCTACGAAGCCTGGACGCAGCCCGAAAAAATGATCCGCTGGTGGGGCGTCACCGGCCATCACCGCACTCCCATAGCCGAGAGCGACCTGCGGGTCGGCGGCCGCTTCCGCGTCCAGTTCTGGACGCCGGACGACGAGCATCACAGCGTGAGCGGCGTCTATCGCGAAATCGTGCCGCCGACCAGGCTCGTCTTCTCCTGGGCCTGGCAGAGCACGCCGGAGCGAGAGTCGCAGGTCACGATCGACCTGAAGCCGGATAACGACGGCACAATCCTCACCCTGACCCACGAGCAGTTCTTCGACGAGAAGGCACGCGACGGCCATCGCGGCGGCTGGGGCATGGCGCTCGACAAGCTCGAGGAGCTGTTCGCGTGAACCTCGCCCTCTTGACGGGCATCTCGACGAGTTACGGGCCGTCTACGACGCCCCGCGCATCGCGGTGCCTCGGGCCGTCTTCAATGCCGTCCTCGGCCGCCCGGAAGCGGTTCCCCCGTCCCCTCATTCGGCCTAAGCTGGTGCGGTCTGATCAGAGCTTTCCGAACCGAAGGAGGCTTGCATGCCTGCACTCTCGCTCGACCATTACAACGTCTACTGCAACGACCTCGAGGCGACCGTGCGCTTCTACGAGCGCTATGTCGGGCTGACCAACGGCGATCGTCCGCCCTTCCCCTTCCCGGGCGCCTGGATGTACGCGGGGGACAAGGCGATCCTGCATCTCATCTCCGAGAGCGGCCGCACCGACCAGGGCAGCGGCGCGATCGACCATATCGCCATCAACTGCGCCGACATTCGCGGCACCCTCGACCAGATCAAGCAGGACAGCCTGCCTTTCGAGGTCAAGAAGGTGCCGGCGCGCCCGCTGCAGCAGGTCTTCGTGCACGACCCCGACGGCGTGATGATCGAGCTCAACTTCTGGCACGAGGAAGACGTGGCCGAGCTCCAGGGCTACGACCCGATGAGCAACAAGATCACTGCCGAGAAGCAGAAGGTTCCGGCCTAGTGAACGGGGCGGCGCTCGTCGCCGCCTGCGCCCTGCTCGCCTGCGCCTCTGTCTTCACCGGCGCGCAGGCGCAGCAGCGCGAGACGATCTCCTTCGAGAGCCGCCAGAAGGGCCAGCACGTCCAGGTCACCGCCGAGATCACCTGGCCGGCGAACACGGGCGCGGGCCCGGTGCCGGCGATGGTGATCCATCACGGCAGTGGCGGCGTCGGGGAGCGCGAGGCCCGATACGTCCGCGAGTTGGTGCCGATGGGCGTGGCCAGCGTCGTGATCGACTCCTTCAAGCCGCGCGGCGTCACCTCGACCGTGCTCGACCAGTCCGCCGTCACCGGACAGGACTTCAACCTCGACGCTCTCGCGGCCCTCAAGGCGCTCGCAGCCAACCCGCGCATCGACCGCCGCCGAATCGGCATCATGGGATTTTCGAAGGGCGGCACCTCGGCGCTGATGGCCTCGCACGAGCAGCTCATCCTCGCCGCCGGCGGCGCGCCGGGCGGGCCGCGCTATGCGCTGCACGTGCCCTTCTATCCGTCATGCAGCGCGCAGTACTATCAGCCGCGCACGACAGGCGCGCCGATCTATCAGCTGCTGGGCGGCGCCGACACCTATGTCGGCTTCGAGCCCTGCCAGACCTACGGCGAAGCACTTCGTGCTGCAGGCGCCACGATCCAGACCAAGATCTTCCCCGGCGCGATGCACGGTTTCGACTACGGCCCGCCCTATTCGAATCCGCGCGGCGAGAACTACTCGAAGTGCGTGAACCAGCAGCAGCCCGACCGCTCCTGGATCATGCGTGACAGCGGCATCTCGACCTTCGGCCCCGACGGAAAGCCGATACCAGGCGCGCTGGCCAAGGCGATGGCGGCCTGCAAGACGCTCGGCGTCAGCGGCGGCGCCAACGACGCCGCGTCGAAGCAGTCGATGGAAGACCTCAAGGGCTATGTGCGCCGGCACCTGCTGGGCGGGTGATCTCAATCGAGCGTCGGCGTCGCGGCGAGTTCATCCCAGTAGTCCGGCGGCAGGAGATCGCGCCCGGCGAGCAGGCAGTTGAGATAGGCCCGTTTCGGCCGGAGACCCTCGCCCTGCATCAGCGCCACATAGACGATCGCCTCGACCTCCTGGCCGGTATCGCTGCGCATCACGCGGATCGTGCGGCGTTCATAGTGGCCACCCGCGACGCCTTCGTAGATGTCGAGCACCTCGAAGCCCTCCTCGGGCAGGGCGTTCAGCGTGCCGTGCACGACGGCGCCCTCCGCCGGCACGATGTTGGCTGCCGCGCCGCCGCCCATGTCGCGCTCGGGCTTGTCGAAGGCAAGCCGCCAGCCGTCGAGCCGGCCCGCAATGCGCTCGCCGCGCGGCACCCCTCGTGGCGCCAGCCGCTGGTTGAACAGGCGCACCGGGTCCATGTTGGAGCCGTAGGCGAAGTACCAGGTCAGGCCATCCGCCATACGCGCACTCCTTCTTCGTAGCCGCGGATCTCGACCGGACCGAGATCGACGGCGCCCTCGCACGGTGTCGAATCATGCACCGACTGCGAGATCAGCAACTGCGCTCCCACTTCCTTGGTGAGCTGCTCGAGGCGGGCGGCCAGGTTCACCGTGTCGCCGATCACCGTGTATTCCTTGCGCTGCGGCGAGCCGACCGTGCCCGTCACCGCCTCGCCGAGATGGACGCCGATCCCCACTTTCAGCGCCCAGCCGGGATGCGTGTCATTCCAACTCCCGACCGTGTCGATCATGGCGCGGGCCGCCGCCAGGGCGTTGCGCGCCGCCGCGGGATCGTCGAGGGGTGCTCCGAACACCGCCATGAACCCGTCGCCCAGGAACTTGTTGATGATGCCGTTGTTGCGGTCCACCACCTCGATCATCTCGGCGAAGAAGGCGTTGAGAAGTGCCACCGTCTCCTCGGCGCTGCGCCTGCGCGTCATCGCCGTGAAGCCGCGTATGTCGAGGAACAGCACGCACACGGTGCGCATCTCGCTCGGGGGATCGGTGCGCGTGGCCAGCAGGCGGTCGACCACGGCGGGCGAGACATGCTGGCCGAACAGGTTGGTGACCCGGTCGCGCGCCGCCACGGCCCGCACCGACTTCTCGAACTGGGCGCGCAGGCTGATCGCGACATACCCGGCCACCAGCCCGGCGGCGAGGAACACGAAGCTGCGGGTGAAATGGAACAGCGGGGCGGCCTGCGGGATCTCGCCCCAGGGCTGAAGCGGCACCAGCCACAGGACCAGCGCAATCTGCTGCAGCGCGGCGACGGCCCCCGTCCAGGCCGACAGCCAGAAATCGAGCCGCAGGGTCGAAAGGAGGATGAACAGGAAATAGAGCAGCGGCGGCCAGAAACTGAACACCAGCACCGGGTCCATGTAATGGCTGAGGGTGATGATGATCGACGACGGCAGCGAGGTCTCGATCAGCGCATTGGCAAACCGCGTCACCCGCGGGAAATCGCGGTCCCGCGCCGCCCGGTAGCGCAGGATTGTCAGAGAAAGCAATTCGTAGAGCAGGAAGGGACCGATGGCGACGAACGGGAGCCAGCCCGGCACGTCGCGCTCGAACATGCGGGAGGAATAGTCGACGAAGACGTTCGCGACCACCAACGTTATGAGGAGCAGGGTCGCGAGGATGATGGCGAGCGCGCGCATGCGCTGCTGCTCGCTGCGGATGATCTCGCGGCGGAGCGCGTCTGAGAAGAAATCGGGCGCCGCGGGAGGCATCGACCGCCAAACTAGCCAGAGCCGCCGGGCTCCACAACGGGCCGGGCCGGTGCTAGGTACAGATCATGTCGATGAAGGAGATCGCGCGGGAGGTCCAGGGCAAGGTCGCGAACCTGGCACTGCGCATGCCGATATCCTGGGTGAACATCATGGCCGGCCCGCCGATCGCGGTCGACGGCCGCACCCTGGATGGCCGCACCCAGTGGTTCCTGAAGCTGCTGGCGTACAGCGGCCAACCCGCCGCGCACACGATGAGCGTCGTCGAGGCGCGGGAGGACTACGACGCCTTCATGAAAATGCTGGGCGGCCACCCCGCACCGGTGAGTTCCATCATCGACCGTACCCTCCCCGGTCCCGCCGGCCCCGTCCGCATCCGGATCTACAGGCCGGCCGGCGCCGTGGCGCGCCTGCTGCCGACCATCGTCTATTTCCACGGGGGCGGCTGGGTCATCGGGAGCCTCGAAGGCTACGATCTCGCCTGCCGCTATTTCTGCGCCCGCTCGGGCTGCGCCGTCGTCTCGGTCGATTACCGGCTGGCCCCCGAACACAAGTTCCCGGCCGCGGTCGACGATGCCATCGCCGCCTGTCGCTGGGTGGCCGGCGAGGCC
The DNA here is from genome assembly GCA_947466085.1 of Rhodospirillales bacterium. GTDB lineage: Bacteria > Pseudomonadota > Alphaproteobacteria > Reyranellales > Reyranellaceae > Reyranella. The sequence continues at coordinate 15,656 of CANIEC010000092.1, forward strand.
GTATCGCTCGGCCTCGACCCCGATCGCATCGTCGTGGCGGGTGATTCGGCCGGCGGGACGCTTGCCGCCGTGGTCGCCCAGGAAATGCGCCACGAGCCGCATCCGCCCTGCCTGCAATGGCTGATCTATCCCGCGACCGACGTGGCGGGCGACACCCCTTCCCATCGGACCTGTGGCGAGGGCTTCGTGCTCACCGAGGCAGACATGATGTGGTTCCGCATGCACTACCTCAACGGCGATGGCGAGATCGGCGATCCGCGGGTCTCGCCGCTGCGCGCCGCCGACCTCGGCGGCGTGGCGCCGGCGCTGGTCTTCACCGCCGGCTTCGATCCGCTGCGCGACGAGGGCCGCGCCTATGCGGAACGCCTGCAGGCGTCCGGCGTCAAGACCATCCACCGCGAGTTCGAGACGCTGATCCACGGCTTCATCGGCATGCGGGGTGCGGTGCATGCCGCGGCACGGGCGATGGACGACATGGTCGCAGGACTGCGCCATGAGCTCGCACAACTTGGACGATGACGGAGCACCGCAACATGGGCGACGGCACGACAGGCACGGAAGCGCGCGGCGAACGGGGGGGGCGGCGCGAACAGAACAAGGCCGAGAACCGCACCGCCCTGATCAAGGCGGCGCGCGCCGTATTCGCCGAGATGGGCTACGGCGCAGCCAGCGTGCGCGACATCGTGCGCCGTACCGATCTCGCCTCGGGCACCTTCTACAATTACTTCAAGGACAAGGACGAGATCTTCGAGGCGGTGGTCGGAGAGCTGACCAGCGTGCTGCTGCAGCGCCATCAAGAGGGTCGCGCCCGGGCCACCACGACCGAGGCGTTCGTCCGCGAGCACTATGCCGCCTATTTCAACTTCCTGGCCGAGGACCCCGAGCTGCTGGCGCTGGCGCGGTCGAGCTTCACGGCCGTGCGCACACTTCTCGACAAGCCCGACGTGCGGGCGCTGGCGAAGGCCCTGAACGACGACATCCGCGCCGCCATCGCCCGCGGCATCCTGCCCAACGTCGACGTCTCCTATCTCAGCGCCTCGATGTCCGGCATCGCCTTCGAGATCTCGATGGTGATGGTGGCCCGCGACCCGGTCGATCCGGCCGCCGCCGCCGAATTCGCGACGCACCTCATGCTGGGTGGCCTCGACAAGCTGCCGCGACGCTGACTTTTATTGGAGCGCGCCACTGGAGTAGCGCGCTCCAAAGAAAACGGCGACCCCCTTCGAGGCCGCCGTCATCTCAAGCCGATGTAGCCTGAGCGCCGTTACGCCCCCTGGGCGATCGTGTTGCTAAGGATGCCGATGCCCTCGATCTCGACCTCGCAGACGTCGCCCGGCTTCAGCCAGGGCTGCGGCTTGCGGGCCATCGCGACGCCCGACGGCGTGCCGGTGATGATGATGTCGCCCGGATCGAGGGTCATGCACTTGCTGAGTTCGTGCACCAGGGTGGGAACGTCGAAGATCAGGTCGTCGGTGCTGCTGTCCTGCATGGTGACACCGTTGACACGGGTCATGATCCGCAGCGGCGCGGCGCCCTTCGGCAGTTCGTCAGGCGTCACGATGTCCGGACCGAAGCCGCCGGTGCCGTCGAAATTCTTGCCCAGGGTGAACTGTCCGCCCGACTTGCGCTGCCAGTCGCGGATCGAGCCGTCGTTGAAGCAGGCGTAACCCGCGATCACCGAGAGCGCCTTCTCCTTCGGCACGTTGCGGCACTTCTTGCCGATCACGATGGTGAGCTCGGCCTCCCAGTCGAATTCCTTTGAATGCGTCGTGGCCAGCATCTTGCCCTTGTGCGGCACCAGCGTGTTGTTGAAGCGCGTGAACACCACCGGATACTGCGGGATCGGGCTGCCGGTCTCCTCGGCATGCTTGCGGTAGTTGAGGCCGATGCACAGGATCTTGCCAGGCGCCGGGATCGGCGTCAGGTACTTGGCCGACTTCTCCGACACGGTGGCGCCGGCCTTGGGCTTGGCGCAGGCCTTGAGCACCGCCTGCTGGAGCTTCTTGCCGCCCGCCAGTATCTCGACGACCGACTTCGGTCCGCGCGGCATCTGCTTGCTGAGATCGACGATCTTGCCGTCGCCCAGTTTGACGCCGACGGCGGGCTTGCCGCCGCTCAGGATGGTGCAAAGACGCATGAATTTCCCCCTTGAAGATTTCGTTCGAAATACGGCCGCGCGTAAACTCCTCCCTCCCGCATCTTCGGTCAAGCAGCTCGCATTTTTTGCTACTCTCCGCCGATGCGTTTCCTTCTTCTGCTCGTCCCGTTCCTGTTCGCCGCCCTGCCCGCCTCGGCGCAGCTCGTCGTGCCGCTCACGACTCCAGACGGCCGCGTCGGCTGCACCCAGGGCAAGACCGGCATCGGCCGACC
>CANIEC010000093.1 GCA_947466085.1 Rhodospirillales bacterium
ACCAAGCGGTCCTGGGAGATGAGCAAGGCGGCCGGCGACGAGAAGGCGGCCGTCCTCAAGAAGAACGGCATGACGGTCACCGGTGGTCCGCCGGCAGTGCTCGCCGCGATGAAGAAGGTCGGCGTCCAGATGGCCGACGAGTGGAAGACGACGGCAAGTCCTGCGGCCGTCGCGGTCCTCACCGCCTACATGTCCGGTCAGAAGACCAACTGACGTCCTGGAGCGCCGGGCTGCCTGCGGCGGCCCGGCGTTCGTCTCGCTGATGGTGATGTGATGCGGCGTGCGTTGGATATTCTCTACAGCTCGAGCGGACTGCTCTCCGCTTTCTTCCTGATGATGATCGGCGTCACGATCCTCCTGCAGATTGCCGGGCGCTTCCTCAACTTCGCCTTCGACGCCACCGAAGTCTCAGGCTTCTGCATGGCGGCGTCGACGTTCTTCGGCCTGGCCTACACGTTGAAAGCCGGTGCGCATATCCGGGTCAATCTCCTGGTCGGAAAGCTCTCGGCGCCGAATCGACGGCGTGTGGAGATCTGGTGCTGCACCCTTGGAGCGGCCGCCCTCGCCTATGTCTCGGTCAATGCCTGGCTGATGGCTTACGATTCCTTCCTGTTCGGCGATACCAGCCCCGGCCTCATGGCAGTGCCCTTCTGGATCCCGCAACTCGGCATGGCCCTCGGCGCTTCGATCATGACGATCGGCCTGGTCGACGAGCTGGTTCAGACCCTTGGCGGCAGGATCCCGGATTTCGCCGATGCGGAGGCACAGGCCATCGGCGACGAACTCGAAGCGGCTGGCGCAGCAAAGGCGACCACGCGATGAGCGGCGAGGCCATTCTCGCCCTGACGGTTCTGGGCACCCTCTTCCTGCTGCTCGCGAGCGGTGTGTGGATTGGCATCAGTCTCGTCGTCGTCGGCTTCGTCGCCCTGTTCTTCTTCACGCCGGCGCCCGCAGGATCGCTTCTCGCCAGCACGATCTGGGACTCGAGCTGGGGATGGGCGCTGACCGCCCTGCCGCTCTTCATCTGGATGGGCGAGATCCTGTTTCGGTCGCGGCTTTCGGAGGACATGTTCAAGGGGCTGGCCCCCTGGCTCGGGTGGCTTCCGGGCCGGCTGCTGCACGTCAACATCCTGGGCTGCGGTGTCATGGCCGCGGTCTCGGGCTCGTCGGCCGTCACCTGCGCCACGATCGGCCGCATGAGCATGCCGGAGCTGCGCAAGCGCGGTTACCATGAGGGCATGGCGATCGGAACGCTGGCCGGGTCGGGAACGCTGGGGCTGCTGATCCCGCCGTCGATCATGATGATCGTGTACGGAATCACCGCACAGGTCTCGATCGGCAGACTGTTCATCGCTGGCTTCCTGCCGGGCTTCATGATGATCGGCCTGTTCATGGCCTACACGGCGGGGTGGTCGGTTCTCAATCCCACGAAGGTGCCGCCGGCGGATCCGCGGATGACCTTCGGCGAGAAGATCTGGAATGCGCGCCGTCTGATCCCCGTCATCCTGCTGATCGTCGCCGTGCTGGGCTCGATCTATGGCGGTGTCGCAACGCCTACGGAGGCGGCTGTCATGGGCGTGATCGGCGCCCTGATCCTCGCGGCGGTCACCGGTTCCCTCTCCTGGGCGACGTTCCAGGAGAGCCTGTTGGGCGCGGTCCGGACCAGTTGCATGATCGGGCTGATCCTGGTCGGCGCGGCCTTCGTCACCATGGCCATGGCCTTCACCGGCCTGCCGGCGACGATGGCGGCCTGGGTCAACGGGCTGGGTCTCACGCCCTATGGGCTGATCTTCCTGCTGACCCTCCTCTACATCGTGCTGGGCTGCTTCCTCGACGGCGTTTCCATGATCGTTCTGACGGCACCCGTCGTGTTGCCGATGGTCACCGCCCAGCAGATCGACCCGTTGTGGTTCGGCATCTACATCGTGCTGGTCGTCGAAATGGCGCAGATCACGCCGCCCGTCGGCTTCAACCTCTATGTGCTTCAGAGCCTCACCGGCCGCGACATCTGGACGGTGACGAAGGCCTCTGCCCCGTTCTTCCTGCTGCTCTGTCTCGGCGTGGTCCTGATCACCCTCTTCCCGGACATTGTCACGGTCCTGCCGCGGCAGATGACGAAGGGGTAGGAACCGCTGCAGGTCACGTGCTGTGCGACCGGCGCCGAGGATGTCCCGCCGGCAATGCGCAGCGGCTCCAGGAGACCGTAGACTTTGGCATGTCGGGCGCGGGCGGCGAAGTCGACACCGGAATGTAGTCGCTTGAACCTCAGGACCGGATGGTCCCGCATGCGGAAGCGCGACGAAATCCGGCTCATGTTGAGCGCCGCGCGCAGCATGGAGGTGACCGCCAGCAACGTGACCCGACTGCCCGAGGATAATCACGATCCCGCGCACCATGCCCACCGGCGGGACGGATGGTGGCAAATCGTGGACGCCGCGGGCGCGCACTGGAAGATCGCGCCTGATCCAACCGAGGTGACGCTGCTGTTAGGGGACAGCTAAGGGCGTGTTTCTCCGAGGCGTATCATCGTCGCTTCGGCAAAGCGCTCGGCCGATGGCGGGGCGAAATCCATGGCCAGCGCCGGCTCCAGCACCTCGACCTCGATCACGATCAGCACGCCGTCGCGCACGACGCCGTCGACGCGGGCGTAGAGCGGCATCTCGGGCAGGGTCGCGAGGCAAGCGGCACCCTGTCGGGTGACGGCGGGCGGCGGCGTCTCGGCGGTTCGCGTCGGCTTGTAGCGCGAGTTGGAGCGGAACTCGCCGGGTGGCGGCCGCTTGCGGATGGCGTGGCTGAAGACACCGTCGAAATAGACCAGCGACAGCTCGCCCTCGGCGATCTCGGGCAAGAACTCCTGCACCACGACGCCCGCCTGGCGCGCCTCGTCGGCAAGGCCTGCCACCTGTCCGGCCAAGGTCGCGCGCTGCAGCAGTTCGACCGAATGGCCCGATGCGCCGCTGGCGGGCTTCACCACGGCCTGCGCCCATCCGGTCTCGTCGAAGACCCGGCCGATCGCCGACACGTCGCACGGAACCACGAAGCTTCGCGGCACGCGCACGCCCGCTGCCGCGAGCTTCTCGACATAGTCCTTGCGCAGGTTCCAGCGCACCAGATCGAGGGAATTGAACAGCCGTGTCGCCGCCGCCATCGCCTCGGTCCATGCCTTGAAATCATCGAGCGCGCGAAAGTAGCCCCAGGTCGAGCGCAGCACGACGGCATCGGCGCCGGCGAACGCCTCGCGCGGCCCATCCCACGGCGCGCCCGTGACACGGCACCCGCGCCGCTCCAGTGCGTCGGCATAGAGCCGATCCGACACGGTGATGGCAGGGTCGTCGGCGGATGTGGCGAGAACGATATGCGGGCTCATGCCGTTTCATAGCCAACAACCCGGCGTGCGTCTTGCTAGGATGGTCCCATGCCGCCGCCCTTCACGGTCACCTTCTCCGCCGGCAATGCCGGTCCGTGGCGCATCGAGCGCCTGTCCGCCGTTTGCGGTCCCGGCCTTGCCGCCGCGACGCATCTCGCCATGGCCGACAGTCCCGGCGCGACGTGGCGGCTGCGCGGCGTCGTCAGTCATCCGCGCTATTCGACGGCGGCCGAACTGAAGGAGCTGTCCGGCGTACAAGCCGGGCTCGGCCGCAGCGAGGCCGCGTGCGCGGCGCTGATCCCGATCCGCAAGTCCGAAGCCTGGTGGTCGATGGCGCAGGACGAGCGCCGGGCGATCTTCGAGGACAGGTCGCGCCACATCGCCTTGTCGATGAAGTATCTGCCGGCTGTGGCGCGCCGCCTCCACCACGCCCGCGACCTCGGCGAGCCCTTCGATTTCCTCACCTGGTTCGAGTTCGCGCCCGAACACGAAGCGGCGTTCGACGCGCTCCTAGTCGAGCTGCGCGCGAGCGAGGAGTGGAAACACGTGGAGCGCGAGGTGGAAATTCGGCTGACCAGAGCCGGCTGAGGATGAGAACCCGCTACTTGCAGACGTTCCGGAGCGCCTGCCATTCGGCGGCGCTGAAGGCCGGGCGGCCGGTGGCGGGACGCTTCGTTGCCTCGATGCGCTCCCGCGTCGGCGGATGGCTCGACCAGATGCCGGCGGCACTGGCGGCGTCCGATGGTTCCTTCTGGAGCATCTGTTCGAAGAATGTCGAGACGCCGTCGGCCCGCAGGCCGCGCTGTTCGAGCAGGCGCACGCCGGTGGCGTCGGCCTCGCGCTCGAAGGCCCGGCCGTTGCGCATCGCCAGCAACGCGCCGCCGCCGGTGCCGAACGTGCTCAAGATGTCCGAGTAGCCACCGGTCAGGACCTTGAACAGAAGGTCGATGCCGTAGGCGCGGGCCACGCCCTTGATCGGGTGGTCATGCACGACATGGCCGATCTCGTGCGCCAGCACGCCCGCGACCTGCGAACTGTCTTTGGCCTGGGTGATCAGGTCCGAGTAGAAGACGAGGATCGAGCCCGGCAGGGTGAAGGCATTGACCGGCCCGCCCTCGACGATGTGCACCGTGACCTCGTGCTTGTAGCCGGCCTCTTTGGCGAGGTCGTTGGCCAGCCGGTTGATCGCCGCCAGACCCGCCCTGCCCTGGCAGGTTTCCTTGTCCGCCAGCAGCTCGTCGAGCACGGTCTCGCCCAGCTTGGCCTGCAGCGTGTAGGGCAGCAGCGGCACGGCATATTCGGTGCCGTATTCGACCGCGCTCCAGAACAGACCGACCAGCGCGACGATCGCCAGCGAATAGGCGCCGAGACGCGGCGCGACCTTCAGCGGCTCCAGCGCCAGCGGCTTCAGCGCCGGCACCAGCGAGACGAGCTGCGACCGCCAGACCGGGTCCTCGACCACCAGCCGCGCGTCGCTGCCGCGCAGCGCCAGCGGCGGCACGGCCTCATGATGAGAATCGCCCAGCACCACCATGTCGGCGACCGGCCAGCGCGCCAGGACGTCGGATTCCGCCGGCCGGTGGATCAGCAGCTCGTGGCTGGTGATCTTCAAGGTCACTTCCTGCACGTCGGCGGTGACGCCGTCGTAGTAGCGGGCGGCCATCGTCAGATCCCGCTCACGTCGAACAAGTCGAGCAGGCCCTCGCCATAGCCCGGGCCGCGATCGGCCGGCTGCCGGATCTCGCTGCCCTGGGGCGCGCCGTAGATCCAGAGCTGGCCTGCGATCAGCTTCATCGTGCGGTGCATCACCCACGGCCAGCCGATACCGAGCGTCAGCAGCACGATCAGGTAGTTCAGCACCAGGAACCCCCACATCTGCCAGGTCGAGATGGCGGTGGCGAACAGCACGTTGCCGGCGCGGCTGTGGGTCACGAGGTAGCGCAGCAGATAGGCCTGCCACCAGCAGCGCAGCGGCAGGATGAGCAGGCCGAACAGGAGATAGGCGCCGAAGGCGACAAGCAGCAGCACGACGACGGTGTGCAGGCTGGGATGGGCGAACAGCTTCAGGAAGTCGTCGGAGGAGACACCCAGCGTTTCGAGCGTACCGCCCACCGCCATGAAGGTGGCGACGGCCGCGGCGACCCAGGCCAGGATGTTCAGGAAGTAGTAGCCGAGATAGCGGCCGTAGATGTCGCCCGCACGGCCGGCGAAGGCGAAGCCCTGCGTGCCGACCCGGGTGTTGACGATGCGCGGGCGCGCGAGGTTCACAGACACGACGGGCGTCAGCAGGTAAGCGGTCATCGCATTGGCGAAGTGCAGGAAGGTCGCGGTGGCGCCGTAGCCCCAGGCGGAGCCCGCCATGCCGCACCGGATGCCGCGCCAGCGGGTGCGCGAGAGCTTGTAACGCAGGCCGGCATAGTGGCCGACATAGGCCAGCGGAAAGCCGATCAGCACGACCGATAGCGAGAACAGGTCGAACAGGCCGAAGCTGGCGAACGGCTTCTCGTGGAGGACGTACAGCCACACCAGGTACATGAGGCCTGACCAGGCCGCGACCACGAGCAGCGCCAGCACGAAGCCGATCATCAGCTCGATGCCACGCCCGCGATACTCGAATCGGTCGCCCAGCACCGAGAGATGGTTCCAGACATAGCGCCGGATGCGGGTGCGCCCCCAGAAGCGCGACCAGCCCAAAGTCACCAGCATCAACGCAAGATGGCGCAGGTAGATCGCGTAGATCTCGCCCAGCCGTCCGTCATAGACCGGCCGGCTCGGGGTCAGGTCGGCGCTCCAGGGCGTACCGGGGGCAGAGGTCGGGCTGGAGGTTCCTGCCAGCGTCGGGCCGGCCGCCTGCACCCAGGGGGAAGAAGCGTCGCTCAAATCCCCTCTTTTCCCTTCCGCCGCACTGCAAAATCTTCGATGCTGCGACGCAGCATGATCTGGTGTACCCAAGAATACGTCAACAGCCCTGCGAACCGCCACACATGACAATTCCGAACCGCGACAAGCCCTGGCTCATTCGCACTTATGCCGGCCATTCCACGGCCGAGAAGTCGAACGAGCTCTACCGCACCAATCTCGCGCGCGGCCAGACCGGCCTCAGTGTCGCCTTCGATCTGCCGACGCAGACCGGTTACGACAGCGATCATGTGCTGGCCAAGGGCGAGGTCGGCAAGGTGGGCGTGCCGATTTCGCATCTCGGCGACATGCGTACCCTGTTCGACGGCATCCCGCTCGACCGGATGAACACGTCGATGACCATCAACGCACCGGCCGCCTGGCTGCTCTCGCTGTACATCGCGACCGCCGAGGCGCAGGGCGTCGAGCGCTCGAAGCTGCAGGGCACGACACAGAACGACATCATCAAGGAATATCTCTCGCGCGGCACGTACATCTTTCCGCCCGAGCCGTCCCTGCGCCTGACCGCCGACACGATCGGCTTCACCTATCGCGAGGTTCCCAAGTGGAACCCGATGAACGTCTGCAGCTATCACCTGCAGGAAGCCGGGGCGACGCCGGTGCAGGAGCTGGCCTTCGCGCTGGTGAACGCCATCGCCGTGCTCGACGCGGTGAAGGCGCGCGGCCAGGTGCCCGATGCCGACTTCCCCAAGGTGGTGGGCCGCATCTCGTTCTTCGTGAATGCCGGCATCCGCTTCATCACCGAGATGTGCAAGATGCGGGCGTTCGCGGAGATGTGGGAAGACATCACGCTGAATCGTTACGGCATCGCCGATCCCAAGCAGCGCCTGTTCCGCTATGGCGTGCAGGTGAACTCGCTCGGCCTCACCGAGCAGCAGCCCGAGAACAACGTCTACCGCATCCTGCTCGAGATGCTGGCCGTGGTGATGAGCAAGAACGCCCGCGCCCGCTCGGTGCAGTTGCCCGCGTGGAACGAGGCGCTCGGCCTGCCGCGCCCGTGGGACCAGCAATGGTCGCTGCGCCTGCAGCAGATCGTGGCCTTCGAGACCGACCTGCTCGAATACGGCGACATCTTCGACGGCAGCAAGGAGATCGCGGCCCGGGTCGAGGCGCTGAAGCAGGAGGCGCTGGCCGAGATGGGCCGTATCGCCGACATGGGCGGCGCCGTGGCGGCCATTGAGGCCGCCTACATGAAGCAGCGTCTCGTCGAATCGAACCTGAAGCGGCTGGCCGCCATCGAATCGGGCGAGCAGACCGTGGTCGGCGTCAACGCCTATACCGAGGGCGCGGCCTCCCCGCTCTCCGGCGGCGGCCAGGAGCCGATCATGACGGTCGACGAATCGGTCGAGCGTGGCCAGATCGAGCGGCTGAACGCCTGGCGGGCGACGCGTGGCGGTGCGGCGGTGAAGGCCGCGCTCGCCGAGCTGGTTGCCGCGACCAAGGAAGACCGCAACGTCATGCCGGCCTCGATCGAATGCGCCAAGGCTGGCGTCACCACCGGCGAATGGACCGACGCACTGCGCGGCGTGTTCGGCGAATACCGCGCGCCCACGGGCGTGGCACGCGCCGCCGGCGTCACTGACGGCCGACTCGAAGCGACCCGCCGCGAGGTGGATGCGGTGTCACGTCGGCTCGGCCGCCGCATCAAGATGCTGGTCGGCAAGCCCGGCCTCGACGGTCATTCCAACGGCGCCGAGCAGATCGCCGTGCGCGCCCGCGACTGCGGCATGGAAGTCGTCTACGAGGGCATCCGCCTCACGCCCGAGCGCATCGTCAACGCCGCGCTCGAGGAGAGCGTGCATGTCGTCGGCCTGTCGATCCTGTCCGGCGGCCACGTCTCCCTGGTCGGCGACGTGCTGAAGGGGCTGCGCGAGGCCGGCATCGGCGACGTGCCGGTCGTGGTCGGCGGCATCATCCCGCCCGCCGACGCCGAAGCCCTGATCGCCGCCGGCGTGTCCCGCGTCTACACGCCCAAGGACTTCGACCTCACGCAGATCATGCGCGACGTGGTGGCCGTGGTCGACAAGGCGTGGAAGGAAGCGGCTTAAAAGGCCAGAACCAGAGTCGCCGTTGCGTGCAGCATGGGCTCGATGACGGCGTGGCTGAACAGCCAGGTCTCGGCATGGACCCGGTCGCCGTCGCGGCGGATGACGCGCGACAGCGCGATCACGTCGGCGGCCTGGGCGGGCCGCAGCACCGTCACGTTGAGATGCGACACGCGCGCTTCCAGACCCGAGGCAGCACGCAGCGAGGTGTCCACCAGCGACAGCAGCGTCGCCGTCGTCCACTCGGCCCCGGTCGCCGGTGAAAAGCGCAGCCGCACGTCCTGATCCTGGCATTCCTCGACGAACACACCGTGGAGGTCGGCGGCGGGCAGGACGGCTTCGAGCCGCGCCTGAAGTTCCTCTTCAGTCATCGCCGCCACCCTATGCTATCTCCCTGCTCCATGTCCTTCCTCGATCACATCCGCCGGTGCAACAACGCCGACCTCACCCAGTTCGAGCCGTGGTTCGTGGGCCCGCACCGGGCGGGGTTCGTCCATCGTGACTTCGCAGCGAGGACCCTGCCGGCGTCCGGCCTGTTCCGGCGAAATGGCGGCGCCTGGCATCTCGATCGCCGCCTGGACACGCCCCAGAAGCGCACGGCGGAGGTCCACGCGTTCCTGCTGGGCTTGCGCACGGCCGGCCATTTCAATGGCCTGTGGCGCGAGGAGAGTTACGCCGTCGCCCCGCAGGAAGGCGCGCCCGTCCTGATGGAGATGGAACGCTCGGCGGTCCCGTGGTTTGGCGTGCGGGCGGGTGGCCCGCACATGACGGGCTATGTGCGCCGCGCCGACGGGCTGCACATCTGGGTGCCGCGCCGCTCCTACGAGAAGCCGACCTTCCCTGGCCAGCTCGACAATACGGTGGCCGGCGGCCAGCCCGCGGGGCTCGGCCTGCACGAGAACCTGGTGAAGGAATGCGGCGAGGAAGCCTCGATCCCGCCCGGGCTGGCGCGCCAGGCGAAGGCGGTGAGCGTCGTCGGCTACTGGAACCAGTCGGGCCAGCAGCTGAAGCCCGACGTGATGACGTGCTTCGATCTCGAGCTGCCGCAGGATTTCACACCGCGCGCCAACGACGGCGAGGTCCATTCGTTCGAGCTATGGCCGGTGCAGCGCGTGTTCGAGACGGTGCGCGACACGCTCGAGTTCAAGTACAACTGCAATCTGGTGCTGATCGACTTCTTCGTGCGTCACGGCATGCTGTCGGCCGACGATCCGGCGTTCATCCCCATCGTCGCCGGACTGCGGATGATGTACGCTTCAAGCAACGTTTCAGGCTGAGCAACGGCACGTCGCCTCGAATGCGTTGCCGGCTCGGCCGACACAGCGAAAGGTGGCGGCCTTCATGCCACGTGCCCTCCTCGTCGTCGCGCTGGCGGTGTTCTTCGCCAGCCCGTCCGCGATGGCGCAGGACGGACATCACGGCCACGGCCATGCCGAGAATCACGACTGGTACGAGAAGCTGAAGCGGCCGGGCTCCAACGCCTCATGCTGCACCGGCACCATCAACGGCGTCGAAGGCGACTGCCGCCCGACGCGGGCCTATCAGAAGGACGACGGCACCTGGTACGCGCTGCTCGACGGCCGCTGGGTGCCGGTGCCGCCGAAGGCCGTGCTGCACGAACTCGCCCCCGACGGCCGCAGCCACATCTGCGCCAACAAGACCGGCACCATCTTCTGCTTTCTTGGGGGTTCGCCCAAGAGCTGACGCACGTCGCCGGCACCAACATCGATGTCATCCCGAGCGTAAGCGAGGGACCCTTATCTGCGACCGAGCAAAGGTCCCTAGCCGCGCTCGGGATGACAAGGTGCGTATGCTCAAGCCGGCGGCGCGATCTTCGCCTCCTGGATGACCTTGCGCCACTTCTCCGTCTCGGCGGCGAGGCGCTTGCCGTAGTCGGCCGCGCTGCCGCCCACCAGGACGAAGCCGAGGTCGACGAGCTTCTTCGCCGTCGCCGGGTCGGCGAGAACCTCGGTGAAGGCCGCGTTCAGCCGGGAAATGATCGGCTCGGGCGTGCCGCCCGGCGCCATGACCCCGAAGAACACCGCGCCCGTCAGGTTCGCGGGCAGGCCGGCCTCGGCCACCGTCGGCACGTCGGGCAGCATGGGCACGCGTTTGGCCGCCGCGACGACCAGGCCGCGCAGCCTGCCATCCTTCACCGCGAGGCCGCCCGGCAGCAGGGTGTCGGAGAACAGCATGACATGGCCGCCGAGAACGTCCTTCAGCGCGTCTGCGCTTCCCTTGTAGCCGATATGCTCGAGCTTGATGCCGGTCTCCATCCTGAGCTGCTCGCCCCACAGATGCGGCATGCTGGCATTGCCCGCCGAGGCGTAAGGTATCGGCGAGGTCTGCGTCTTCGCCCAGGCGATGAACTCGGCCATCGTCTTGTAGGGCGCGCTGGGATTGCAGGCGAGCAGCAGCGGCATGTCGACATAGCTGCACACCGGGGCGAGATCCTTCACCGGATCGTAGGGCAGCTTCAGGCCGAATGACGTGTTGGTCGCAACCGGAGCCGCCGCCATGAGGATCGTGTAGCCGTCGGGCTTGGCCTTGGCGACGATCTCGGTGGCGATGATCGTGCCGCCGCCCGGCTTGTTGTCGACCAGCACCTGCTGGCCGAACTTGTTCGTGAGGTACTCCGCCGCGATGCGCGCGGACGTATCGGTCGCGCCGCCCGGCGCGTAGGGCACGACAAAGCGGATCGGCTTGTCGGGAAATGCCTGGGCACGCGCGACCGATGGCGCGATGGCCGAGGTGAGCGTGAGAGCTGCGGCAGAGCCCAGCAGATGACGGCGCTTCATTTTTCCTCCCTTTGGCGTCCTTGCTTCTTCTTTCACATCGCGACCGGCGATGCATGCCCGTTCCTATCAACATTTCGGGGCCAAATTCGGACAGCCGCGTTCATGGCGACAAGATTGGCGACAAGTTTGTTGACTCGACTGTGGGCCAAGTGTCCTATTGCAGAGGGTAGGAAACACAAGGCCGATAAAATGTCGGGCAGGGTCGTCACCCTAAAGACGAAAGCCAAGTTGCGCGCGCGCAAGAGCGGTACCGCGTCCTCGGTGCAGGACATCGTCCAGACTCTGCGCGAGCGCATCGCGCGCCACGACGTGTCGCCGGGCGCCAAGCTCGGCGAGCAGGAACTGGCCGCCGAATTCGCCGTGCCGCGCACGCGCATTCGCGAGGTGCTGGGCGTCCTCGAAAGCCGCGGCCTGATCGACCGCATTCCCAATCGCGGCGCAGTCGTTTCGCGGCTCGAGCTCGATCATGTCTTCCATCTCTATGACGTGCGCGCGGTGCTCGAAGGATTGTGCGTGCGCCTCGCCACCGAGAACGCGCCCCCCGAGACATGGGACGAGTTCGTCGAGCTGTTCGGCGCGCCGATGGACGAATTCGTGGCCAATCGCGACTTCGACGCCTTCATCGTCGTCTACGAGCGCTTCCGCCGCCGCATCATCGAATGGGCCCGCAATCCCGTGGCCGCGCGCATGCTCGACAGCATCTACGAGAAGACCAACGTGGTGATCCGGCGCATCGTGATCCTGCCCGGCCGCGCCAAGGAGGGCCTGTCCGAGCATCGTGCCGTGGTGGCGGCGATGCGCGCAGGTGACGGCGAGACCGCCGAGCGGCTGAAGCGCATGAACCTTCAGAACGCCAAGGAAACCCTGCGCCGCTTCCAGAAATACGTTTTGTGAAAGGCGACACCGTATTGAACGAACAGCAGAGCGAGCAACGACAAGGTCCCCTCTCCGGCTATCGCGTGCTCGAGATCGGCTCGACCGTGGCCGGTCCCTTCTGCGGCCGCATGCTGGCCGATTTCGGCGCCGAGGTGATCAAGGTCGAGCCCGCCGACGGCGACCCGGTACGCACCATGGGCAAGCAGTTCGAGGGCCGCTCGCTCTACGCCGCCAGCATCTTCCGCAACAAGAAGCTGGTCTCGATCGACCTGCACAGCGAGGAAGGGCGCGCGCTGATCCGGGAGCTCGCGACTAAGGTCGACATCGTCGTCGAGAACTTCAAGCCGGGCACCCTGGAGAAGTGGGGCCTCGGCTGGGAAGACCTGTCGAAGCTCAACCCGCGTCTCGTCATGGTGCGCATCTCGGGCTTCGGCCAGGACGGCCCCTACTCGCGCCGGCCGGGCTACGGCGTCGTGTGCGAGGCCGTGAGCGGCCTGCGCCATCTCACCGGCGACCCCGACCGCGCGCCTTCGCGCGTGGGCGTGTCGATGACGGACTATATCGCCGGCCTGCACGGCGCCTACGGCGCGGTGATGGCGCTGATGGCGCGCGACAAGACCGGACGGGGCCAGTGCATCGACGCCACCCTGTTCGAGAGCGCCTTCAATTTCATGGAAGTGTGGATACCGGCCTATGACAAGCTGGGCTTCGTGCCCGAGCGCACGGGCTCGCGCCTGATCGGTTCCACGCCCAACAATCTCTATCCGACCGCCGACGGCACCTATATCCACATCACCGCGATGGCCGACAACCTGTTCCGCCGCCTCGTTGGAGCGATGGGCCAGCCGGACCTGGCGCAGGATCCGCGCTTCGCCGACGCGATGGAACGCAACGAGCAGCATGAGGCGCTCGACGCAATCGTGAGCGAGTGGACGAGCAAGCTGAAGCTCGAGGAAATCGAGGCGATCCTGCACAAGGCGCAGGTGCCGGCGACGCGCATCTTCACGGTCGCCGACATCTTCAACGATCCGCACTACCGCGCGCGCAAGGCGATCGTGCACGCCCCCGACCAGCATATGGGCGAGGTCGCCATGGCGGGCGTGGTGCCACGCCTGTCGGACACGCCCGGCGGGGTTCGCCATGCCGGGCGCGACGTCGGCCAGGATTCCCGCGAGGTGCTGCGAGACGTCCTGGGCCTTGCCGACGCGCGCATCGACGAGCTGACGAAGAGCGGCGTGATCGCAACGGCCAGGCCAATGGGAGAGACGAACTGATGGCTACGATGGACGAGGTCTACGCCGAGAGGAAAGCCAAGGCCGAGGCGATGGGCGGCCCGGAGAAGCTGGCGCGCCGGCGCGCCGCCGGTGTGCTCAATGCCCGCGAAAGGGTGGACAGACTGGTCGATGCCGGCACCTTCATCGAGTCCGGCCTGTTCGGCACCTCAGGCAGCCGGCCCGAGGATCACGACCGATCGCCGGCCGACGGCAAGGTCGCGGGCTTCGGCAAGATCGACGGCCGCGAATGCGCCGTCGTCGCCAACGACTTCACGGTGATGGGCGCCTCCTCGGGCGCCACCAACGGCCGCAAGATCGGTCACATGAAACGGGTCGCCACCAGCCGCGGCTTGCCGATCGTGTTCCTGGGCGAATCCTCGGGTGCGCGCATGCCCGACCATATGGGCGCGCGCGGCATGGGCGCGCTGCTGGGCAACGATCCGACGCAATATGCCCGCATGCGCGAGACGCCCTGGGCCTCGGCGACGCTCGGCCTCTCCTACGGGTCGTCTTCCTGGTACGCCGTGCTCTCGGACTTCTGCGTGCTGCGCAAGGGCGCGGTGCTCGCCGTGTCGAGCGCGCAGCTCGCCTCCCTCGCCATCAAGGAAGATGTCGATCCGCAGGTCATGGGCGGCTGGCAGGTCCATGCCGAGGTGACGGGCTTTGCCGACTACGTCGCCGAGACCGACGAGGAAGCGCTGCAGGCGATCCGCACCTTCCTCTCCTACCTGCCGAGCCATCACAAGGAAGCGCCGCCAGTCCATCCGGTGCCCGAGGGCTCGGGCGCCAACATGGCCAACATCGCCAAGCTCCTGCCCGAGCGGCGCACCCAGGTCTACGACGTGCGCACCATCATCCGCGCCTTCGTCGATGCCGGCTCCTTCTTCGAGCTGAAGCCGCGCTTCGCCAAGGTGGCGGTCACCGGCCTCGCGCGCCTCGACGGCCGCACCGTCGGCATCGTCGCCAACAACCCGCTGGCGCGCGGCGGGGCGATGGACACCGACGCCTGCGAGAAGATCACCAGCTTCCTGGTCCTGTGCGACAGCTTCAACATCCCGATCGTGATGCTGGTCGACAATCCCGGCTTCTCGATCGGCGTCGAGGCCGAGCGCCGCCGCGCGCCCGGAAAGATCATGAACTTCATGCAGGCGCTGCAGCTCTGCACCGTGCCGAAGATCTCGATCATCCTGCGCAAGAGCTACGGCCAGGCCTATCTCAACATGGGCGGCGGCCGGAACTCCGACGAGGTGGCGGCCTGGCCGACCGCCGAGGTGAGCTTCATGGACCCGACCTTCGCGGTGAAGATCGTGCACGGCCTGTCGCCCGGCGAGCCGGGCTTCGACGAGGCCTTCGCACAGATGAACAAGGACAGCGAGGCCTGGGGCATTGCCGCGATCTACGCCGTGCAGTCCGTCATCCAGCCCCACGAGACGCGCGACTACCTCATCCGCATGCTCGACGTACACCGCCAGCGCCTGACCAACGGCGTCGGCGAACACCTCATGCGCGCCTGGCCAACGAGTTTCTAGGGGCTTTTGTGCAAGATCATTTCGACCTTCTCACAGCCAACGAAAACCTCACCCTGAGGAGCGCTCCGGAGGAGCGCGTCTCGAAGGGTGGGAACGAGCACTACGCCTGTTGCCCATCCTTCGAGACGCCGCGCTTTGCGCGGCTCCTCAGGATGAGGACGGGAGTGGATCTGCTAGAGACGACGAGAGCTTAGGAGACAGACGAAATGGCGACGATCCAGATCAAGGCGGAAGTGGCGGGCTCGGTGTGGAAGATCGTGACCGCGATCGGCGACACGGTCGAACCGGGTGGCACCCTGATGATCCTCGAATCGATGAAGATGGAGATCCCCGTCATCGCCGAGGATGGCGGCAAGGTCGAGAAGTTCACCGTCGCCGAGACCGAGGCGGTCAACGAGGGCCAGGTCGTGGCCGTGCTCACCAAGTGAGCACCGAAGCCCCTGCCCCGACGGATTGGGGCCCTGAGGTCGAGGAGCTGCGCCGCCGCCGGACCTACGCGACGGCGCTGGGCGGCGAGGAAGCCGTGGCGCGCCACCGCGAGCGCGGCCGCCTCACCATCCGCGAGCGGGTCGCGGGCCTGGTCGACAGCGGTTCGTTCCAGGAGGTCGGCACGCTGACCGGCCAGGGCAAGTATGACGGCGCGGCGCTCACCGGTGTGCAGCCCGCGCCCTATGTGATGGGCCTCGCCAGCATCGATGGCCGTCCCGTGGCCGTGGGCGGCGAGGACTTCACCATCCGCGGCGGCTCGAGCTGGTCGGGCGATCGCAAGAAGGGCGGCCAGGGCGGCTTCGTCGAGGACCTTGCCGCGAGCTACCGCATCCCGCTGGTCAACCTGATCGACGGAGCGGGCGGCAGCGTGACCTCGATCAACAAGCGCGGCCATGCGGTGTTCCCCGGCGTCCACGGCTTCGAACGCTCGGTCGAGCTTCTGGGCAAGGTGCCGGTCGTGTGCGCGGTGCTGGGCACCGCTGCCGGCGGCCCGGCGGGGCGTGCCATCCTCTCGCACTGGTCCGTCATGGTCGACGGGATCAGCCAGGTGTTTGCCGCAGGACCGCCGGTGGTCGAGCGGTCGCTGGGGCAGAAGCTCACCAAGGAAGAGCTGGGCGGTCCGCAGGTCGCCGTCGATCTCGCCGGCACGATCGACAACCGGGTCGACACCGAGGAGAACTGCTTCGCCCAGGTGAAGCGCTTCCTATCCTACATGCCGTCGAACGTCTGGGAGATGCCGCCCGAAGTGGCCTGCACCGATCCCGTGGACCGCTGCGACGAGGAACTGCTCTCCATCGTGCCGCGCGACCGCCGCCGGCCCTACAACATGCGCAAGCTGATCGAGCATGTCGTCGATCGCGGTTCGGTGTTCGAGATCCAGCCGACCTACGGCAAGGGCCTGATCACCGTGCTGGCGCGCATGAACGGCAAGGTCGTGGGCGTCATCGCCAACAACCCGATGGTCTATGGCGGCGCCATGGACGTGAAGGCCGCGCGCAAGCAGATCCACTTCGTCGAGCTGTGCGACTGCTTCCATATCCCGCTGGTGTTCCTGGTCGACGTGCCGGGCTTCATGGTCGGCCGCGACGCCGAGGCGGCCGCGACGCTGCGCGAGGGCATGCGCGCGGTCTATGTCGGCCTGCAGGCCAGCGTGCCGATGTACACGGTCGTCATCCGCAAATGCTACGGCATGGCCGGCATGGGCACGACCGACAAGAACGGGCTCGACCTCAAGATCGCCTGGCCGTCGGCCGAATGGGGCTCGCTGCCGATCGAAGGAGGCGTTGCCGCTGCCTTCCGTCGTGATATCGCCGGCGCCGCCGATCCCAAGGCGCGCGAGCGCGAGATCGAGGACGAGCTTCGCTCCATGGCCTCGCCCTTCCGCACCGCCGAGGCGTTCGGCGTCGAGGAAATCATCGACCCGCGCGAGACGCGCCCCTACCTTTGCCGCTTCATCGACGCTGCCCAGGCACGGCTGCGCACGACGCTGGGGCCAAAAGCAAAATACGGCGTACGCCCCTGAGGCCAAGCGCCGGTCCACAAAAAACGGGAGGAAACGATGGGACGACTCAAGACGGCGATAGGCACCGCGATCATGGTCTCCGCTGCGTTGCTCATGTCAGGCGCCGCGTCGGCGCAGGAAAAAACCAAGGTGCGCTTCGGCATCCTGACCACCGCCTCGCAGGCCGCCTTCTATGTCGGCGTGAAGCAGGGCATCTACGCCAAGTATGGCTTCGACGTCGAAGTGCTGCCGCTAGCCACGGGCGTCCAGGCCAACCAGGCGCTGGCCGCCGGCCAGGTCGACTGGTCGGGCGGCGGCGTGGAATCGACCGTCGTTTCCTGGGCCACCGGCCTGCCGTTCAAGGCCTACGCAATGTACGCCAAGGGCGGCGATTCGTACGGTATCCTGGTGCGCAAGGATGCGAACATCGCCTCGGCCAAGGACCTCAAGGGCAAGAAGGTCGCCGTCCCGCAGGGCACGGCCCCGGCCCAGGGGCTGAACCAGATCATCCAGGATGCCGGCCTGCCGCGCGACGCGGTCATGCGGGTCAACGCCAACTACGGCAACATGGGCCAGATGCTGATCGCGGGCTCGGTCGATGCCATGGCCGGCCTGGAGCCCTTCCTGACCCTCACCGAGGAGAAGATGGCGGGCCAGGGCGTGCTGCTCATGCGCATGGGCAAGTACGTCCAGGGCGGCGGCCTCTTTCTCATCACCGACAAGTGGGCGGCCGCCAATCCGACCAAGATCGTCGATGCCGTCGCCGCGCTCTGGGAATCGCAGCAATGGGTTCGCAAGAATCCGAAGGAAGCCGCTGCCATCGAGGCGGAGTTCCTCAAGGTCGAACCGCGCATCGTCGAGGTCTCGTTCAAGGTGCTCGACTACAGCCCGCTGATCGACGACTTCACCGCGAAGTCG
>CANIEC010000094.1 GCA_947466085.1 Rhodospirillales bacterium
GACGCTCCTGGCCCTCGATCTCGACGGTCCATTGGTAGGTCATGCGAATGCCGCCGTTCGGCATGTCGTCGGCGGCCAGCAGCTTCTGGCGGCCGCGGATGCGCGCACCGACCTGCACGGGGCTGGTGTAGCGCACCTTGTTCGACCCGTAGTTGATACCGTTCCGCATGTTTTCGATCTTCAGCACATCACGGGCGAAGGTGGAGATCACGGCGAAGGTGAGATTGCCATGCGCGATGGTCTTCCCATCCGGCATGTCAGTCTTGCAGCGCTCGACATCGACATGGATCCACTGATGGTCGCCACTGGCTTCGGCGAAGGTATTGATGCGTTCCTGTGTCATGACCAGCCAGTCGCTGACCCCCAGCTCCTGACCGACCAGCGCCTTCATCGCCTGCGGACTCTCAACGATTCGTTTTGCCATGTTATCCTCCTTCAAATCAGGCGATGCCCGGCGTCAGCCCCCGATGGCGGCCCGGATGCGGTCGACCGCGGCGTCGGGCGCGGTGAGCACTGGCGTCGCGACCGCTTCGGTGACGGCCGCCAGCGCCCGCGATGTCGAGAAGTGCGCGAGCATGATGGCGTCGCAGTGCGCGAGCTCGGGCGCCCGCGCGGCGATCAGCGCGTTGTGCCGGTCGGCGTCGCCCTTGCGCAGCGCGTCCATCGCCCCCTCGACGACGATCGTCTCGAGCGTCGCCTCGCCACCCGCCTCGCCGACGAACTGCTCGAACTCCTCCGTCATGGTCAGCACCGACGGCGCGAAGGTCGCGAGCATCCCGATCCGCCGCCCCCGGCCGATCGCCTCCCGGAACATCGCCTCGTTGGGCTTCAGCACGGGCACCGGCAGTTCGCGGGCCATGCGCTCGATCGCCGGCCCGAACGCCGAGCAGGTGACGAGGATCGCCTCGGCCCCGATGCGGTGCGCATAGCCGCCGAGCTCGACGAAGCGCTCGAACATGCGCGGCGTCAGGTCGTGGTCCTTGGCGCGATCGATCGACAGCGAGGAGTCGAGCAGGTCGACGGGCTCGGCCTCGGGCCACCGCGTGGCGAAGGCGCGCTGGATGGGTTCGATGGCGACAGGTGTGCCATGCAGGAGGACGATTCGGGGCTTCTTCGACATGCGGCCGGTCTTTCGAGAGGAGGGCGTGTTCAGGACTGCGGCAGGCGCGATACCAGGCCACCATCGCCATAGGCCTTGGCCGCGGCGGGCGAGGCCAGCAGCGCCATCCACGCGGCAGCACCCTCGGCGTTGGCGGCATCGGCAAAGATGGCGGCATCGAAGGTGGAAATGGTCTGGACCTCCGGGGGAAACGGACCGGCGACGGCGACGCCGGGGACCGACATCAGTTCGCTCACCTGCTGGATCGCAATGTCGGCCTCGCCGCTCGCGACCTTCTCGCCGGTGAACCCCATCGGGATCGTGACGGCGCGCGCGTTGACCTCCGCGGCAATCCCCAGCCGCTCGACCAGCCCGGTGAAGTAGATGCCGCTCGCCCCCGCCCGCGAGTAGGCCACCGCCCTCGCAGCCACCAGCGTCCGCTTGAACGCCTCGACCGTGGAGACGTCGGGCTTGGGCGCGCCCTCGCGGACGCCGACGCCCAGGATCGAGTCGGCGAGACAGACGCGGGTCTCGGGACGCACGATGCGGTCGGCACAGAGCTTGTCCATGGACCCATTGATGGCGATGACGACGTCGGCGCGCTGCCCTTCGGCGATCGACTTCATGATCGCCGTGGTCGGACGCCAGTCGATCTCCATGCGAAAGGGCGATGCGGCCTCGAAGGCCGGCTTCAGCCAGCGATTGACGGCCACCTCGAGGGCGAGACCACTCATGACGGTAACGGACGACGGCGATGCCACTGGA
Source organism: Rhodospirillales bacterium (assembly GCA_947466085.1). Classification (GTDB taxonomy): domain Bacteria; phylum Pseudomonadota; class Alphaproteobacteria; order Reyranellales; family Reyranellaceae; genus Reyranella. The sequence goes on from CANIEC010000094.1 coordinate 1,865, forward strand.
CCCCACTCCCCGCGCAACGGACGCTGCCAATATAGCGCGATGCCGCCGGGGGCGGCGATAATAGTGCTATCCAGGCAGCAAGTGTCCTATCAAGACACTCTGAAAATCAGGAGGAAATCCAGTGAGCTTTCGCGCCTCGGGCCATAGCTGGCGTCTGTATTGCGGAACGAACGTCCTCGAGGGTTCCCTCAAGGAGGTCGCCGCTCGCGCCGGCGCCAAACGCGCCTTCGTCATCTGCTCGCCGTCGATCAACGCGCGAACCGACACCGTTCGGCGTATCGAAAAGGCTCTGGGGCCGACCTTCGCCGGCGTCTTCGACCAGATCGAAAAGGACTGCCCCTACCCGAACGTCTGCGCCGCCCGGGATGCCGCTCGCGAGGCCAATGCCGACCTCCTCATCGCCGTCGGTGGCGGAAGCGTGCTGGTCGCCACGCGGGCTGTCGCCATCTTCCTCGGAGAAGATCGCAGTCCGTTCGAACTCATGACGCAGTACCCGGCCGACAAGCCGGCCTACAGCCCGCGCCTGGCGGCGCCGAAGATCCCCATCGTCAACATCCCGACGACTCCCACCAGCGCGATGAATCGCGCGGGAACGGGACTGAAGAATGCCGATCTGGATCATCGAATGGAGTACTTCGATCCCAAGACCCGGCCGCAGGCCATCCTGCTGGACTACGACGTCCTGATGACGACACCGTCTTCACCCCACCGGTCGACCGCCACCACGGTCTTTTCCAGTGCCGTTGGAGCCATCGCGGCTTCCGAATCCAATCCGCTGGTCGAAGGCGACCGCCTCCAGGCGTTCCGTCTCGCCTTTCGCGCCTATTCCGGCCTTGCCGAGAATCGCGACGATGCAGCCTCGCGGGCCGATCTCTGCATAGCGGCCTTCCTCCAGAACCGTGCCGAAGACGATGGGTCCCGCCTGGGCGCGAGTTCTTCCTTTGGTGGAGACTACGCCGTTTCGACCGCCTTGCATGTCCAGTTCCCGCATGTCGGTCAGGGCGAGTCGATCTCCACCATCCACGCCACCAGGATCCGCTTGTCACAGGATGACGACGCGGCCGCGGCGCAGGTGGTCGCCGAAGCCCTCGGCCTCAGTCCTGGCACCGGGCCGGTCAGGCTGGTCATCGCCGATGAGCTGGACCGACTGTACCGCTGTGTGGGAATGCCGGTTCGTCTCAGCGAAATGAACATCCCGCGATCGGCGATTCCCCTCATCGCGGCGCAGACGGTGAAGAACTTCAATGCCAACGCAGGCGTCCGCTCGGATGGCGAACGCATTGCCGCGGCGGAGCGGCTGCTGGAGGCCGCTTACTGAGCGACCGGCAGGGGCCGTGATCGGGACGGCCTCTTTCCACGCGATGAGTTCCGCCAGAAGGCGGCCGGTACGGCGCGACAGTCAGCCAAGCCGATGGGGCGTGAAGGCTGACTGTTGCGCGAGGCCACGACCTTGATGGCCGACCGCCACACATTCCAGATACACGGCCGGGGTCGCAGGCAAGGGCCTGCCGCTTGGCGGAATCCCAGATCAAATTGGGGGCTGAGATCTGCGTCGCCGCGCGCCTGCTCTCGACGCCCGAATCAGGCCGAACAACCCGATGAAACCTGCATTCCCCCTGTGAGGAAGTCGCAGATAACGAAGAAATAACAATTCAAATCAATGAGTTACCCTGCCTGTGACCATTGTGGCAAATATGCAACATTTGTTGGACGGACAAGGCCGGCTTCGCCACTATGCCCTTGGCCGTCGGCCAACTGGCATTGGTTCCAAGGGGAATGATTTAATGACTTTGAGAAACGGGCGCGGCACCACCTCAAACGTACAGACGATCCTCAAGGCGACGACTTATTCGATCACGGTCCTGGCGGCCGTGGCTCTCTTCGGAGCGGCAGGCACCCTGTCGCCCGCCCTGGCGCAGGCCAGCAAGGCGCCTCCCAAGGCGAAGATCAAACCGGTGGCCAAGGCCGCCCCGGCCGATCCGACGGATCGCATGGCCGACGAGCTCAACGCGAGATGGCAGCAGGATAATGGCGCCGCGTTCTCCGGCTTCAGCGCCGCGACGCCCGCTCCTGCTTTCGGCGCCAACACGGCGGTCACTCCGGCCGCCTTCTCCACCGGCCCGGCAGGCGCCGCAGCGGCCAAGGGCACCGGCGAATGGGGCGACCGCCTCGTGTCGCGGGCCATGAATTACCTCGGCACGCCCTATCGCTACGGCGGCATATCGCCGAACACGGGCTTCGACTGCAGCGGCTTCGTCTACTATCTCTACGGCGCGGTCTTCGGACAGCGCATTCCGCGCATGCCGCACGACATGGTGCGCGAGGCCACGCCGGTTGCCCGCAACGACCTGCAGAAGGGCGACCTCATCATGTTCGGCCATCGCGGCGGCACGATCACCCATGTCGGCATCTACAGCGGCAACGGCCAGTTCGTGCACGCTACCCATCGCGGCTCGCCGGTCATGGTGACGTCGCTCGATGCGGACTACTACAACACCCGCTACCTGAAGGCCGTCCGGCTCGCGCCGCAGTAACGGCGCCCCGCCTCGCCGTATCGCCAACCGGTACGGCCGAGTGACGCCGACCTCTCCGCCCGGCAATAATGACGCCGGAAACAACGGAGAAGAAGAATGCCGGCGTCGTACGAAACCCACCGCAAGCAGCTCGAGCTGATCCTCGAGGCCTGGGGCATGCCGAAGGCGACGGCGGCCGGGACGGCCGAGATCATGAGCTGGGCCGACCTGCACGGTATCGACACGCACGGCATCTCGATGGTGCCGCCCTATGACGAGCGCCGGCGTGCCGACAAGCTCAACATCCGCGCCGAGCCGAAGATCGTGAAGGAGACTCCCGTCTCGGTGCTGGTCGACGGCGGCGGCGGCCTCGGCCACCCCGCGGGCCGCAATGCCATGGAGATCGCCATCGACAAGGCGAGGAAGACCGGCATCGGCGTGGCAGCGGTGCGCAACTCCGGTCACTTCGGCGCCTGCGGCTTCTACGTGCTGCAGGCCGTCGACGCCGGCTTCATCGGCATGGCGACGACCTCGGCGAGCGGCATCAACATGGCGCCGACCAACGGCGCGCAGGCCCGCCTCGGCACCGACCCGATCGCCTTCGCCGCCCCCGGCAAACCGGGCCAGCCGTTCCTGCTCGACATGGCAACCACCACGGTCGCCGCCGGCAAGATCCGCAACAAGGCGAACGAGAAGCTGCAGACGCCAACCGGCTGGCTGGTGACCAGGGACGGTCTGCCCAGCACCGATCCGCACGAGGTCAGCAAGGGCGGCTACATGACGCCGCTCGGTGGCACGCCCGAAGGCAGCAGCCACAAGGGCTACGGGCTGGGCGCCATGGTCAACATCCTGAGCTCGGCGCTGTCGGGCGGGCTGATGGTGACGGACCCGACCCGCAACACGCGGCCCGGCCCGATCGACATCGGTCATTTCTTCCTGGCGATGGATCCCGGCATGTTCCGCGACACCGCCGATTTCCAGGCCGACGTCGCCGCTTTCTGCGACACGCTGCGCGCCACCCGGCCGGCCGATCCCGCGAAGCCGGTGCAGGTCGCGGGCGACCCCGAGCGCCGCATCGCCGCCGCGCGGATGACGACCGGCATCCCCGTCGGCCCCAACCTGCTCGCCCAGGTCAAGCAGGTCGCGCTCGCCTCGGGCGCAGAATGGATCATGGACGGCTGACGGCTCGATGCCTTTCTCTTGGCAGCCCTCCCCGGCGCGGCTTCTGCCGGCCAATCCCGCGCTCTATGACGGACCGCTGCTTTCCTTCTGGGTGGCGATCGTCTGGCTCGGCATCATCACCGTGCGCTCCTGCGTCCATCTGCTGGCATCGGACGGGGGCGCGCAGTCGATCGCCACGATCGACGTCGCGGGCTTGGACGGCGGCGCCAATATTGTGGCGATCTTCGGCCAGTGGGGTGCGATCCAGCTCCTCCTCGCCCTGCTGCTCTGGGTGCTGCTGCTGCGCTGGCGCGGAACGGTGCCGCTTGTGCTGCTGGTCTTCACGCTCGAGCCCGTGTTGCGCGGCCTGGCGGGACACCTCAAGCCGGTGACGACGATGGGCACGGCCCCGGGCGCCGCCCTCAACTGGCTGGTGCTGCCGGTCATGGCCTTCTTCCTCTATCTGTCGCTCTGCCCGGCACGTCGCTGATCGCGGCGCTTCATCTGTACGGCGAGAGAATGATTTCGCCCGTGGGCTTGAAGCGGACGCCATAGCTCGGGCCGTTCAGGCACACGGCCGTGAGGACGGCGTCGTATTCGACCTGTCGCGGAGACTCGATCCGGTGGATGCCGGTGCAGGGAGCACGAACCTTGACCAGGGCCTCCATCACGACCGTCTTCAAACGAGGCATCAGACTTCGGTCATCGGGCGGCGGAACGCCGAACACGGCGACAATCTGGGCTGCCATCCAGCCAGGCGCCACGTACAGGCCCGTTCCCACGAGTCCCATCAAGAGGACCATGAGCAATCCGACGAGCTTCCCCAAGAATTACTCCCCTACGCGGGCTCGGACTCGCCGATGGCCTTGGCGTCGAGCAGCGCATCGATGTCGGAGTCGCTGTAACCCACTTCCGCGAGGATCTCGCGCGTGTGCTGTCCCAGCCGGGGCGGCAGACGGTGGATGGTGGCCGGGCTTTCCGAGAAACGCGCCGGCGGGCGCGCCTGCTGGATCGTTCCTTCCGTCGGATGCTCCAGTTTCTGGAACAGGCCGACGGCTTTGAGATGGGGCTGCTCGCCGACTGCCGTCATCTTCGCAAAGGAGGCATGGGGAACGTCGATCGAGAGCAGCAGCGCCTCCCATTCAGCGGTGGTCCGCTCGAGCGCGATCTGCTTCATGCGCGCGTAGATCGCGTCGATGTTGGCCGCCCGCTTGATCGGGTCGCGAACCGCGAACTCCTCGATGCATTCGGGATGGCCGACCGTTTCGAAGAAGGTGCACCAGTTCTCGCCGGAATACGGGAGCATGGTGAGCCAGCCGTCCCTGGTCTTGACCGGCTTGCGTTCCTTGACGCGCTTGTACCCGACGGGCCCGATCGGCGGGACAAAAGCGTGCCCGCCCAGCATCTCGATGCTGTTGAACGCCGCGACCGTCTCCAGCATCGGCACTTCGACGAGCTGGCCCTTGCCGGTGCGCTCGCGATAGACCAGCGCGGCGGCCACGGCGCCGGCGAGAGCGAGACCGCAGAGCTTGTCGCCGACGAGACTCGGCACGAAGGCTGGCTCCTCGTCGGTCCCGATGGACGAGGCGAGGCCGGAAGCCGCCTGGACGATCTCGTCGAAGGCCGGCCGCTTGGCCCAGGGACCGTCCTGCCCGAAGCCGGTCGCGGCCGCATAGATGATCTTGGGATTGAGCGCCTTGCAGGCTTCATAGCCGAAGCCGAGCCTCTCCAGAGCGGCGGGACGGATGTTCGTCACCAGCGCGTCGGCCCGTGCGATCAGTCGCCGAAGCACCTCGGCGCCGCCAGCGGTCTTGAGGTCGACCGCCACACTACGCTTGTTGCGGTTGGTGGCCATGAACTGCCCGCTCATGCCCCTGTTTCGGAACTGGCCGGTATAGCGCCACTGGTCGCCGGTAAGCCCCTCGACCTTGATGAGCTCGGCCCCCCAGTCGCCCAGCGTCTGGGCGCCAAAGGGACCGAACAGGACGGTCGTCAGATCCAGAATGCGTAGGCCGGCGAGCGGCCCGGTTGCCTCGGTCATTGCAAATCCCGCGGATGGTCGGTTCTACGACTCAGATAGACAAGCGCACGGCACAACGAAAGCGCGCCAAACCGATCACCGAAATGCCCTGACGGCGGAGGTCTCTTTGCCGCATCAGACCGGGTTCGTCGGGCCCGAGGTCAAGCGCCGCATGTGGCGGCGCATGCCGTGATAGTCGTTGATGGCGTTGTGCATCGAGCGCCGGTTGTCCCAGATCGTGAGCGTGCCGGGTTTCCAGTGGACGCGACAGGTGAATTCGGGCCGGGTCGCGTGCGCCTGCAGCCAGTCGATCATCGGCTTGCTCTCCTCCGGGGTCATGCCCTCGAAGGCGACGGTGTGGCCGATGCTGCAATAGAGCGCCTTCTGGCCGGTCTCCTCGACCGTGCGCACGATCGGGTGCACCGCCTCGAAGGAATCGGCGTCCTCGGTGCCGGTGATCTTCATGCCGCCGACCACCGAGTGATGCGCCTTGCGGCCGCCGAGATGCTTCAGCCCGGCGCTGTTCACGCCCTTGAGCGTGCCCAGCATCTCCTTCAGGCGGTCCGAGAGGCTCTCGTAGGCCGCGACCATGTCGCAGTAGAGCGTGTCGCCGCCCCGCTCCGGAGTCTCCAGCGCATAGAGCAAGGTCGCGAGCGGCGGGGTCTTCATGTAGGTCGTGTCGGAATGCCAGCCGCCGCCGAAATTGCGCGTCTCGGACGGCTCCTTGACGATGTCGAACAGGAACGGGAAGTCGTCCATGCCCTTCACGAAGGGATAGTGGTTGGGCTCGCCGAACCGCGCGCCTACGTCCATCAGGTCCTGCGGCGACAGATCCTGGTCGCGGATCGCGATCACCTTGTGGTCGAGGAACGCCTGGTGGACCTGCGCCCAGTCGTGATTGTCCATGGTGCGCAGGTCGACGCCCGTCACCTCCGCCCCGAGGGAGCCCGCGATCGGTGTCACGGTGATGCTGCTGCTGGCCATACGAACACTCCTGATGTTTCCGCCCTGTCCCGGAGGACGATTAGAGACCGTGACGCGACCGACGGCAATCGCCCACCGCCCAGGCTAGGATTCGGCATTCATCTCGGCAAAGGTGTCGCGCGCCAGCAGCAAAGCCTGCCGGACCGGCGGCAACCCGATATAGCCGCTGAGGTGCAGGAGCGCCTCGACGAGCTCGTCCTCCGTCCATCCCTGGTTCCGCGCCATGCGCAGATGGGTCGGCAGGACATGCCATTGCGCCTGCGACGTATCGGAGATGACGCAGATCAGTGCACGGGTCTTCAGGTCGAGCCCGGGACGTGTCCATAGCGCGCCGAAGAGGGTTTCGCGCGCGTGATCGGCGAACTTCTTCATGATCGGATCGCCGTACACGTCCTTGTCGAGCTGGTCGGTCTTCTCGCCCCCCACCAGCTGGCGGCGGATGTCGGTCCCTGCCTTGTACTTGTTGCTGTCAGCCATAATGCGCCTCGCCCCTTCCCAGTCCGGCGGCCCTCTCAGCCCTCGACCTTGACGCCGGCGCTCTTGATGACCTTCTCCCAGCGATCGAACTCGGAATGCAGGAACTTCGTCGCTTCCGCCGGCGTCGTGCCGATGGGCACGACGGCCTGCTCGATGAGCCGCGAACGCACCTCGTCGTCCTTCAGTGCCGCGATCGCCGCCTGCGAGACCTTGTCGATGATTTCAGGGGGCGTGCCTGCCGGCGCGAAGAACATCGACCAGCTGGACGCCACGATGGGCGGTCCGCCGGACTCCACGATCGTCGGAATTTCCTTGATGGCCGGCACGCGCTCCTTGGCGAGAAGCGCCAGGCCGCGAACCTTGCCGGCGTTGATCTGGCTCATGACGCCGATGGGCACTTCCAGCAGCAGCTGGATGTTGCCGGACACGAGGTCGGCCAGCGCCGGCGCGGTTCCCTTGTAGGGCACGTGCACCATGTCGATACCGGCGATCTGCTTGATCAGTTCGGTCGTGAGGTGGGCGGCGGCTCCGATCCCGGTCGATCCGTAAGAGATCTTGCCCGGGTTCTTCTTGGCATACGCGATCAGCTCGCCGACGGTCTTCACGGGAAGGTCGTTGGACACGCAGATGATGAGCGGCGATTCGCTGACGAGGGAAATGGGCTCGAAGCTCTTCACGAGGTCGAACTTCGTCTTGCCCGCATAGAGGGTCTTGTTCGTCGCCTGCGCCGTGATGAACGTGGCCAGCGTGTAGCCGTCGGGCGGTGCATTGGCGACGAACTCCGCCGCGATGAGCGCGTTCGCGCCGGGCTTGTTGTCGACGACGAAGGGCTGGCCGACGTTCATCCTGCTGAGCACCAGACGTGTCACGACATCGGTCAGGCCGCCCGCCGTGTAGGGGACGACCCACCGGATCGGCTTGGCGGGCCATGCCTGGGCACGGCTTTCGGTGGCGAACCCTGCCGTAGCCGCGACACCTGCGAAGACCATCGACCGCCTGCTGAGCGTCGTCATCATTCTCTCCTTGCGTCAGAAGCCGTAGAGGACGGCCGGATTCTCCACGAGGACCTTGTGCCGGACCCTCTCGTCCGGCGCCCAACGGCCGAGCAGTTCCAGCAGCGGCCCGGTCTCGATCATCGGCTTGAAGTAAGTCGCGTGCGGCCAATCGGAGCCCCAGACCATCCGGTCCGGCGCCGCCTCAAGTAGCACCTGAGGCATCTCGCTCGTGTCACTGTAGCCAGCGACGTCCGCGGACCGGCGATAGGCCGCGGACAGTTTGACCCACGTGTTGCCATCCTTGACCAGCGACAGCAGCGCGGCGAACGCCGGATGGCCGGCACCGCCGGAATGATGGATGGCGGCGATGTGGTCGATGACGATCGGAATACGCATCTTGGACAAGGAAGGTGCGGCTTCGAGCAGCCTTGGCGGATTGACGAGGAACTGCAGATGCCAGCCCATCGGTCCGATGCGCGCCGCAAGGGCGTTCATCGCATCGAAGCCCACGCCGCCACTCAGGGCGACGTTGATGCGCAAGCCGCGCACACCGGCCTCATGGAGCTCGGCGAGCTCCGCATCCGTCACGTCGCTCGCACAGACGGCGACGCCGCGCAGGCGCTCGCGGTGACGCCTGAGCACGTCGACCATCAACCGATTGTCGGTGCCGTGGATGCTGGGCTGCACCAGGACGCCGCGATCCAGCCCGAGGCCGTCGAGCATCGCGAGATACTGGGCCTCCGTCGCTTCGGGTGCGGTGTAGCTCCGCTTCGGCGTGAAAGGATAGGCGACCCCGTCGCCGATGACGTGCGCATGGCTGTCGCACGCATTGGCCGGAACCCTCCAGGAGGGCTTGACCATCCTTTCGAGGGGACCCGGGCAGGTCGGCGCTTCCTTGGTCGCGAGTGGGTGAGCGGGCACGATCTGCGGCATGTCAACCTCGTCCGGGTGGCGGCTATTCAGCCTTGAACATGCCGGCCTTGACCAGCGCCGTGATCCCGACCTCCTGCTCCTTGAGATAGGCGGTGAACTCGTCGACCGTGGTCGGGCTGACGGCCGATCCCAGCTCCGTCAGCTTCGACGCCACCGCGGGATCCCTCAGCGCTGCCACGAGCGACTCGTTGAGTTTCAGGATGAGGGGCTTGGGCGTCTCCGCCCGGGCAAACAGGCCGGCCGTCGTCCCTCCGTCGAAGGGCTTGCAGCCGAGATCCTTGAGGTCGGGGACGTCAGGAAGCTGCGGAACGCGCGCCAGGCTGAGCGCTGCCAGCGCCTTCAGCTTGCCGGCCCGGATCTGAGGCAGCGATGTGCTGAGCTGGTCGACATAGAGTTCGAGCTGGCCCGACAGCAGGTCGGTCATTGCCGGCCCCGTGCCCTTGTATGGGATCGTGTTGAAGGTAACGCCCTCGTTCAACTGCAGGCGCATCAGCGTGATGTGATTCATCGTGCCATTGCCCGCATGGCCAAAGCTGATCGAACCGGGTGCCTTTCGCGCCTGCTCGAGGACCTGCCGCATGTCGCTGAAAGGCCCATCCTTGCGGGTCACGACGAGCATGGGCACCGTCGTCATCAGGCCGATCGGCGCGAACAGCGGGACCATCGAGGGACGGCTTGCCATGTAAGGCGAGACGAACAACGTGTTGAAGCTGCCCATCAGCAGCGTGTGACCGTCGGCCGGCGCATTGGCCGCCGCCTCGCCGCCGACGACACCGCCCGCACCCGGACGATTTTCGACGACGACAGTGGCGTTGAGCTGTCGCGCCAGCCCTTCGCTCACGATCCGGCCGGTGATGTCGTAGTTGCCGCCCGGCGCGAAGGGCACGATCCATTTGATCGGGCGCGCGGGGAAGTCCTGGGCGGCGCTCTCGCGCGCCAGTCCCATGGCGAATATCGACGTCATGAGACTGCTGCGCAGGAATTGACGACGATCGAAGTTCATCTTCCACTCCTCGTTGTTGGCGTCCGCGTGGTCAGAAGCCGTAAAGCGCAGCGGCATTGTCGACGAGGATCTTTCGACGGATCTTCTCGTCCGGCACACATTCGAAGAAGAGATCGAGCAGGTCCGACATCCGGGGGATGGCGACATCCGCATGCCCGACATGAGGCCAGTCGCTTCCCCAAACCAGGCGGTCCGGATTCGCGGCCACGAGCGCCTTCATGAAGGGGGCGGTATCGGAATAGGGTGCACCTTGCCGCGTGTTGCGATCGGCGCCGGACAGCTTGCACCAGTAGCGTCCCGTCTTCAGCCGCTCGCAGAATCCGCGAAAGCCGGCATAGTCGACGCCCTTGTCCGTCATGGTGCGGCCCATGTGGTCGATCACATAGGTGAGCGGCAGCTTCTCGAGTGTCGGCGCCAGCTCCACAAGGTCGCCGGTCTCGATCCAGAGCTGGGCGTGCCAGTTCCGCTCGGCCAGTCTCGGCGCCAGAGCCAGCAGATCCTCGTACTTCATGCCCTCCGACGAAACCGGCTTGCCGTCCTGCCTGAGCATGTTGATGCGGACGCCCTTGAAACCCGCATCCGTCAGCTCATCCAGTTCGGCGTCCGGAATATCCGCCTTAACCAGCGCGACCCCGCGCAGCCTGTCCGGATGGCGCCGCAGCGCATCGAGCGTGACCTTGTTGCCCTCGCCGGCGCCGAGCGCATGCGCGATCACGCCGCGCGAAACGCCGATGCCGTCCCACATGGCGAGGAGCTTCTCGACCGGCGATTCCTTTGCCGGCGAGAACCGGCCGGCCTGCGCTGGCGGAAAGCGGTCGAACGGACCATAGACATGGACGTGGCAGTCGCTGCTGCCCGCCGGCAACTCGTGTGCGCCGTCCCGCATGATCGCTTTCCTCCGAGCGCTGCCTTGCTTTTGGAGTCCGCTGAAGCGGCCTCACCCTGGCTGGAACGAACTATGGGTTCGACCGCGCGCCCGGGACCAGCAGTTTCGGACCGACTGAAATGCTTTCACATATGTGAAAGAGCGTTTGCCCGCGCAGGCGTCGACACGCGGAAGGCCGGTTCGCCTACCGCGCTCTTGCGGGCCTGCTCGGGGTCACCGCAGACCCAGTCCTCGCGCGATGATTCCCCGCAGCACTTCCGTGGTGCCGCCCTGGATGGTGAGCTTCGGCGCAACCTTGGTGGCGAAGGCCAGGCGCCTGGCGAGCGGCGGCTGGTTGCCGGGCACCGGCTCGATGAAGGCTGCGAGGTTTCTCACCTTCGCCGGCAGCTCCTGCTCCCAGACCGTTCCGAGGTCCTTCACGATCGAGGATTCGACGACGGGCTCCTTGCCCGCTTCCAGCATTCCAGCAACCGACACCGACATGCGTCGCAGCGTGTGGAGCTGGGCGACCAGGCGTCCGATGCCTTCGGCGGAACGCGTGTCCGGATGGGGGCCCACTGCACGCACCAGCTCGGTCAGCACGTAGTAGGTCTCGAGGAACCGCTCGGGGCCGGACCGTTCATAGGCAAGCTCGGTGGTGGCCTGCTTCCAGGCGCCGTCGATTTCGCCCAGCACGTGATCGTCGGGAATGAAGGCGTCCTGGAAGACCACTTCGTTGAATTCACGCAGGCCGCTCATCTGTCCAATCGGATTGCAGCTGATGCCCGCGGTCTTCATGTCGACAAGGAACGACGTCAGCCCGTGGCGCCGGTTCTCCTTCGTCGAAGCCGACGTCCGGAACAGCCCGATCATATAGTCCGCCTTGTGGGCGTTGCTGGTCCAGATCTTCGTGCCGTTGATGAGATAGCCGCCGTCGGTCTTGGTGGCCTTGGTCTTGGCGGCGAACAGGTCGGATCCCGAGCCCGGCTCACTCATGCCGATGCAGAAGTGAAGCTCTCCCTGCACGATGCGCGGCAGGATCGACTGCTTAATCTTCTCCGAGCCATACTTGATGATCGTCGGGCCGCTCTGGCGGTCGGCGGTGAAGAAGACGCTTACCGGAGCATTGGCGATGCGGCACTCTTCCGTCACCACGTAGCGCTCGAGGAAGCTCCGCTCGCGACCGCCATACTTCTTGGGCCAGGTCATGCCGATCCAGCCTTTTGCCGCCACCCGCTTGGCGAAGGCTCGTGCGTTGTCGTCGTTGCCGATGCTGGCGCCGGTGGGATCGAAGGTTCCCATGGCGATCTCTTCGGCAAGGAAGGCACGTACTTCCTGCCGCAGCACCTGGCAGGCTTCCGGCAAGCGGATGGGGTCGAAAGTCAGCGCTGAGGACATGTCTTGGAATCCTGTCTCTGGTCGCCCAAGGGGGTTAACGGGAGGCCACGAGGGGCCAAAGATCGTCGGCGCCGCGGCGGGCCAGCATCTTGCCCAACTCGACTGCCCAATAGCTTTCGTTTCCGAAGTCGTCGCGCCATCCCAAGGCCCGGAGGCTGAAGCGGTGCAGCACGTACTCCGTCGTGTAGCCGATGGCGCCGTGCACCTGGTGGGCGATGGCGGCGCCCGTGCTGGCCGCCTCCGCGCACCGGATCTTCGCGGCTGCCGCTTCGAGAAAGACGGCATCCGCATCGGCCGTACCGCTCGCCAGCGCATCAGCGGCCGATCCCGCGGCCGCGAGGGCCGCGGACGTTTCGCCGGCGAGACGGGCGAGATTGTGCTGCACGGCCTGGAACTTCGAGATCTTCTTCTCGAAGGCCACCCGCTGCTGGGCATAGGCGACGCTGCGCGTGAGCATGTCCTCCAGGGCGCCCGCAATCTGCAGCGAGCGCACGACACACCCCATCAGCATGAGGTCCTGCTGGCCAAACCCGGCCGGCAGCTGCGCCATTGCCAGCGGACGTGTGCCCTCGAACACCAGATCATCCAGCGGTTCGCCCGCGAGATTCTCATCCTCCTCGCGGCGGCAATCGCCGGCGGCAACCAGCGCCACGGCAGGCCCGGACGGTCCCGTGGCGAGTACCGCGAAGTGGAGCGCCTCGCGCGCGAAGGAAACAGCGCGGGCCCGCCCGGCCAGCGTTCCGTCGTCCTTGAGCGCAATCGTATCGGTCGGCTGCACCGGCGCAATCGACATCCGCCCCTGCGGAACGGCCAGGCCGCCCTTCGCCAGGAGCCAGCCCGCCAGCATCGTCTCGGCCAACGGCACCGGCACGGCGAAACGGCCCGCCAGTCGCATCAACTCGAAGCCATCACCGAGGGCCGCGCCCGATCCGCCGAGTTCCTCGGGGATGCTGGCATGGATCAGCCCGTTCTCGGCGAGTGCCTGCCACAGCCGGTCATTCCACTTGTCGTCTTTGGCGTTGTTGACCGTTTGCGGATCGCACAGGTCGCCGAGGAGCCGCTCGGCCGCCTCTGCAATGAGACTATCGGTGTCCTTCATGACCCTCCCGCTCCCCTTCGTTTCCGCAATGTCACAGGCCCATCGTCGCACGATCCCGGCCCATCGCGCAGGATCCCATATCCTCCGCCGGGCATTTTCACATATGTGAATATCGTCCAGGCTTCTTCGCAGGCTCCGGTCCGTGATCCATAGTGGGCCGCGAAGCATGCCCAGCAGTGTCATAAAATCCGCCCGTCGCGTCTTCGAGGTTCTCGAATACTTCGACGACGTGCGGCGGCCTGCGAGCCTGCACGACATCGTTTCCCACTTCGGATATCCGCTCTCGAGCGGCTACTCGCTCCTCAAGAGCATCGTGGCCATGGGGTATCTCGACTACGACAAGGCCTCGCGCACCTACATGCCCACGATGCGGGTGGCCACCCTTGGACACTGGGTCCAGGACGCGCTGTTCGGCGACAATCGCATCCTGCCCTTCATGCAGCATCTCAGCGCGGTCACAGGCGAGATGGTCTGCCTGGGAACGCAGAGCGATCTGCTGGCGCAGTATATCTATGTGATCTCGTCGAGCCGGCCGCTCGACCTCCGGCTGCGATCCGGAACGGTGAGGCCGCTGGCCGGTTCAGGCCTCGGCTATCTCCTGCTGAGCGCGCGCAGCGACGACGAGATCGAGACGCTTCTCCGCCGGATCAACGCCCGCAAGCGCGATCCGAGCCGGCGTATTCCGCTCGCCACGCTCATGGAGCAGGTGAATGATGTGCGCCGGCAGGGCTACGTCTTCTCACGCAACATCATGCCGGGCTTCGGCCTGATCGCCATGCTCCTGCCGACCCGGCACCATGGCCGCATCCTGGCGATCGGCGTGGGCGGCCGCGTCGACCGGCTGGAAGCGCGGCGCTCCCACATCCTGCGCGAACTGCGCCGGGGACTCGAATGAAAGACGGAAGGACGCTCCACATGGAATGCCTGGCGACGGGATTTGGATTGATCGAGGGACCGGTCTGGGATGCGGGCGCGGGCCTCTATTTCAGCGATGCGGCCGCCGGCGGCGTCAACCTGCTCGACCGGGCGGGCAATATCTCGACGGTCGTTCCCAAGCGGCGCGGCGTCGGCGGGATGGCGATGCACGGCGCAGACGCTCTGGTCCTGGGCGGGCGCGACATCGCCGTCGTCAGGATCGCCGACGGCAAGACCTCCCCGATTCTGTCGTTGTCGCAGTTGCCCGGCGCGACCGGGTTCAACGACCTGACGGTCGATGCGATGGGCCGCGTGTATGTCGGATCGTTGACATTCCGGGTCTTCAGCGGCGACACGCCGACGCCGGGCTTCCTGCACCGGATCGATCTCGACGGCACGATCCATACCGTCGCCGATGGCATCCTGCTCAGCAACGGCATTGCCTTCTCGGCCGACGGGCGCCTCCTGTACCACGCCGATGCAAGGGCCGATGTCGTGCGCGTCTACGATGTCCACCCGGACGGCGCGCTCGGACCGTGGCGCCCCTTCGCGACCTTCGGCGGCCACGGAACACCCGATGGCCTGAAGGTGGCCGTCGACGGATCGGTCTGGGTCGCCGTCGCCCACGCCGGGATCGTACGCGTGTTCAACGCCGACGGGTCGCATCGTCGCGACATCGAGATCCCGTTGCCTCTCGTCACGAGCCTCTGCTTCGGCGGCGACGACCTTCGGGACCTGTATGTCGTGACCGGATCGAAGGGCGGGCCGTCCGACAGATGCGGTAGCATCTACCGGATGCGCAGCGACGTCGCCGGCGTGCCCATGCATGCCGCCAAGGTCCGGATTTAGAGGGAGACAAACATGCCGCACGCGATTCGCATTCATCAGTTCGGGGGTCCCGAGGTGCTTCGCTGGGAAGAGGTCACTGTCAGGCCGCCCCGGCCGCACGAGGTACGGTTGCGCCATACGGCAATCGGCCTCAATTTCGTCGAAGTCTCGCAACGCCGCGGCAACTTCCCGTTCCGGCTGCCCTTCATTCCCGGCAACGAGGGGGCGGGAATCGTCGAGGAAATCGGCACCGAGGTCACCGGGATCAAGGTGGGCGATCGGGTCGCCTACGCGCCGGTGCCGGGAAGCTACAGCGAAGTCCGCGTGATTCCCGCAGAACGCCTGATCCTCATTCCCGATTCGATCGATGACAGGACCGCAGCGGCCATGATGCTGCAAGGCATGACCGCGCAGTACCTCTTGCGGCAAATCCACCGCGTGGGACCGCAGGACGTCGTCCTGGTTCACGCCGCCGCGGGCGGAATGGGACTGATCCTCTGCCAGTGGGCCAAGTCGCTGGGCGCCCTCGTGCTCGGCACGGTCTCGACCGACCAGAAAGCCGCCCTCGCGCGCGAGCATGGCTGCGATCATC
>CANIEC010000095.1 GCA_947466085.1 Rhodospirillales bacterium
CACGCCGCATCACATCACCATCAGCGAGACGAACGCCGGGCCGCCGCAGGCAGCCCGGCGCTCCAGGACGTCAGTTGGTCTTCTGACCGGACATATAGGCGGTGAGAACCGCGACGGCCGCAGGACTTGCCGTCGTCTTCCACTCGTCGGCCATCTGGACGCCGACCTTCTTCATGGCGGCGAGCACCGCCGGCGGCCCTGCGGTGACCGTCATGCCGTTCTTCTTCAGGACGGCTGCCTTCTCGTCACCGGCCGCCTTGCTCATCTCCCAGGACCGCTTGGTGTAGGCCGCTGCCGCGTCCATGACGACCTTCTGATCCGCCGCCGGCAAAGCGGCGAAGGCTCGCTTGCTGAAGATCAGCGCATTCTTCGTCAGGATCGCGCCGACATCGGTGAAATACTTGGTGTTGTCCCAGGCCTGGATGTCGACCCCGGTCTGGGCGCTGGTGAAGAGGGCTTCGATCAGGCCGGTGGAGAAGGCCTGCGGGATTTCGGCGAAGGGCAGGATCGTCGCGTTGAATCCCAGCAGGGTCGCCATCTTCTGGGTCGCCGTCGAATAGATGCGGATCTTCTTGCCCTTGAAGTCCTCGACCGAGTTGACCGGCGTCTTGGTGTAGAAGCCCTGGCTCGGCCACACCTGGTAGCCCGAGATCACCATGCCGGCCTTGTCGAACAGGCCCTTGAAATACGGGTCCTGCAGTTCCATCAGCTTCCACGCTTCCTCGTAGGTCGAAGCGACGAAGGGAACGCCGTCGAGGATGAACATCGGGTCCTCGTTGCCGTAGACGCCGAGGCGGATCTCGCCGGCCTGCACCTGTCCGCGCTGGACCGCCGACTTGATGCTGTCGAGCTTGATCAGGCTGTCGTTGGTGTGGAGCGTGATCTTGAGCTTGCCCGCGGTGCCCTTCTCCACGTCCTCGACCCATTTGCGCAGGTTCTGGGTCAGGAAGTTGTTCTCGGGGTAGCCGCTGGCCATGATCCACTGCGTCTGCGCACTGGCCGTACTCGCCAGCGCAAGGCTTGCGCCCACGGCGGCAGCGGCCAGCTTCAATGCCGAATTCCTCGATATCAAGCTCATCCCTGTCCCCTGTCCCCGGTGATAACTGCGACAGGGGCAGCAACATCCATGCCATCGGGGAGATTCACTTTTCGAGGCGTTCGTCGCGGCCGCCGCCCGGATCAGGGAGCGGGTGCGTCACCCTTTGAGGCGCTGGCCACCGATGCGATGGTCTTTCAGGACCTCCGGACGGAAGGCCAGTCCGTGGCCTGGACGTTCCGGCGGCGACATGGTGCCGTCCTGCGCGGGCAGGACCGGCTCGATCCAGAGATCGTCGTTCCAGTCCATGTATTCGAGGTAGCTGGCATTGGGGATCGAGGCCAGCACATGGACCATCTGCTCGTGGAACAGGTGCGGCGCGAGGCGGATGCCGTAGGGCTCCGCCATCGATGCGATCTTGCGCAGCTCCGAATAGCCGCCGCGCATCGGGTCGGGCTGCAGGATCGGCGTGCCGGGATGCTCGAAGAAGGGCCTGAGGTCGTTTCGCATGAAGTGACTTTCGCCGCCGACCACGCGCGTCTTCAGCGCCGCGGCGATGCGGCGGTAGCCTGCGAAGTCTTCCGCGACGACCGGCTCCTCGAGCCAGTAGGGATCGAACTCGTCGATTCGGTGGCCGGCCTGGATGGCCGTGTCGGCATCCCAGCCCATGTTGACGTCGATCATGATCTCGATGCCGTCGCCCATCGCCTCGCGCATCGCCCTCACGTTCTCAACGTCCTCGCGCCACGGCCGGATGTGGGCCACCTGCATCTTGATGGCCTTGAGCCCCTGGGCAGTGAACTCCTTCGCCCGGCTGATCATGCCGTCGCGGCCGAGGCCCCGGAAGCAGCCCGACCCGTAGGCCGGGATCTTGGTCCGCGCGGCGCCCCACAGTCGGAACAGCGGCAGGCTGGCGCGCTTGCCCACGATGTCCCACAGCGCCATGTCGACCGCGCTCTGGGCGACCAGGGTGACGCCCATGCGGCCCAGCCAGAAATTGTTCTTGTAGAGGGTCTGCCAGATGCCTTCGATCTCGGTGGCGTCGCGGCCGATCACGTAGGGCGCGACCAGCTCCTTCATGCAGGCGTCCAGCGTGTGCAGCCCGCCATGCAGCGGCATCAGGTAGCTCATGCCGATCAGCCCGCCCTGCGTCTCGATCTCCAGCACGAAGATCTCGCGCGGCCCCGGCGCCAGGATGCCGGCGGCCGGCGGCGACGACCGCCACGGCACCTGCAGGAGCGTCGTGCGCAGTTCGGTGATGGTGGTGGCGGTGGTCATGGCGTTTCTCCGAACGATTGAGTTAGCGACTTCTAGTTGGCGTCGCCGGGAAGGACCGGCGGTGCGCCGAAGGGCCGATTGATGACGGTCAGCGCCTCGGGACTCGCGAATACTCTATTGCGCCGGTAACCCGTTCGCTCCTTCAGAATACCGAGTTCCACCAGTCGATTGGTGGTGTCGAGAGCGACCGGCTGGCTGACATCCAGCAGAGCCATCAATCGCTTGGTCGTCACGACGGGATAGTGTGGAAGGATCGAGAGCGCGCGCAAAGCAGCGGAACCTGCGCGGAATTTCTGTCGTCCTTTCCAGATTTGGCCCAGCCGCACCAGCGCGTCGCGCGTAAGCACGAGTTCTTCGACGGTACCGACAATGGCCTTGGAAAGGAAAGCGACGCCCAGGGCCCAGTCGAGTCGCTGCTGGGCAGCCTTGAGCGCGGCATAGTAGTCGTCCTTGTGAGCTTCGATGTAGGGCGACAGATACAGGGGGGGCTGACCGGCCGCCGCCATCATGAGCGGCAGGAGCAGACGTCCGACGCGGCCGTTGCCGTCTCGAAAAGGATGGATGGCTTCGAAATGCGCGTGGGAAATCGCCATGCGCGTGACGAGATGCTGATTGACCGTCTGCGCGCCGTTGCAGCGGAGATAGTCGATGGTCTCCGCAAGCGACCTTGATATGTCTGCTGGTGGTGCGGGATTGTAGGTTGAGTTCGCGATGTTTCCGCCGCCGCCAATCCACACCACATTCTTTCTGAGGACGCCGGGTACGTCCTGATAGGCCGAATCGCTGGCCATGATGTTGCGGTGGAGGTCGCGGATCAAATCAACGGTGAAGACCGCCGGACCCCGTTCTGCGGCCTGGGGGACAATGGTTTCCAGCACACGTGTGTAGTCGCGAACCTGTGCAGTTGCCTCCGTGACTGCCTGACCATCGTCTTCTAGGTCTCGTTCTTCCATGTTCAACAGCTCGTCCAAGGTGCTGTTGGTGCCTTCGATCGCAGAACTGCTAACCGCCTCCCGTCTTGTGAGAATGCGGCTGACGATGAATGAGTCCTTGAGCTCGGCGGCGAGAGTGTTGACCCGGCCCAAGGCCTCGGATGCTGCGCGCAGGTGAGGCAGGGCCGTAGACAGCGCTATTGCTTCTTCCGGTGGCGGCAATGGAACCACGCCGTAGTGGGACTCGAACGGCTGCGGGAGCTTTTTCAACTGGCGCTGGACCAGCCCGGTTAGATCACTTCTGCGCACGGCAACCCTATGCAAGGGCGAAGGTCTCTGTCTCTTAAATAGGTTTATAGACTTAATCCTATTTAAGGAAGAACAAAATAGGCGCTTATATAGGGTTGGCTGGGGGCGTATGGTCCCGGCCCTTCGAAAAGGCCGAGCCATGACGTCATCCAACCGAGTCTATCTCTTCGACACCACCCTGCGGGACGGGGCCCAGACCCAGGGCGTCGATTTCACCGTGGCCGACAAGGCGGCGATCGCGCGCGAGCTCGACCGGTTGGGCATCGACTACATCGAGGGCGGCTGGCCGGGCGCCAATCCGACCGACGACCGGTTCTTCGCCGATCCGCCGGAGTTTCAGAACGCCAAGTTCGTGGCCTTCGGCATGACGCGTCGCGCCGGGCGCAGCGCCGCCAACGATCCGGGCCTCGCCGCGATCCTGCAGACCAAGGCGCGCAACGTCTGCATGGTCGGCAAGACCTGGGACTTCCATGTCGACGTGGCCCTCGAGGTCGACCGGACCGAGTATCTCGAAATGATCTCCGACTCGCTCGCCTATGCGAAGACGCGCATGGACGAGACGATGTTCGACGCCGAGCACTTCTTCGACGGCTACAAGGCCAACCCCGACTATGCCATGGCCTGCCTCGCCGCCGCTGAAAAGGCGGGCGCACGCTGGCTGGTGCTCTGCGACACCAACGGTGGGACCCTGCCGCACGAGATCGAGCGCATCGTGGGCGAGGTCGTGAAGAAGATCCCGGGCGACCGGCTGGGCATCCACACGCACAACGACACTGAGAATGCCGTGGCCAACTCGCTCGCCGCGGTGCGCGCCGGCGTGCGCCAGGTCCAGGGCACGATCAACGGGCTGGGTGAGCGCTGCGGCAATGCCAACATGATTGCGCTGATCCCCAATCTCGTGCTGAAGATGGGCTTCGACACCGGGTTGAAGGACGGGGCGCTGCAGCGGCTCACGCACCTGTCGCGCCTGCTCGACGACCGGCTGAACATGCCGACCAACCGTAGCGCGGCCTATGTCGGCACGCGCGCCTTCGCCCACAAAGGCGGGCTGCATGTGTCCGCCGTCGAGAAGGACCCCAGGACCTACGAGCATGTCGACCCGGAAGTCGTCGGCAACCAGCGCATCATCGTCGTCAGCGACCAGGCCGGCCGGTCCAACATCATGGCGCGCTTCCGCCAGATCGGCCTCGAAGTCGATCCCAAGCATCCCGGCGTCGCACGCCTGCTCGAGATCGTGAAGGACCGAGAGTCCGAGGGCTATGCCTACGACGGCGCGGACGCAAGCTTCGAGCTGCTGGCGCGGCACGAGCTGCAGACCGTGCCCGATTACTTCGCCCTGCAGAGCTTCCGCGTGCTGGCCGAGCGGCGGGTCAATGCGCGCGGCCAGACGGTGGCGCTGTCGGAGGCGACGGTGAAGCTCGACATCGCCGGCCGTCGTGCGATGGAAGTGGGCGAGGGCAACGGCCCCGTGAACGCGCTCGATGCTGCGCTGCGAAAGGCGCTCGTGCCGCTCTATCCCGAACTGGAAGACATGCGGCTGGTCGACTTCAAGGTCCGCATCCTCGATTCGGCAGGCGGCACGGCGGCGACGACGCGCGTCATGATCGAGAGTGCGGATGCAAAGGGACGGCGCTGGAGCACCATCGGCGTGTCGCCCAACATCGTCGACGCTTCCTACAACGCGCTCTACGACGCCATCACCTACAAGCTCTTCCGCGATGGCGCCCGGCCGGCGCAGCCATAGCAGCACCTCCGGCGCAGCCGGCGTAGCTGCCATGCCGCACCTGCCGGTTGACCTCGGGTAGAGCGGGGCAGACCATACAAGCGTGCGAGACGGAGAGCATCTGGACACCCAGACACCGCCCATCGCGGCGGCTGCCCTGCGCCGTCCGCGATTCGGCGCGCGCACGCTCGCGCGCGCCTTCATGTGGGCGCTGCCCGCGATCGTGCTGGCCGCCACGCTGCTGATCTGGCTTTCCTCGGGCGGCACGGTGTCCACCGACAACGCCTATGTGAAGGGCGACCGCGCCCAGATCGCGAGCCAGCTTTCCGGTCTCATCGTCGAGGTGCCGGTGCAGGAGAACGAGAGGGTCTCGCGCGGCCAGCTCCTGTTCCGGCTCGACGACCAGTCCTATCGCCACGCGCTCACACGCATCGAAGCCGAGACTGAGACGGTGCGTGCCGACATCCGCGGCCTGCGCGCGCAATGGCGCACCAAGCGCGAGGAAATCAAGGCGGCGCTCAGCCAGCAGACCTTCGCGCAGGCCGATTTCGATCGCCAGGCCGACTTAGCCGAGAAGAAGGTCGCCTCTACCGCCAAGCTCGAGGAGGCGCGCATGGGTCTCGATGTCGCGCGCCAGCGCATCTCGGCGGCGCAGGAAGATCTGCAGCGCATCGAGGCGGCACTGGCGGGCGATCCCAAGATTCGCGCCGACGACCATCCGCGCGTGCGCCAGATGATGGCGATGCGCGAGGAGGCACTGCTGCAACTGCGCCGCACCACGATCGAGTCGCCGATCGACGGCATCGTCAGCAAGCGCCCTGTGCCGGGCAGCTATGCCACCGCCGGCGTGCCGGTGATGGTGGTGGTGGCCGATACCGATCTGTGGATCGAGGCCAACTTCAAGGAGACCGAGCTCACGCGCGTGCGGGCGGGCCAGAAGGTGCTGATCCATGTCGACACCTATCCGGAGTCCGAATGCTGGGGCACGGTGGCGAGCATCTCGCAGTCGACCGGCGCGGAGTTCGCCGTGCTGCCGCCGCAGAACGCCACCGGCAACTGGGTGAAGGTGGTCCAGCGCATTCCCGTCCGTCTCTCGGTCGCCTGCCGCGAAGGCGATCCGCCGCTCAGGGTCGGCATGAGCACGACCGTCGCGGTCGAGACCGGCCATACGCGCTCGCTCGCCGGCCTGTGGGCGGGATGGGCCAAGTCGCTCGGCCTCTCGAGCGCGTCCGCTTCGCCGAAGCCCTAGTCGATGGCCCCGGCCGTCGACCCGGCGGTCCTGCGCCGCCGCCGCCTGATCACCTTCACGGTGATGGCCGCCACCATCATGCATGCGCTCGACGGCACCATCGCCAATGTGGCGCTGCCGTCGATCCAGGGCTCTCTCTCCGCGACGCAGGAGCAGGTCTCCTGGGTCGTCACCTCCTATATCGTGGCCTCCGCCATCCTGACGCCGCTGGCCGGCTTCTGCGCCATGCGCTTCGGGCTGCGCCGGACCTTGGCCACCTGCGTGATCGGCTTCACCATCGTGTCGATGATGTGCGGCGCCGCTCAGACGCTCGACCAGCTCGTCCTGTTCCGCGCCCTGCAGGGCGGGTTTGGCGCGGCCCTGGTGCCGGTTTCGCAGGCCATCATGATGGACACCTATCCGCGCGAGGAGCAGGGCAAGGCGATGGCCATGTGGGGGGTCGGCACGATGCTCGGCCCCATCGCCGGACCCTCGCTGGGCGGCTGGCTGACCGACGAATTCTCGTGGCGCTGGGTGTTTTACGTGAACCTGCCGGTCGGCATCCTGTGCGCGGTCGGCATCCTGGCCCTCGTGCGCGACAACGTGCATGGCGCGCCGCGGCGCTTCGACCTGCTGGGCTTCACTCTTCTCGCGGTCGCCATCGGCTCGTTCCAGCTCATGCTCGACCGCGGCCACATGCTCGACTGGTTCGACTCGGTCGAGATCATCGGCGAGACGCTGATAGCAGCCGTGGCCTTCGCCATGTTTGTGATCCACATGATGACCGACCGCCAGCCGTTCCTGTCGCGCGAGCTGTTCCGTGATCGCAACCTCACGGTCGGCCTCTGCTTCACCGCCCTGGCCGGACTCCTGCTGATCGTGACGGCGACCCTGATGCCGCCCTTCCTGCAGCAGCTCATGGGCTATCCCGTGTTCACCACCGGCGTCGTGCTGGCGCCGCGCGGCGCCGGGATGATGGTGTCGATGATGATGGTGTCGCGGCTGATCGGCCGCGTCGATGCCCGGCTGCTGATCGGCATCGGCTTCGCGCTGGCGGCGCTCTCGCTCTACGACATGACGCTGTTCAATCTCAATGTGAGCGAGTCGCGCATCATCTGGAACGGCATCCTGCTGGGCTTCGGTCTCGGGCTCGTCTTTCCGCCGCTCACCGTCCTCACCTTCGCCACGTTGCCGCAGCGCCTGAGGACCGAGGGGGCCGCGGTGAACGCGCTGCTGCGCAACCTGGGCGCCAGCATCGGCATCGCCGTGCTGGTCTCGATGCTGGCCAGCAACACTCAGCAGAACCGCGCCGACATGGTCGAGAAGTTCACGCCCTATCATCCCGGCTGGCCGATGAATCCGACCGGTGTCAGTCTCGACCCGACGCAGCTCGCGATCTGGGACGGCGAAATCACCCGCCAGGCCGCGCTGATCGGTTACCTCAACGACTTCCGCATCATGATGATCTGCTCGCTGGTGCTGATCCCGCTCCTCTTCTTCATGCGTCGCCCGGCCCTTATCGGCGGCCGCTAACCACGTTATACGGCGGCATGGGACGCGCATCTAAGGGCCGCGATGTCGCCGCCGTTACGCCGGCGGTGATCCTCGTGCGCCCGCAACTCGGAGAGAATATCGGCATGGCCGCGCGCGCCATGCTGAATTGCGGCCTGTCGACGCTGAGGCTTGTGGCGCCGCGCGACGGCTGGCCCAACGAGCGGGCGCAGCGTGCCGCCTCGGGCGCCGACATCGTGCTGGACAAGGCCGAGGTCTTCGACAGCGTGGGCGAGGCGGTCGCTGACCTCGAACGGGTGGTGGCTACGACGGCGCGCAACCGCGAGCTGGTGCAGCGCATCGTGACGCCGCGCCAGGCGGCGACCGAGATGCACGGCTGGATCGGGCGGGGCGAAGGCGTCGGCATCCTGTTCGGACCCGAGCGGACCGGTCTCGAGAACGACGACATGGTCCATGCCGACACCGCGCTCTCGATCCCGCTCAATCCGCAGTTCTCATCGCTGAACATGGCGCAGGCGGTGCTGCTGGTGGCCTATGAATGGACAACCGCCGGGGATACGACGCCGTCCGTGCGGCTTTCCGACCATGCGGCACGGCCGGCGACCAAGGAGGAGCTGCAGAGCCTCTTCGACCATCTCGAGCGCGCGCTCGACCAGTCGGGCTTCCTGCGGAACAAGGAGATGCGGCCCTCCATGGTGCTCAATCTCAGAGCGCTGCTGCAGCGTGCCGAGATGACCGAGCAGGAGGCCCGCACCTTCCACGGCGTCATCAAGTTCCTATCCAAGAAACAGCACGAGGAATAGCCATGTCCACCACCGCCAAGATCACCTGGGTCGACGGTGCGCTGCTGGTCGCCGAAGGCGGCAGTGGCCACACGATCACGATGGATGGCGCCTCCGACATCGGCGGTCGCAACCTCGCCTCCCGGCCGATGGAGGTCCTGCTGATGGGGATGGGCGGCTGCACCGCCATCGACGTGGTCTCGATGCTGAAGAAGCAGCGCCAGGACATCGAGGGCGTCGAGGTCTCGCTGGTCGCCGAGCGGGCCGAGGACCATCCCAAGGTCTATACATCGGTGAAGCTGGTCTACACGGTGCGCGGCCGGAAGCTGAACAAGGCGCTGGTCGAGCGGGCGGTCAGCCTGTCGGACGAAAAGTACTGTTCGGCCACCGCCATGGTGAAGAAATCCGCCGCCGTGACCCGCGAGATCGTGCTGGTCGAGATCTAAGTCATTGAAATTGAAGGATTAACGCCTGCTTGACTGGCCCGAAACGGCCGGTATGTTCCGCGCTTCTTCCGGAGAACGTGGTTGAGGGCCGTTCGGGCTCTCCTCCCGCCCCGACGTTAGGTCGGAATCAGGCCTATCCGGACAACAGGGCGCACCTGCAAAGCGGGGCGCATAACGACGGAGTGCTGCGTGAGCAAGCGCGCTAATTCTAAGTACAAGATCGACCGCCGCCTCAGGGTCAACCTGTGGGGCCGTCCCAAGAGCCCGATCAACAAGCGTGAATACGGTCCCGGCCAGCACGGCCAGGGTCGCACCAAGCCGACCGACTACCGCCTCCAGCTCATGGCCAAGCAGCGCCTCAAGGGCTACTACGGCTCGGTCAGCGAGCGTCAGCTCCGCCGTTATTACGCCGAAGCCGTCCGCCGCAAGGGCGACACCGGCGAGAACCTGGTCGAGCTGCTCGAGCGCCGGCTGGACGCGGTGATCTACCGCATGAAGTTCGCCATCACCGTCTTCGCCTCGCGCCAGCTGGTCAGCCACGGCCACGTCAAGGTCAACGGCCGCCGCGTGAACATCGCGTCGTACCAGGTGAAGGACAACGACGTCATCGAGCTGACCTCCAAGGCCAGCCAGATGGAGCGCGTCCTCGAGGCGACGCAGACCGCCGAGCGCGACGTGCCGGAATATGTGACGGCTGACCACAAGGACATGAAGGGCACCTACGTGCGCGGGCCGAAGCTCGCCGACGTGCCGTACCCGGTCCAGATGGAGCCCTCGCTGGTCGTCGAGTATTACAGCCGCTAAGCGGCCGACTCTGGAACTGACGAAAAACCCGCCCGATTGTGGCGGGTTTTTTGCATAAAGTTTCCGGTAGATACTGTGTTTCCGGCTATCGCCGGACGGCGGGAGGGTTATAATCCTGCCGGGGCTTGGGGGCTGGAGTCTTGGGAATGGGATTCGTCCGTGCGGCGGTCTTCGTCTCGATCGTTGCGATCGGCGGAGCGGCCTACATCTACCGCGATGATGTGATCGGGGTGGTCGGCCCTTACATCGGCATGGGTTCGGCAGCCAAGACGGCCGAGGCCCAGGCGAGCCCCGCCGCGGGCGCGCAGCCGCAGGGTCGCCGTGGTCGCGCCAATCCCGGAGGGGCGGTGCCGGTCGTGGTCATGCCGGTCAAGCGCGAGGCCATGCCCGTCGCGGTGGATGCCGTCGGGACGGTGCAGTCGATCGCCTCCGTCCAGATCAAGCCCCGGATGGACAGCCAGATCATGAAGGTGAATGTCGAGGAGGGCGCTCTCGTGAAGGAGGGCGATATCCTCTTCGAACTCGATGCGCGCAGCCTGAAGGCGCAGCTCGGCCAGATCGAGGCGCAGATCCGCAAGGACCAGGCGCAGGTCATGCAGGCCCGGCGCGACCTGCAGCGCAACGAGGAACTCCTGGCGAAGAACGCCGGCACCGTGGTGCAGCGCGACAATGCGGGCACCACCCTGAAGGCCGCCGAAGCGCAGCTCGAGGCGGACGAGGCCGCCAAGGCCAGCGTCCAGACGCTGCTTACCTTCACGGAGATCCGGGCGCCGGTTTCGGGCCGCATCGGCTCGATCGCGAACAAGGCAGGGGCCGTCGTCCGCACCGGCGACAACTCGGCCACCAGCACCCTGGCCACGATCAACCAGATCGACCCGATCTATGTCACCTTCGCCATCCCGCAGATCATCCTGCCGGACCTGCGCGCGGCGATGGCCAAGGGCCCGGTCACGGTCACGGCCATCATCGATGATTCCAAGAAGCAGTCCGGCGAGATGGCCTTCATCGAGAATACCGTCGACCCGAACACCGGCACCGTGACCGCCAAGGCGCGCATCGGCAATGCCAACGAGCTGTTGTGGCCGGGGCAATTCGTCAAGGTGGAGATCGTGCTCGGCATCGAATCCGACGCCCTCTCGGTCCCGGCGAGTGCCGTCCAGCTCGGCTCGCAGGGACCGTTCGTTTTCGTCATCAAGGACGGCGTGGCCGAGCTCAGGCAGGTCGTCGTCAAGCGCACGCAGGACGGTCAGGCCGTGATCGGCAAGGGCGTCGAAAGCGGGGAGCAGGTGGTGGTCGATGGCCAGCTCCGGCTGGTCCAGGGGGCATCTGTGACGGTCCGGCCGCCGACGGTGGACGCGACCCGGCCCCCGGCACCCCCCCGCGGTTAGCCGATCCTAAGCGGAGGCGGACGTGAACATCTCTGAACTTTGCATCCGCCGTCCGGTGATGACCATCCTGTTGATGGCATCGTTCGTGATCAGCGGAGTATTCGCCTACAAGCAACTCCCGGTCGCCGCCGTCCCGCGCGTCGAGTTCCCGACCATTCAGGTCACCGCGCAGCTTCCCGGCGCCAGCCCCGAGACGATGGCCTCCTCGGTGGCCTCGATCCTCGAGCGCCAGTTTTCGACAATCGCCGGCGTGACCACGATGACCTCGACGTCGTCGCTGGGGAACACCTCGATCGTCCTCCAGTTCGACCTGAACCGGAGCATCGACGGCGCCGCCCTCGACGTCCAGTCGGCGATCTCCTCGGCCATGCGGCGGATGCCGCCGGAGATGACCACCCCTCCCAGCTTCCGCAAGGTCAATCCGGCGGACTGGGCGGTGATGTTCCTCGCTCTCAAGTCCAGCCAGGCCCGGCTTTCGGACGTCGACGCCTTCGTCAACCGGGCGATCCTGCCGCGCGTGTCGACCCTTCCGGGCGTGGCGCAGGTCCTGATCTTCGGGTCGCAGAAGTTCGCCGTGCGCGTCCGAGCCGACCTAGACCAGCTCGCGGTTCGCGGGCTGACCCTGCAGGAGCTGCAGGCCGCCGTCGTCAACGCCAACTCGAGCAAGCCGGTCGGTTCGATCGCGGACCAGAAGCAGAACGCGATTCTCGAAGCCACGGGGCCGATCAGCAAGGCCGCGGACTACATGCCGGTGATCGTGACCTGGCAGAACGGCGCGCCGGTCCGTATCTCCGACGTGGCGACGGCCATCGACAGCGTCGAGAACGACAAGGTGGCGAGCTGGCTCGATGGCACGCGCGCCATCGTGCTGGGCGTCTATCGCCAGCCCGATGCCAACACGGTGGAGGTGGTGGATCGGGTCAAGGCGATCATCCCGCAGATCCAGGCCGAGCTGCCGGCCGGGGTCGAGATCCATCTGCTCGCCGACCGGTCGAAGCCGATCCGCGAGGCGATCGCCGACGTCGAGTTCACTCTGGCGCTGGCGGCGATCCTGGTGATCATCGCGATCTATTTCTTCCTGCGCAGCTTCCGCGCGACCATGATCCCGGCGATCGCGCTGCCGATCTCGGTCATCGGCACCTTCGCCGGCATGTACCTGTGCGGCCATTCGATCGACAATATATCCCTGCTGGCACTGACCCTGGCCGTCGGCTTCGTGGTCGACGATGCCATTGTCATGCTGGAGAACATCGTCCGCCATATCGAGGCGGGCGAGAAGCCGATGGCGGCGGCCCTCAAGGGCTCCAAGGAGGTCGGCTTCACGATCGTCTCCATGACGCTCTCCCTGGTCGCCGTATTCATCCCCGTGCTGTTCATGGGCGGTGTCGTCGGGCGCATGTTCAACGAGTTCGGGCTGGTCATCGCCTTCGCCATCCTGATCTCCGGTATCGTGTCGCTGACCCTGACGCCGATGCTGTGTTCGCGCTGGCTGAAGCCGATCGACCATCACGAGAAGCACAATGCACTTCTGCGCAGCTTCGAGTGGGGTTTCACGAAGGTCACCGAGGGCTATGGCTGGGCGCTGCGGCACACGGTCCGCTATCCCCGGCTGGTGCTGGCGATCACCCTCGGCACCTTCGTCGCCACGGCGATGCTCTTCCAGGCGATCCCCAAGGGCTTCTTCCCGTCGGAGGATATCGGGCAGATCCAGGGCTCCACGGTCGGGCCGGACGACGCGTCCTTCGACGCGATGGTGGCCCGCCAGTCGGCTTTGGCCGAGGTCATCCGCCGGGATCCCGATGTGGCCTCGGTCATGTCGACCGTCGGTGGCGGCAACGCCGCGGCCACGGTGAATTCCGGGCGCATCTTCATCATGCTGCGAGACAAGCCGGAGCGCACGGACAGCGCCCAGCAGGTCATCGCCCGGTTGCGCCGGGCGACGGCCGCCGTGCCGGGCATCAACGTCTTTTTCCAGGCCGCGCAATCGATCAACATCTCCACGACGCAGAGCCGCGCCCAGTATCAGTTCGGCATGCGTTCGAGCGACCTCAACCTGCTGCGCGAGTACGGCCCCCTCATGGAGGCGAGGATGCGCCGCATCCCGGCGATCCTCGACGTGAACTCCGACCTGCAGGTGCGGGCCCGCTCGGCGATGATCGACATCGATCGCGACATCGCCTCGCGCCTCGGCGTGTCGGTCGACCAGATCCGCCTGCTCCTCTACTCAGCGTTCGGTTCGCGTCAGGTGTCGACCATCTATGCGTCGGACGACACCTATCAGGTGATCCTCGAGGCGGATCCGAAGTACGGCGACGCCGGCGACATCCTGCGCCGGCTGCAGGTCCGCACGCCCAACGGTGGCCTCGTGCCATTGGACACGCTGGCCAAGCGCATCGACAAGCCGACCTCGTTGACCGTCAACCACATCGCCCAGCTTCCGTCGGTCATGATCTCCTTCAACCTCGCACCGGGGGTGGCGCTCGGCGACGCGGTGCGCGACATCCAGGCGGCGGCGACGGAGATCGGCCTGCCGGCCACCATCACCACCAGCTTCGAGGGCAGCGCCCAGGTGTTCCAGCAGGCGGTCGCCAACCAGGGGATGCTGCTGCTGGCAGCGGTGCTGGTGATCTACATCATCCTGGGCATCCTCTATGAGAGCTTCATCCATCCGCTGACGATCCTGTCGGGTCTGCCATCGGCCGGCATCGGCGCGCTCGCAACCCTGATGCTGTTCGGCATGGACCTGTCGGTCATCGCCATGATCGGCGTGGTGATGCTGATCGGCATCGTGAAGAAGAACGCCATCATGATGGTCGACTTCGCGATCGAGCGGCGAGGGCAGGGCGCGGATGCCGAGACGGCGATCGTGGAGGCAGCCCTGCTGCGCTTCCGACCCATCATGATGACGACCGTTTGCGCCTTGCTCGGCGCCTTGCCGATCGCCGTGGGCCATGGCGCCGGCGCCGAACTGCGCCAGCCGCTGGGCATCACCGTCGTCGGTGGCCTGATGGTGTCGCAGGTCCTGACGCTGTTCATCACGCCCGTCGTGTACATGTGGTTCGACAGGCTGACCGGCATGAAGTTCAGCCCCGGCTGGGCGAGGCGCTGGCGAACCAAGGGCCGCCTGCCGGCAGCGCCGGCCGAATAGTCGCTGTCGTCCTTAGCGCAGCGAAGGACCGGCTGTAGCGGCCGGACAATTGCATGTCGGGCGGTAGGTTCTTCGCTTTGTTCAGGATGACGGGTGTGTTCCATGACTGACGAGATCGGCGCCTTCGTTCCCGGCCCGCGCGTTCATATCGAGGGTCGTGCCGGAGGTCCGCTGTCAGGCCTCACCTTCGCGGCCAAGGATCTGTTTGCGGTGGCCGGCGTGCCAACCGGAGGCGGCAATCACGACTGGCCGACCGGGCGTCCCATCCCCGAGAGGCATGCCTGGGCAGTGCAGACCCTGCTCGATGCCGGCGCGACCCTGATCGGCAAGACCATCACCGACGAGGTCTCGCTGGGCATCCTGGGCGAGAACGCCTTCGACGGAACGCCGAAGAACGTCCGTGCCGCGGGCCGCGTGCCGGGCGGCTCGTCCTCGGGCTCCGCCGCCGCGGTGGCGGCGGGGATCTGCGACACCGCGCTCGGCACCGATACCGGCGGCTCCGTCCGCGTGCCCTCCAGCTTCTGTGGCCTCTATGGCATCCGCCCGACCCACGGCCGCATCGACGTCACCGGCATGCTGCCCCAGGCGCCGACCTCCGACACGACCGGATGGTTCGCGCGCGACGCCGAGACTTTCGCGAAGGTCTGCAGCGTGATGCTGGGCGAGGAGATCCCGGCGGCGCTGCCCTCGAAGCTCGTCGTCGCGGTCGACGCCTTCGGCTTCGCCGATGCGGACACGTCGGAGGCGCTGCAGCCGATGGTGAAGAAGCTCGCCGCCCTCATCGGTTCGAGCCGCGAGGAGATCATGGCGCCGCAGGGCCTCTCGGTATGGGCGCGCGCCCAGCGCACGCTGCAGCCCGCCGAGGCCTATGCGACGTTCAGGAGCTGGCTCGACGAGCGCAACCCGCGCTTTGCCTTCTCGGTCGCCAAGGCGCTGGTCACCGGATCGATGATCCCCGAGGGCGACAAGGTCTGGGCCAACCTGATGCGCCAGGAAGCGCGCAGCCGCATGAAGTACCTGCTGCCGCCGGGCACGATCCTCTGCCTGCCGACGACGCCGTTTCCGGCGCCGAAGGTCGGGCTGCCGCTCTCGGTGCTGGATCCGTTGCGCGACCGCATCACCTGCCTCTGCGCGCAGGGCGGGCTGGCGGGCTTTCCGCAGGTCAATCTGCCCGGCGCCACGACGGTTGACGGTCTGCCGGTCGGCCTGTCCATCATCGGCCCGCGCGGCAGCGACGCGACCCTGGTCGCCGTCGCCCGTGCGATGGAGAAGGCGGCGGGCTGATCGCGGCGGCGAGTCGGCTGCCGTCGTGGGTAATCCAGCAAGAGCGAGGTGAGCGTGACGGATCTGACGCCGAACATTCCCGAAGTCGTGGCCGAGGTGCGCGAGCTGTTCGAACGCTACGAGCAGGCGCTGATCGACAAGAACGTGGAGGTGCTCGACGCCACCTTCTGGAACAGCCCGCACACGATCCGTCTCGCCAACAACGAGCACGGCTACGGTTTCGACCGCATCCATGCCTTTCGCGTCGCCCGTCCACCGGGGCCCGGCAGCAAGGAGAAGCGGCTGCGGCTCGACATCGTCACCCTGGGACGCGACATCGCGACGGTCTCGCTGGTCTACAAGGTGCGTGGCCGGGAGATGACCGGCCGCCAGACGCAGACCTGGGTCCGCCTGCCCGATGTCGGCTGGAAGGTCGTCCACGCTCACGTCTCGATGATCGCCGAAGAGCCGATCCACTAACGAACGCCTGCGAGGGAGGAAACGATGGCCAAGCCCGCTGAAAGCCTCGGCAACGTGATGAATCCCGATCCGGCGTGGGTCGCCAAGGTAAGCGAGCCTGCGCTCGAGCCCGACCTGCCGATCGTCGATCCGCATCATCATCTCTGGCAGCGCAGCGGCAACGACTATCTGTTCCACGACCTGCTGGCCGACACGCGGACCGGCCATAACATCGTGGGCACGGTCTACGTCGACTGTCATTCGATGTACCGCAAGGACGGTCCGGCCGAGCTGCGCTGCATCGGCGAGACCGAGTTCGCGAATGGCGTCGCGGCGATGAGCGCGTCCGGTCTCTATGGCGACTTGCGTGCCTGCGCCGGCATCGTCGGCCATGTCGACCTGCGTCTCGGTGAAAAGGCCGGGGATGTGTTCGACGCCCAGATCGCCGCCGGCAACGGCCGCTTCAAGGGCATTCGCCACCAGACCGGCTGGGACGCCGATCCGGGAATCCGCAACTCCCGCAACGACCCGCCGCCCGAGCAGACCCGCGATCTGACCTGGCGCGAGGGGTTCAGGGAGCTGGCGAAGCGTGACCTCACCTTCGACGCCTGGCTCTACCATCCGCAGATCCTCGAGATCGCCGAACTGGCCGATGCCTTCCCGGGCACGCATATCGTGCTCGACCATGTCGGCGGGCCGCTGGGATATGCCGGCTACGCCGGGCGCCACGACGAGGTGCGCGCGGCCTGGAAGAAGTCGATGGCCGAGTTGGCCAAGCGACAGAACATCGTGGTGAAGCTGGGCGGGCTCGGCATGGCCATGGGCTTCTTCGATTTCTACCGGCGCCCGATGCCGCCGGGCTCGCAGGAACTGGCCGAGGCGTTCCGGCCCTGGGTCGAGACCACCATCGAGCTGTTCGGGGTCGATCGCTGCATGTACGAGAGCAACTTCCCGGTCGACAAGATCACCTCGGGCTACGGCGTGCTGTGGAATGCGTTCAAGCGCATTTCCGGTGGCGCTTCGCCATCCGAGAAGAAGGCCCTGTTCTCCGGCACCGCGACGAGGGTCTACAGGCTCGCGCTCTGACTTGCGCGCAAATCGCTTGCAATAACCATGTCAGGACGCGGCGTTCGGGCGAAGTTTCTTTTTGTCCGAAGGGTCCTATCGCGCTGACAGAGGCTGTGAAGTCGCCCTAAGATTTAGGCCCTCGCGTTGTTCATGGGGCCTAATCATGCGTCGTTTCCTACTCTCTGCCGTCGCTGCCCTCGCTACCGTTTCCGCTGCGCCGATCGTATCGGCGAAGACGC
>CANIEC010000096.1 GCA_947466085.1 Rhodospirillales bacterium
GCGCCGGAGAAGAGCTTGGCTTCGGAGATCACCTGGGCATGGACTTCCAGTCCCAGCACGATCTCCCACTCGCCGGTTTCACCTTTGATGAGCGACATGAAAGGTAGATAGCCAATAGCGATCCACTTGGCAAAATGATCGATCTGCGATGGCGTTTTGCGCCACATTTTCGGCACAAGATCGTCCTTTCCGTCTCCGAAGCGCCTGAAGTAAAAGATCGGTCAAGGAGCGGCCGCTTTCGGCACGCCCACAACAAGACGTATCCGCAGGGAGGCTTTCAATGACGACCTTCAATCGCCGCACGCTACTCGCCGGCGCCGCCGCCGCCACGCTCGGGGCGCCGGCCCTCGCTCGCGCCCAGGCCGCCGCCGACTGGCCCAAGGGGGCCCTCCGGATCATCGTTCCCTTCCCGCCGGGCGGCTCGACCGACCCGGTGGCGCGCATCATCCAGGCCAAGATGATCGAGAACACGGGCTGGAACATCCTGGTCGACAACAAGCCGGGCGGCACCGGCGCGGTCGGCTCCGCGATTGCGGCCAAGGCCCCGCCCGACGGCCAGACCTGGATGCTGACCTTCGACAGCCACATCCTCAATCCCGCCTTTGCGTCGGGCCTGCCCTACAAGGATTCCGAGCTGTTCAACGTCATGCAGATCGGGCGTACGCCGCAGGCGATCTGCGCGCACCCGGACCGGCCCTACAAGACCTTCGCCGAGGTGATCACCGACGCCAAGGCGCGGCCGGGCAAGGTCAATGTCGGCGTGCTCGGCGCCAGCCAGGCGCTGGTGCTGATGACCCTCATCAAGAAAGAGAACGGCGTCGACCTCAATCTGATCCCCTACAAGGGCGGCGGACCGCTCAACCAGGACATCCTGGCGGGTGTCACCGACGTTGCCATCGGCAGCCTGACGTCCTTCAGCCCGCACGTCCGCGCCAACAAGGTGCGCGCGCTGGCCGTCACAGGCGAAAAGCGCACACCGGCGCTCCCGGACACGTCCACGCTCCTCGAGCAGGGCGTCAAGGCCTTCCCCTCCTACTCCTGGTGGGGCGTCTACGCGCCGACCGGCACCCCGCGGCCGCTCGTCGACCGCATGCATGCGGAGATCAAAAAGGCGGTCCTGGCGCCCGACGTGACGCAGAAGTTCGTCGACCAGTTCAACATGGAAATCCTGACGACCTCGCCCGAGGAGTTCGCTGCCTACCAGAAGAGCGAGCAGGACCGCTGGTTCAAGGTCATCAAGGACAACGACATCAAGGGCGACTGATCGCCCTCGATGCCGATTGCGCGTGGGCCGCTCAGCTGGCCCGCGCGCCGCGCACCAGGCGACCCGGCAGCGCGCCGGTCGCCTCGCCGTCGCGATAGGTGACCTGCCCCGACACGATGGTCGCGCGATAGCCAGTCGCGCGCTGGAGCAGGCGCTTGCCGCCGGCCGGCAGGTCCCACTTCATCACCGGCGCTTCGACACGCAATTTGTCGAAGTCGATGACGTTGAGGTCGGCCTTCTTGCCGACCGCCACGACGCCACGGTCTTCGAGACCGACGGCCCTGGCATTGTCCTGCGTGTGGCGCTTGACCAGCCAGCTCACGTCGAGACGGCCGCTCTTGCGGTCGCGGCCCCAATGCGAGAGCAGCGAGGTCGGGAAGGAGCCGTCGGAGATCAGGCCGACATGCGCGCCGCCGTCGCCCAGCCCGATCAGCGTGTGCGGGCTTTGCATCATCTCGCTGCAGCAATCGAGGTTGTAGGCGGCGTAGTTGGCGAAGGGTGCGAAGATGAAGTTCTTGCCCTCGCCTTCGATCAGGTAGTCGTACACGACCTCGCGCGGATCGCGGTTCTCGCGGCGCGCGCGCGCGCCCAGCGAGCTTTCCTGCGGCGGCTCGTAGTCCGGCGGATCGCCCAGCGGGAACATGCGATCGAAGTCGGTGAGGCGCGCCGCCATGGCCGAGCGCAGCGGCTCCTGGCTCTCCTTCAGGATCTGCGCGCGGAATGTGGGATCGCGCATGATCGCCAGACGTTCCGCGACCGTCTTGTTCTGGATCGCCTTGTAGGAGGCGCACATCGAGAACGGGATACGGCTCGCCTGCAGTCCCTGCAGGACGCCGATCGGGCGCGGCGCGACCTGCGCCTTGGCGCTATGGCCCTTGGCGACCAGGCCTTCGACCAGCCCGAGCAGTCGGCGCCAGCCGTCGGGCCGCGAGTGGGCCTGCGCCAGCGACACCGAGAACGGCCGGCCCGAGGCAGTGAGCAGCCGGTCGAGCATCTCGAACTCGCTCTCCGCGTTCGGCGTGTTGAAGTCGGAGATGAATTCGATGACGCCGCGGCCGGCATCCTTCATGCCCAGCGCGATGCCGAGCAGCTCCTCCTCCGAGGCGCGCAGCGACGGCGTCGGATCGCCCTTCACCGTGCGATGGTTCAGTGTCCGCGAGGTCGAAAAGCCGATGGCGCCGTCGCGCATCGCCTGCGCGGTCAGCGCACGCATCTGCGCCACTTCCTCGGTCGTCGCTTCCTCGAGGCGGGCTGCGCGCTCGCCCATCACGAAGACGCGCAGCGCGCCGTGCGGCAGCTGTGCGCCGAGATCCATGTCGCGCGGCTTCGCGTCGAGCGCATCGAGATACTGGCCAAACGATTCCCAGGACCAATTGAGGCCTTCATCGAGCGCGGCGCCGGGAATGTCCTCGACGCCCTCCATCAATTCGATAAGGCGCTGACGATCCTCGACCTTCACCGGCGCGAAACCGACGCCGCAATTGCCCATCACGGCAGTGGTGACGCCGTGCCAGCTCGACGGCTGCAGCCGTGAATCCCAGGTAGCCTGCCCATCGTAGTGAGTGTGAATGTCGACGAAGCCGGGCGTGACCAGCAGCCCCTTGCCGTCGATTTCCTCAGCACCCTGCCCGCTCACCTTGCCGACGGCTGCGATCCTGCCGTCCTTCACCGCCACATCGGCCTCGCGGATAGCGGAGCCTGTGCCATCGGCGAGGTTGCCGCCTCGCACGACCAGATCGAATTCAGCCATCTTGGTTCCTCCCGTATTTCCGGAAGTGTAACGCACTTGGCCCGACCGCGAGAGGAGCGTCCGGCTG
Source organism: Rhodospirillales bacterium (assembly GCA_947466085.1). Taxonomy (GTDB): domain Bacteria; phylum Pseudomonadota; class Alphaproteobacteria; order Reyranellales; family Reyranellaceae; genus Reyranella. Next base: position 3,082 of record CANIEC010000096.1, read on the forward strand.
AAACTGCGCCGGCTACTCGCCCTGCGGTCCGATAGTGGCGCCCGCACGCCAGAGCCGGCCTCCAGGCGCTATCGGCGCTGCTTCATTCGATCGTGATGTTGCCGTCCCGCACGACCTTGCCCCATTTCCCGATCTCTTCGGTAACGAAAGTCGCGAAGCGCGCGGTGGGCGCACCACCCGGCGCCGCCCCCTGCTCGAGCCAGATCTTGTTGAGGTCGGCCGCCACGAATGCCTTTGCGACGGCTGCCTGCATCGCCGAGACAATGGCCGCGTCGGTGCCGGCCGGCGCCCACAGACCATACCACGACAGCGATTCGAAGCCCGCCAATCCGGCTTCGGCGGCCGTCGGAATGTCGGGAAAGGCTGGTGAGCGTTCGGCCGAGAACACCGCCAGCGCTCTCACCTTGCCGCTGCGGATATAGGGTGCCGCGCTGCCCAGCCCTTCGAAGACCGCTGTCACTTCACCACTGATAAGCGCCGCCGTGGCGGGGCCCGAACCCTTGTAGGGAACGTGCGTCATGGTGGTGCCTGTCTTCGCGTTGAAGATCTCGCCCGCAAGATGACGGGTGGTGCCAAGGCCGGCAGATCCGAAATTCGTCTTGCCCGGATTGGCTTTGCAGTATGTGACGAACTCCTGAAGCGTCCTGGCCGGGACGCCCGGATAGATCACCAGCACGTCTGGCACCGACGCAACGCTCGTCACCGGCACAAGGTCCTTCTGAAGGTCGTACGGAAGTTGCTTGTAGGCGGTGACGGCAACGGCGTGGTGAACCGACCCCAGAAGAAACGTGTAGCCGTCCGGCTTCGCCTTGGCGACGATCGCGGCGCCGACCGTGCCTCCGGCGCCCGCGCGATTGTCGATCACGACTTGTTGGCCCAGTTCCTGCGACAGCTTGGCGGCGAAGGGCCGGGCGAAGGTATCGGTTCCGCCACCGGGTGCGAAGGGAACGACCAGCGTGATGGTCCGGCTGGGCCAGGCCTGAGCCCGCACCGCGCCGGGTAGAAATACGGCCGCGGCAACCCCCGCCAGTACTGCCCGTCGTGCCGGCCCGTTCTTCCTGGTCATCGCAGTCCCTCCCTCGCTGTTCCGTCCGCCTATTGCAAGGCCGTGACGGCTTCGTGACGGAAGCTTGCCATTCGTATGCGGCGCTGTCGCCGCACGGCCTAGTATCCCGCCGGCCGGCCGCCGAAAGCGGCGGCCTTCTCCAACGCGGCCGCGGCGCGCAGCAGCGTCTCCTCGTCGAAGGCGCGGCCGATCAGCTGAAGGCCGAGCGGCAGCCCGTCCTTGTCCATGCCGGCCGGCACCGAGATGCCGGGCAGGCCCGCCATCGACGCGGGGATCGTGAACATGTCATTGAGATACATGGTCACCGGGTCGTCCATCTTGTCGCCGGCCGCGAAAGCCGCGGTCGGCGCAGTCGGCGTCAGCAGAACGTCGCACTTCTCGAAGGCCTGCTTGAAGTCACGTGCGATAAGCGCCCGGATCTGCTGCGCCTTCTTGTAGTAGGCGTCGTAGTAGCCGGCCGACAGCACATAGGTGCCGATCAGGATGCGCCGACGCGTTTCCTTGCCGAAGCCGGCGCCGCGCGTGTTTTCGTACAGCTCGGTCAGGTCCTTGCCGGGAACGCGCAGACCGAAGCGGACGCCGTCGTAGCGCGCCAGGTTGGACGAGCATTCCGCCGGCGCCACGATGTAGTAGGCCGGCAAGGCGTACTTGGTATGCGGCAGCGAGACCTCGACCGGCTCCGCGCCGGCCGCCTTCAGCATGTCCATGCCCTTCGACCACAGCGCCACGATTTCCTCGGACGTCCCGTCGACCCGGTATTCCTTTGGAATTCCGACCTTCATGCCCCTGATGTCGGGATTGCGCGCCGCGGCGGCAAAGTCCGGCACAGGCAGCGGCGCCGAGGTCGAGTCCTTTGGGTCGTGGCCCGACATGGCATGCAGCAGCAGCGCCGTGTCCTCCACCGTGCGGGCGAACGGACCCGGCTGGTCGAGCGAGCTCGAGAAGGCCACGACGCCCCACCGCGAGCAGCGGCCGTAAGTCGGCTTCAGGCCAACGATGCCGCAGAAAGCCGCCGGCTGGCGGATCGAACCGCCAGTGTCGGTGCCCGTGCTGCCCGGCACCATGTAGGCCGCGACCGCGGCGGCCGAACCGCCCGACGAGCCGCCCGGCACCAGCTTGCGGTTGTCGCCCTTACGCTTCCACGGATTCTCAACGCCGCCGAAGTGGCTGGTCATGTTCGAGGAGCCCATGGCGAATTCGTCGAGGTTGGTCTTGCCGACCATCACCGCACCCGACTTCCAAAGGTTCGCCGTTACCGTGCTCTCGTACTGAGGCACGAATCCCTTGAGGATGTTCGACGCTGCGGTCGTCTGCACGCCCTCGGTGCAGAACAGGTCCTTGATCGCGAGCGGCACCCCCTCGAGCAGGCCCGCCTCGCCCTTCGCGCGGCGCGCGTCGGAAGCCTGTGCCATCTCGCGGGCCTTGTCCGGCGTCTCGGTGATGAAGGCGTTGAGCGCGCGATGTTCGTCGAGCTTCTTCAGGTGCGCGTCGGCAACTTCGAGGGCACTCGCATCCTTCCTGGCCAGCGCTGCGGAAAGCTGTGCGATCGTCAGATCGGTAAGAGCCGCCATCGTCTACTCCACCACCTTCGGTACGGTGAAGAAGCCACCGGCATTCTTGTCCGACGGATCGATGAAGACCGCGCCGCCCGGCGCGTTGGCCAACACCTTGGCCGCGATGCCGCCATCGGTGACCTTGTCGGCGCGCATGGGAAGCGTCACGTCGGAGACCGACGACATCGGCTCGACATTGTTGGTGTCGACTTCGTTCAACTGCTCGATCCAGGCAAAAATGCCCGAAAGCTCGCCGGCCAGCGGCGCCAGCTCCTCCTCAGGAACCTTCAGACGGGCCAGCCGCGCGATGCGCGCCACCGTCTCCTTGTCGAGCGACATTCCAGCACTCCAAAACGCCCAGAAACATAGCAATAATCGCGGTTGGTAGCCGGTTTGCCCTTCGCGGGCAACCGAACCGTGGCGGCTGCATCAGGCCCGGCGGGCCGCCACTTCCTCGATCGCTGCCCGCACCTCGGGCTTGCGCGACAGGAGCTGGTTGAAATCCTTCTTGTAGAGGACCAGCAGGTGGCAGTAGCCGTTGGCAACGACGTCGGCGTTGCGCGGCTGGGAACTCAAGAGTCCCATCTCGCCGAAGAAGTCGCCCTCCTTCAGCGTCACCGTGACGGTGCGGGCATGGACGGTCACCTCGCCCGCGGCGACGAAATACATGGCATCGGAAGGGCCGCCCACCTGAACGATCTTCTCTCCCGGGAAAGCGACCAGGGCGCGTAGCCGCTTGCCGACCTCAACGATGGTCTCCTGGTCCAGCGCCGCGAACAGCGACACACGACCTATCATGGCCTGCAGTTCGAGGCCGAGGTCGAGCGGCGGGCGCTGGCTCACGGCGCCGCGCCGTTCGGCGAGTTGATCCCGGAGGTCGTTGTAGACCTCGCGGCTGATGATGCCCTCGTGCAGCCGGCGGACATATTCTGCCGCCTCGAAACGAATGGCGGCCCGCTCGAGCTGGCGCTGCTGCACAGACTCCGAGTAGCCGGGATACTGCAGCGAGAGCGCCCGGAGCGCGCCTTCGACGCCCAGCTGACGGTTACCGATCAGGGCGGCAAGGCGCTCTTCCGCGTCGTGTTCCAGGAGGTCGGCAATCGAGTTCGCATTGAACAGCGCGAGTTCAGCCAACACGCTGAGCGACACCATCAGGATCTCGAAACGATCGGCCAGCCGATCGGTCAGCATGCGCTCGAATCCGAAGCGCCGATGCAGCCATAGCGCGACGCGAAAGCCATAGTCAGGTTTCGAGATCTCCGCGAGCCACTCCTCGTAACCCTCGACGCCCTTGTCGCGGACCGTGTCGATCAGACGGTCGGCGTTTGCCGCCAGGATGGCCACCATGCGGCGCGACAGGATCTGCTGCTGGAACTGTTCCAGATAGAGTTCCTTCTCGCGCGTGCAGAGCGTCACCAGGCCGATCTTGACGCGCTCGTCGAGATCCAGCGCCAGGTCCGGCGGGACCGGCTCCACGGCAGCGTCACCCGCAGACGCCGGGTCGACGGCAAAACCGCTGGTGCGTTCATTGTGCTGGCGGATGATCTGCCGGAGATGCCGGTCGACGTTGATGCGCGAGAGCGCGAGCACCCGGTCGCGCAGAGCCAGTTCGAGGCGGCTGAGCTTGTCGAGACCGAATAGATGCATCACGAGCCCGAGCGTCGTTGCATTCACGAACAGGGTGAACAGCACGAACAGGACGGCCGAGATGGCGATGAAGTCGCGGGTCGCTTCGGGGAGCTGCAGGTTGCCGGCGGCGACCATGGCCAGAACGATCGTCACCGCGCCGCGCAGGCCGCCCCAGACCAGGATGGCCTTGTAGCGGCGGTTCACCGGCTGGACGAGCTTGAACGTCTCAAGCACCGGCAGCATGCCGAACACGACCAGCGCACGCGCCGAGAAGGCGCCGACCGCGACGGCCAAGACCCCCCAGATGTACAGCCAGCTGATCTTCAGCAGCACGTCGGCTGCGACCATCGAAGCCAACACGAAGATGAGGCAGTTCGCCCAGAATTCCAGCTGGGCCCAGACCTGACGCAACGCCGTCCACTGCCGGGGATGCAGATGCGTGGGTCCGTAGGCAGCCACGGTCAGCGCGGCCATGACGACCGAGACCACCCCGGAAACGTGGAGATAGCGATCGGCGACGATGAAACTGAGATAGGTGAGACTCACCGTGACCGAGGCGATGGCGGCGTCGGACTCGCCAAGTCGCGGAAGGATCATCATGGCCACCCGTGCCATGGCGAACCCTAGTATCAGGCCGCCGACGAATTCGCGCAGGAACACGCCCACCGCAGACGTCGGATCCGCGGGCATGGCGGAATCGCCCGATGCGCGCGCCACCAGGATGCCCATGAACAGGCCGAAGGCGGCGATCGCCACCGCGTCATTGAGCAGAGACTCGCCCTCGGCCAGGATCGACAGCCTCTTGGGGGCGCCAACGTCCCGGAAGATGCCGATGACCGCCGCAGGATCGGTCGTCGAGACGACGGCGCCGAGCAGGAGGCAGACGACGAGGTCGATGCCGGTCGCAAAATGGACGACCCCCGCTACGCAGGCGATGCAGACGAGCACGGCAACGACCGCCAGCAGGAGCACGGCGTGAATCTCGTCCATCAGGCGCCGGACGTCGATCGTCAGGCCGGCGGTAAACAGCAGCGGCGGAAGAAAAAGCGGAAGGAACACCTCAGTCCCGACCTCGAGTTTGTCGAGGCCGACGAAAGCGTCCGAAAGGACTCCGAGGTTGATGCCGCGGCTGATGATCCACGACCCGACAAAGCCCATGCCCATGCCGGCAATCGCCAGCAGCACGGTGTGCGGCAGCCGGAAGCGCTCGGCGAGGGGCACCAGCACACTCACGACGGTGAGGACGATCGCAATCGCCAGCAGGGCGTAGAGAGTATCTGTCACCTTGTCTGAACACCTTTTCCGCGGGCCGTGTCGACCCGGTCCGCTGCACGCCTTATAACCTTGTAAATGGCCCGCTTGGCAGTCCTGATTCACGGCATGTGGGGAACAGCCGGCGTGTGGCATCATTGGCGCCCGTTCCTTGAGGAGCGTGGGTGGCAGACGATTGCACACTCGCTGAGACACCACGACATGCTCCCGGATGCACCTCCCGCCGCACTCGGCGAGACCAGCCTGCTCGACTATGTCGCCGATCTGGAGAAGACGATCATGGCTCTGCCCAAGAAGCCGGTGGTGATCGGCCATTCGATGGGCGGGTTGTTGGCGCTACTGTTGTGCGCCAGGGGCCTCGCGCGGGCGGGCGTCCTGCTCACCCCTGCTCCACCGTCGAGCATCCTCGCGATCAGGCCCTCCAACCTGCTGGCCTTCGCCCGGATTCAGGCGCGCTGGGGCTGGTGGCGAAAGCCGCACAGGGCGAGTCTCGGCGAGGCGCTTTCCTACACTTTCAATACGGCAGACCGCGCGATGGGTGTGAAAGAGCATTCGGCATTCGTTCACGAATCGGGACGGGCGCTCCTGGAAATCAGCTTGCCGTGGCTCGACCGAACCAAGGCAGCGGCGGTCGATCCGCGGCGCGTGACCGTCCCTCTCCTCTTCGTTGCCGCTGAAAAGGACAGGCTCGTGCCCCCCGGCGTGGTGCGCCGCACCGCGAAGCGGTTCGACCATGTCTCCGACTATGTCGAATTTGACGGACAGGGCCACTGGGTCCTGGGTCAGCCGGGCTGGGAGCGCGTTGCCGATCACGCCGAGGCCTGGCTCACGGGCAAGGCGCCCTGAATGCCGGTCATGGACTTCCCCGAACTCAAGACGCTGCTCGTGCGCGACGGCCGGTTGATGGCGCTCGATCTCGGCAGCAAGACCATCGGCATCGCGACATCGGACGTGATGCGAATGCTGGCGACGCCTCTCACGACCTTGAAGCGCACGAAGCTGGCGGCCGATCTCGCCGCCCTAGCCGACCTCACACGCAAGCACGAAGTCAAGGCTCTGGTGGTCGGCCTGCCCCTCAACATGGACGGCACCGAAGGTCCTCGCTGCCAGTCGGTGCGTCAGTTCGTGACGAACATTCAGAACCATGGAGCGCCGGCGCTCGCCGTCCTGCCCATCGTCTTCCAGGACGAGCGACTGAGCACCGCGGCGGTGACGCGCGGCATGATCGACGACTATGACATGACACGCGCCAAGCGTGCAGAACGTGTCGATGCGGCCGCGGCGGCCTGGATCCTCGAAAGCGTGATCGCGCGGTTGCGTTAACCTTGGTCGCTTGCCTCGGGTATGCTCTGGATCAAGCTGCTGGACGAAGGCTGCACGACGAACGCATGCTTTCAAACCATGCAACCATGTTGCGCTATTGCAGCTTCACGCGTACTTCAGTTGTGACTTACATGAATAACGAGGATTGGCAGCATGAAGATCAAGTCGATGGCCTTTGATGACTTGGTGGTGATGCGGGCGCAGATCGATGCCGAGATCGAGACGCGTATCTCAAAGCAGCGCATGAAGTTGATCGAAGCTATTGCCGAACTTCGTGGAACGATCCCCGCGAAAGGCAGCTCGGAGCGCCGCGGCAAATCGCATCCGCTCAAGGGAAGAGAACTGCCGCCGCTCTACCGCAATCCGAAGAATGCCGAAGAGACATGGGCCGGTCGCGGCAATCGCCCGAGATGGCTCACGGCCGCGATCAAAGGCGGAAAGAAGCTGGAAAGCTTCCTGATCAAGTAGAGCCGAAGTCTATACCTCGCGTCGCCGCGTCGAATGCGCCTTAAGGGCAGAGCGGCGCCGGTGAAGGGCGAGCCACCGGCTCGGCATCGAGCGAGCGGAGAAAGGCCACGAGATCGGCGCCCTGCCCCGCCGTCAGGCCGAGCGGCCGCACCAGCGGAATGCCGTCGCTGTGGAGGCGATCGGGACTAACCTCCGAATAGTGCCTTATGACGTCTTCGAGCGTTGCGAGGCTGCCATTGTGCATGTAGGGGCCGCCGCGGCCCACCTGCCGCAGGCCGGGGACCCGAAACTCCCCGAAGTTCGTATGCTGACGCTGGACATGCCGCGTCCGCCGGGTGTTGTTGCCAGAAGCATCGTCGTTGTACTTGCCGAGCAGGTTAAATGGGCTGGCCGCCAGTCGAACCAGTCCGCCGTGCCGGCCAGGGTCGACCTCGCCCGGTCGCACGAAGAACGGGATGCCGATGTCGCCGAACTCGCCGCTCGTGAAGCGTGGCCCGAGATGGCAGAGGCTGCAGTTGGCCTCGCCGACGAACAGTTTCAGGCCGCGTTGCGCCGCGAGCGGATAGCGTGACGCGCTCTCGCGATCGCCGGCCACCAAAGCATCCCGGAAATCATCGAACGGTGTACGCGGGCTGACCAGTGTCGCCTGGAACGCCGCCAATGCCTTGGCCGTATCGACCAGCAGGCGCTCGTCATCGGTACCGGGCGTGTTGCCGAATGCTCTTTCATAGCCGCAGGCGAGCGCGGCATCGCTTCGCAGCAATTCGCCGGCGCGGGTCGGGCCGCCGTTCATCTCTCGGGGGTCGAGCAACGGACGGATGCTCTGGGCCCACAGCGAATCGCCGGCCCCGTCCCAGCCGAACCAGTGAAGATATCCGATGTTCCACAGCGACGGCGTGCGACGGTCGAGTTCGACCGCGCCGCGCGCTTTGGCGAGACCATCGCTCCATTCGCGCCCGGCCTGATGGCACGTGGCGCAGCTCATGCGTCCATCTCCCGACAGGCGCGGCTCGTTGAACAGATACTCGCCCAGCGCGATGCCGGCCGCTGTGTCGGACACTTTGTTGGAGGGATCTCGCGCCGGGGGCGGCGGCCAGGGGCCGTGCTGCCCGACAGCCTTGATTTCCTCGGGCGACCAGTCGAGCAGATGCTGCGCGCGGACGCCGACGGCCCCTGCCGCCAGCAACGAAACCAGCAGCAGCAGCAGGCGGATCACTTGAGGATGATGTCGTGCGTCAGGCGCTCGCTGTCGTCGCCCGCGCGCACGTCGAAGGTGATCTCCCAACGGCCGGGCATGTGGAACAGCAGGCCCTCCGCCCTGAAGCGACCGTCACCCTTCGCTACGATGGCGGCACGGTAGTTCATGCCGTGTCGATGCTCGGGCATGTTGGCATCCACGGCCAGCAGCTCGGCTGGACCGCCACGCCTGGTGCAGACACTGACGGCCAGGGCGAACGGCTCGCCCACTTCGATGCGCAGCGGGTCGGGCCGGAATGCCATCAGGTATTGATCGGAAAAGACGACCCATCCGGTGCCACGTCCCAGGTCGAGCGGGCAGTCGGCCCAGGCCGGCGGCGCCAGAAAAACTCCCAGCAATGCCGCAGCCAGCCTCACGGCGCGCCTCCGAACAGCCGGTCGCCGTTCTCGTACGCGATCTTGCGCGCGACGTCTGGCGGCAGGTCCGCAAGCCATTGCCGCGACCAGCGCGCGTTCTCGATCACATAGTGCCAGCGCTCCGGCGTGAAGGTGTCGCTGCCCAGCACGAAGCGGTCGGGAAACTCGATGAAGAGCTCGCGCCAGCCCGGCGCCACTTTGCCGTTCGAAACGTGCGCGGTGAGGAAGGCGAGATCGCACCACAGGGTCGGATACCGGCGCAGCATCTCGCGCACTTTCTCGGGCCGTTCGAAGCCCGAATGCGCCCACAGGACCTTGGCATTCGGGTCCTGCTGGAAATGCCGCGTCACGGCATCGGCATCCGAATGCGAATGCAGGAAGAGCCCGTACTGCTTCGCCAACTCCACGACGCGGCGCACGTTGGGAAGGTCGGCATCGGCGCCGTAGATGTGGAACTCGCCGATCGCCCTGTACCTGCGCTTCGACAGCAGCTCCTCGAGATACGGGATCACCGTCGGATCCTTCGCCCAGGTCGAAATCTCGCCGCGCGAACGATAGGGCCGCAACTCGGGCACGATCATGCCCGGCGCCACGTCCTGCAGCATCTTGGTGCCCTCGTTGTTCGAGCTCGACACCATGGCGCGCTTGATGCCCGCCTTCTTAAGGATTTCGACCACTTCGTTGGGCGGCACCACAGACCAGGCATCGTGGCTGTAGTGCATGTGCGCATCGAAGATCGGCAGCTCGTCGGCGGCCCGCGCGACGGAGACGCCCGCGGCAACCACCAGGAAAAGCACGAGGGAGAAGAGGCGCATCTTTGATCCTTCAGCGGCCGGTCTTCGGCGGGCAGGCGTAGTTGAAGCTAATCGAGATGCGCTCGCCGGAGAAGTGCGCGGGCGGCACCTCGTGGCGCAACCAGCTCTCGAACAGCACCAGATCGCCGTCATGCGCCGCCACGCTGACGAAGGCGCGATAGGCCTCCGGCGCATCGGCGCGACGCGGCGGCGCGGCCATCTGGTAGGCGAGCCGTGGATCCTCGAACTTGATCGCGCCCGCTCCCTTTGGCACCGACACGTAATAGGTCCCGCTGACGAAGGAGGTCGGATGGATGTGCATCGAGTGGACCGTCCCGGCCGGCATGAGATTGGCCCAGCAGTCGGTCATGGCGAGCGTCCGGCCAGCCAGATCGTAATGCAGGTCGCGCGCGAAGCTCTTCACGTGCGGGTCGATACGGCGGCGCAGCCGATCGAACAGCGAGGAGACGAGATGCAGACGGTCGAGGGACCCGTAGGACGTATAGCCGCCGAGATAGTTCTTGGCCGACCAGCGCTGTCCCGGCGCATCCGACGCCGCCAGCGACTGGCACTCATCGGCGAGATCCTGGTTGAAGCGCCGCCACCGCCGGTCGACGAGCGACTCGCGATAGACAAGGGTTGGAAAAAGGGCGCGGCTCGTCATGGCGCGATTATCGATGATGCGGGCTTCACGTGCTATGGTTTCCGTATGCTGACCGATCATCAAATCGAGACCTACCGCCGCGACGGCTATCTCGTGATCCCGCGCCTGATCGGGGGTGCACAGCTCGCCGAGCTTCGCTCCCTGACCGACCAACTCGTCGCCGACGCGCGCGGCATCTCGGCCAACGACGATCTCTACGACCTGGAGCCCAGCCACAGCGCCACGATGCCGAGGGTGCGCCGGCTGAAGCCTGCCATCTTCAAGCGCCACGCCTTCTTCCGCGACCTTGCCCGCGACCCGAAGATCACGTCCCTCCTCGCCCGGCTCATAGGCCCCGCCATCCGCCTGCACGGCGGCAAGCTCAACATGAAGTCGGCGGGCTATGGCTCGCCGGTCGAGTGGCACCAGGACTGGGCCTTCTATCCGCACAGCAACGACGACGTGCTGGCGACCGGCATCTATCTCGACGATTGCGACGAGGCCAACGGACCTCTCATGGTGGTGCCGGGCACGCATCACGGGCCGGTCCACGATCACCATGCCCAAGGCCGCTTCTGCGGCGCGTTCGATCCCGAGACGAGTGGCGTCGACGTCGGCAAGGCGGTCCCTCTCATGGGTCCGGCGGGATCGATGACCATCCATCATGCGCGGCTGGTCCACGGCTCGGCGCTCAACCGGTCCAATCGCCAGCGCCGGCTCCTGCTGCACGAATATGCCGCTGCCGATGCCTGGCCGCTGATGGGTGTTGCCGACTTCGACGAATTCAACGGCCGCATGGTGCTGGGCGAGCCGACGATCGAGCCGCGCGTGCGGCCGGCGCCGGTCCGCATGCCCCTGCCACCGGCCGATCACCAGGGCTCGATCTACGAAAACCAGCGCGGCTCGGGGCGGCGTTTCTTCGCCACTTTCGAGGAGCCGCCCGCCCTTGCCGGCTAGGCCTGCCCGCCCATGATCACGCGGCGGCATGCACTCGCCGCCTCCGGCCTGCTGCTCGCCGCGCCCCGTACGCACGCTCAACAAGTTCAATGGACCGACCGGCTCGGCACTTACTCGGGTACCGCCCGCTTCTATCGCTCAATTCCGCTGGAGGACATCGTCCCACCCCCCGCCGCGCCGCGACAGGAATACGGCGACGCCTCGCCCTTCGCGGTTCAGTTCGCGGTGCGCAGCGTGGATGACAGGCCGGCCGTCTGGCTTCGCATTGATGGCGGGCCGATGCAGACCGACGAGACGGGCGAAACGATGTTCTTCGGCCCGGTGACGGACGGTGTGGCCGTGCTGCGTTCGGCCGATGCTCGCGCGATGCCGCGTTCCGCGAGCCTGACGGTACGGCCGAACCAGCTCGGGACGGAGGCGTTGTTCACCCACGCCGATGGCAGCTTCTGGCGACGTTACTTCACGGCCACCTTCACGTCGGTCGGCGCCGACGTGATCCTCTGGGTCTTCGACGCCACGGGCACGCGGGCCCGCACGTGGCGCGGCTCTACGGTCCGTCGAGCCTGAGGCTCAGCTCGGCCGCGGTCCGACGTAAGTCGACTGGGGCCGAATCAGGCGCCCACCCTTCTCCTGCTCGAAGACGTGCGCGCACCAGCCCGCCGCGCGACCGACGGCGAACAATGCGGTGAAGGCACTGCGCGGCACCTCCAGTGCCTCCAGCAGGAGGGCCGTGTAGTATTCGACGTTCGTGTCAAGCCGCTGCTCCGGCTTGTATTTGCGCAACGAGGCGATGGCGCTGCGTTCGACCTCAACCGCGAAGGCCAGCCGACCCGCCGTCTGCGGCAGCGTCGCCACAGCCCTCTTCAGCACGTCCGCCCGGGGATCGCGCTTCTTGTAGACCCGATGGCCGAAACCCATCAGGCGCGTGCCCCTGGCGAAGGCGTCGTCCAGCCACGCCTCGGCGCGCTCGGGCGATCCGATCTCGTCGAACATGTCGAGCACCGGGCCTGGCGCCCCGCCGTGCAGCGGCCCCTTCAACGCGCAAAGCGCCGCGAGCACCGACGATATGAGACCGGCGCGGGTCGAGGCGACGACCCTCGCGGTGAAGGTCGAGGCGTTGAAGCCGTGGTCGGTGACCGTCGCGAGATAGGTGTCGAGGCCCTTTTCGAAAGCCTCGTCGGCACGGCTGCCCCGGATCATGCGCAGGAGATCCTGCGCGGTCGTCAGTGTCGGATCGGGCGCGAGGGCCGGCTTTGAGTCGGCCGCCCGCAGCAGCGCCGCCAGGAAGACCGGGAGCGCACCGCAGACCAGGTAGTGGTGCGGCATGGGATCGGAATCCGGCAGCATGCCGAGTCCGACACGCAGCCCCTCCACCGGGCTGAGGCCCTTGGTGGCGCCCAGCAGCTCGGGAACGTCGGCGTAAGCGCGCTCGCGCGCCGCAGCCAGTCCGGCCCGGACCGCCGACTCGTCACCGCCGCCCTCGGCAAAGCCTTCCCAGAGGAGCGCGGCGACGCCCTCGAAGCCACGTGCGCGGACGAGGTCCTCGATCGCCTGCCCCCGGACGATCAGCCGGCCGGCCTCCCCATCCACCTCGCTCATCACCGTATCGGCAACGATCACGCCGTCGAGCCCGCTGTCCACCCGTGTCTGCAGCATCACAAATCCCCTCGCTGTTTCGGGGCCCTACATTCGATCCAGCCTATGTATTGTCAATATTGACTGAATTAATACATACTAAGAAGTGGCAATCGAATGGCTCACCTCCAAGGAAGCGGCGCGGCGCCTGGGCGTTTCGGCCGCCACGCTCTACGCCTATGTGAGCCGCGGCCTGCTGCGTTCCGAGGCCACCAACGGCCAGCGCGAGCGGCGCTACAGAGCCGACGATGTCGCCCAGCTCAAGCGGCGCCGCGACGTCGGTCGCAAGGCCGAGTCGATCGCCGCCAACGCTCTCGACTTCGGAACGCCGGTTCTGGAGTCCTCGCTCACGCTCATCGAAAACGGCCGCCTCTTCTATCGCGGCCAGGACGCCGCGCGGCTGGCGCGCAACAGTTCCCTGGAGCAGGTCGCCCAGCTCCTCTGGGACTGCGACGACCGGCCCTTCGCCGCCCGCAACCTGCCTCCCCTGTCCGCCGCCTTGCGCAGCGCCTGGCAGGCCGCCTCGGCGCTGCCCCCGGTCGATGCCTGCCTCGTTCTGCTGCCGGCCGCGTCGCGCTGGGACCATCCGAGCTGGGTGGAGGATCGACCCGCCATGCTGGAGACGGGCGCGCGCATCCTGCGGCTGCTCGCGGCCGCGGTAACCGGCCAGCCGCTCTCGGACCGGCCGATCCACGAGCAGGTGGCCACCGCCTGGAATGTTCCGCCCGAGCACGCACCACTGATCCGTGCCGCCCTCGTCCTCTCCGCCGACCACGAGTTCAACGCCTCTGCCTTCGCCGCGCGTGTCGTGGCCTCGACCGGCGCCAATCTCTATGGCTCCACGATGGCGGGATTGGTGGCGATCAACGGCCCGCGTCACGGTGGACTGACGCGCCGCGTGGCGGGTCTTCTTGCCGATCTCGCGGAAAAGCCCGACATCGACGCCGAGATCGCGCGCCGGGTGAGCGGGCGAATCTACATCCCGGGGTTCGGCCACCAGCTCTATCCGGACGGTGACGTGCGCGCGCTCGTCCTCTTCGCCTTGATGCGCGAGCTCGTCCCCGGCTCTGCAGAGCTGGCTTTCGCCGAGCGCGTGGCGAGCGCCGTCGAGCAGCAGATCGACCGCAAGCCGACCGTCGATTTCGCGACGGTGACCCTCGCGCGCGTTCTCGACCTGCCTAAGGATTCCGCGCTGGCGCTGTTCCTGCTCGGACGCACCGTCGGATGGATCGCCCACGCCATCGAGCAAGCCGCACACGGTGCGTTGATTCGCCCGCGTGCGCGCTATACGGGGCCGCGCCCGCCGGCCTGATTCGGGTCTCGCCGGTTATCCACCAAAACGCTTTCTTGCGAGGGCCGCACGCGCGTGCTTAACGTCGCGCTTTAGTGACAAACAATCGCGCGGGCGTGCCGAGGTTGCCCCACCTTCTCGGCATCGAAGGTCTTTCGCCTGAAACGATTTCGGGCTTGCTGGACCTATCTGAAACCTACATCGACCAGAACAGGTCC
>CANIEC010000097.1 GCA_947466085.1 Rhodospirillales bacterium
CACCGCAAACCGGTGCTGGAGGCCCATCGGGCCTTCATTCGGGAACGGATCGACCAGACGCCCCACCTGACGCTGCACAAGCTCAAGGACGAGCTGGCGGTCCGGGGCGTCATCGTCTCGCACAATGCGGTGTGGACGTTCCTGCGCCGCGAAGGGCTGAGCTTCAAAAAAAACACTGTTCGCTCTTGAGCAGGCCCGGGCCGATGTGGCCCGTCGGCGGCGGCGCTGGCAGGCCCTGCAGGCCGGCCTCGATCCGCAACGCCTGGTCTTCATCGACGAGACCTGGATCAAGACAAACATGGTTCCCTTGCGCGGCTGGGCTCCGAAGGGCCAGCGCCTGCGCGGCTTCGCCCCTCAGGGACGGTGGCGGACCCTCACCTTCCTCGGCGCACTGCGCTGGGACGGGATCACCGCACCCTGCATCTTCGACGGTCCGATCAACGGCCAGTGCTTCCGCGCCTATGTCGAACAGCTGCTCCTGCCGGCTCTGCGGCAAGGAGACATCGTCGTCCTGGACAATCTCGGCAGCCACAAAGCCAAGGCCCTGCGCCCGATGCTCAAGGCCGTCGGCACGAGGCTTTGGTATCTGCCGCCCTACTCACCGGATCTCAACCCGATCGAAAAGGCCTTCTCCAAGATCAAGCACTGGATGCGCCTCGCCCAGAAGCGCACCCCTTAAGGCCTCTCGCGCTACGTCGGAAAGCTCCTCAAGAGCATCCGACAATCCGAATGCTGCAAATACATCCAAAGCGCTGGATATGCTCACCTCAAAACGTGAAACGCACTAGCCTCCCCACTAAGGTATAGGCTGTGGCCGGAGGTCCCTCCGAGAACTTGGTCGCCTCGTGCTCTTGTCGGAGACTCGAAGCACTTTCTGTGTTTACGTCCTTGTGCCCGTCGCGAGCTTTCTCAGCGATGGGGATATCCTTTGCGAATGGCGCCGCCTCGCCTACGGAACCTCTTACGGCACGCTCCCCGCGCCTGCAGAGCAGCCGCGCGGCTTTTCCTTCATAGCGGTCCCGTCTTCTCGCTGCGCCACGAGAAAGCGCCAGTTTGGCGACTTCACTTCTTGCTTGAACGTGGCGGGTCGCGTGAGTCTATGAGTCGAACGTGATGACCAACGTCTCCGGGATACCGACTGCATGGCCCTGCACTGGTACATCGAATCGCGCGAGAAGCTCTTCGTGGTGGTCGCGGACGGGCATGTGGCGTTGGAGGAAGCCCAGCAGATGTTGGATGCGCTGGTGGATTTCGGCGCTATGGGCTATCGCAAGCTTTTCGACGGCATACTCGCCGAGACGCGCATGACCTCTTATGAATTACTGACATTGGGTGTGCGGATCCGGGCGTTGCATGCGGGCGATGCTCCGTTGGGTCCCGTCGCTGTCGTCTTGCCGCACGACAAGCGTCCACCCTTGATGCGCTTGATGGGCATCATGGCAGCGGCCCGGCGCCCGCTGCGGATCTTCAATGACCTGGAGAGCGCCCGCAAATGGCTGGGCCTCCCGGTGGATATGGCAGGGGCGACCTGAAAACGACCAAGACGGGGGCGATTATCCGGCCACGAGGGATTGTCAACGGCACGCGGCGAAGGCTAGGCTTCCCAATAGCTTGGCGGCCATCGCAATTCGTTCCGCAGCCCCCGCTGTTCCCTGTGACGCGACTGATCCGGTCCCGTCCTTGCGACCATCGGAGCAGCGGTGGTCTATCCGCCGAGCGAGAATAGCCGGGAGAGGGGACTGCTGAGTTGCTTCCGCGTAAGGCTGGGGTTCTTGAGGAGCTTCGAGACGAGCCGGCGCAGAGCCCCCAGGTTTATGGGCTTCTTGAAGAAGGCCACCACGCCGAAACGGTCGAGAGCCTCGGAATGAACGAAATCGATACGGCCCGACATGAGTATGACGGCAGCTTGCGGCACCAGCCGATGAACGCGGGCCGCGATGGTCATACCGTCGATGTCCGGCAGATGGTAGTCGACGATAACGACCTTGGGATCGATGCGCGCGACGTTGTGCAGGGATTCCGATCCGGCGGTGAGTTTGCTCACCGTGTAGCCCTGACGCTCGAGGTATATTTCGATCTCGTGTGCCTGAAGTACGTCGTCTTCGATAATGAGTACTTCGGTACCCCCGGATTCTGTCCGTTGGTTGTCGCTCCGCACGGATTTCATCGCTGCAGGTCCCCTAATGCTCATCAGCCGTCATTCTGAAGCTGCGCACACCGGCAACTCTTCACGTAAGCCTGTATGAACGACTGCACCGCCTGACGTCCTTTTTCCGTGAGCTGCGCGGCGGCCCGACGCTTGTCTTTCTCGTCCGGAATTCTCGTGATCATGCCCTTGCCTTCCAATTCCTGGATCCGCCGCAGGGCCGACGTCAGGGACACTCCCGACGAACCGCCTATGGCGGTCAGCGAGGTTTGCTCCCTGCGCAGTTCGCTGACGTAGAGATCCAGAAGAATTTCCCAGCTCGCCTCGACCGGCAGCCCATCGGGCAAATTCTCGGTGCGAGCGCGATGGAGGCTCCGCAGGCTCTTCAACACACCGACTGACATGGATTTGGCGTCGAACTCTCGTATTTGTGTCGGGGCGTCGGCTGCTTTCTCGAACGTCTGCGGCGAAGGTACCGCCGTCGCCAGGAGTGGCGCACGCCGCTCCAGCTGCACTTCCTTGACGATCTGTATCAGTCTTCGAAGGTCTATTGGCTTCGTAAGCAAATCCCGGGCGCGCAGCCTGATTGCATGCACCGCGTGGTCGAGTTCGGCATTTCCGCTGATGAAGATGATTGCGGGCTGCTCCGGCATCTCGATGCGCGTGAGACGTTGAGCCAGTTCGATGCCGTCCAGCTCGGGCATCCTGATATCGGTGATTACGACCGAGGGACGCGCGCCCCTCATCAGGGTCTCGAGAGCCTTCCAGCCGGTGTTGGCCCCGTCACAATTCAGGCCTGCTCTTTTCAGGCTATCTGTCAGGTCGCAAAGACCAGCCTCGTCGTCATCGACGACGAGAACGTCGAGTTTCTTGCTTGGGCTGGCAGCCAGCATTTCCATTCTTCCCCCCGATCAACCGGCGGCTTGGTGAAGGCTTTGAGCTTCTTCCGCTGTTCGGCACGATTCGATCGCTTCCCGCAACTTCATGAGATCAATGGGTTTGCGGTGAAAATGGGCCACTCCTAGGGATCTGGCCCGCCCTTCGTCTTCAGGTGTGCCGTGTCCCGTCAGAACGACGGCAGTAATCAACAAACCCGTTCGCTGTGAATACTCATATGCGCAACGAAGAATGTCGAAGCCATTGACTCCAGGCATACGCAAGTCCGTCACGATTACATTGATACTGTCGTTCGTATAAAGCGCGTGAAGGGCTCTTTCGCCACTCGAGCAAGCTATGATGGAATAGAAACGCCCCAGGAATTGCGAAAGTAGTTCCAGTGTGGGTTCATCGTCTTCAACCAGCAGCACATTGACGCCCGAGCGACCTGGCGCGCGCTCGCAAACCGACATGAACCCTCTCCAACTGCGTACACGAGCTCTGCAACACGCAAATCTTGGCCACGCAGATCATCTCACACTACGTAGCTTTTTGGCCGAATATTTAGAACCAAAATAGTTGCAATACCTTTCGTCGCCCACTCAGAAGCATGAGATAAAGTTTGAGCTGTTTCTGAAGCTGCGGGTGCGGGGCGACAGTGCCGCGCTAATTTGAAGCAAGAGTGCGAAGGGTTCTTTCAATGCGGAGCGCCATCCGAAGGCCAGAATAGCGATTTGGTGCTGCTTTTTCTGCTGTTCCGCATAGCGATCCTGCGGGGGGGCATTGGAGGCTAGGCGTCGATGGGGTGGTTCCCTGAACCATATCTACCGATCCCGCCGGCTGCGAGCGGGTCGGCAAGTCGCCCGGATCCGACGATGCTGCCCGTGCCCGTTTTTCTGTCAGTCGGAATTGACGCCCTTGTTTGCAACACTCGACCCATAACTCAACCGACGTCACCAGGCCCCGCCGCGTTGTCTTCCTCGAATAGCGACATGCTCAATTCTGGATCTCGTCCTGCATTCCATGTGGCTACCAGGGTTGCAGTCGCCATAGTCGCCATCTGGTCGCTCACGGCAGCATTCCTGTGGCAGCAGTACGAATGGAGCATGGAGACCGGGGCGCGCTCGATCCGGCACCTGTCGTTCGTCATGGCCGAACTCGCCGAGCAGAGCCTCACGGTCAACCAGCTGGTTCTCGAGTCCATGCTCGACTGGGTCGCCGAAGAGGGCGTCAGCACCGAGGAGCAGTATCGAGGCATAGCCTCCAGCCGGATGTTCTTCGACCGGCTGGTCGGGCGTACCACGAAGTTGCCAACCATCGACGTTGGAACATTCATAGCCGCCGATGGCACGGTGCTGAACTTTACGCGAAGCTACCCTCCTCCTCCCATTAACCTGGCGGATCGCGACTACTTCGTCGAACAGATGGGCGGGAACCAGCCTCCCATTTCGCTCGGCGGCACCGTCCAGAACAGGGGGACCGGAAAGTGGACCTTCTATCTGGCAAAGGACGTCCAGGGGCGTGATAGCAGCAAGCTGGGGGTGGTGATCACGGGGGCGGGCGTTGACTTCTTCGCCGATCTGTTTCGCCGCATGCTTCGCGATTATGAGGGGGACGCTACAACTCAAGGCGATGCCGCTTTCCTCGTCCGCAAGGACGGAATGTTGCTCGCTGCGACATCAGATTACGCTCCCCTCGGTTCGCAGGTGTTTCCGAACGGCGACAACAGCAACAAACCCCGCAGGCTAGCCGACGCCACTATCGATCTGGGCCTGCCGACCAACAGCCTGAGTTCGTCAGCAGACCTGACAACCTTCCCGGCCTACGTCCTCGCTGTCACCAACCCCAGCCGCTACCTGCTTGAGTGGAGGCAGACTGCCTGGGCCATGGTCGCCGCGGGAGTCGTGCTTTCCATGCTATCCATGGGCATTGGACGGCGGAGCTATAATCTCCTGCAGGCGCGCGATCGTGTCCTGCGGCAGGAAGGTGAGCGGCGGGTCCTTTCGGCAATTTTCGCATCACCCCTCGCTCTTGCAGCAGTGGTGACGCCTGACCGTCGGGTTCTTTATTGCAACAGTGCCTTTTCGGCGTCCCTGGCGCCGGTCATCCGTGACGGTACGCTGGTGTATGCCCCGGAAATGGATGTCGGCGGTGCCCTCACGGCTTTGCTGAACGGCGACAACTCGCATGCTGATTTCACCTTGCGCATCCACGGCAAGGACTGTTCGGCGGCATATCTCAGGTTTTCGGGCGCACGCGTGGATCTGGGACAGGGCGACGACGAGATTGCCCTCCTGGGGTACGACGATACGCAGAGAATGAGGTCCGAGGCACATATCATCCAGTCTTCGAAGCTGATCACTCTGGGCGAGATGGCCACCGGCATGGCCCACGAGCTCAACCAACCGCTCAACGTGATCAAGATGGCGGCGCAATCGGCTCTCTTCGAATTCGAGGACATCGGGGAACCCCAGGCGGACTCGAACATTCCACCAATCGTTACCGCGGACTCCGACATATTCATCCAGGCGCGCTTGCGGCGTGTCGTTGAACAGGTAGATCGCGCGGCGACCATCATCGACCATATGCGCATCTTCGGCCGCGTTCCGCAGGGCCCGCCTCCCCTGATCGAAGCGGTTGCCACATGCCGATCCGCGTTGCAATTGATCGGCCACCAGTTGCGCGACTCTCAGGTCAACGTCTCACTTCGGTCGGGAGAGGGCCCCCAGCTCGTCAAGTGCCACCCCGTGCTGCTGGAGCAGGTCCTGGTCAACCTCCTGCTGAATGCGCGCGACGCGACGGTTGGCGTTGCGCTGGCAACGCGCAAAGTCGACATCGAAGTGCGAGGCACCGAGCACGAGGTTATCATCATCGTGTCCGACAATGGCCACGGTATCCCATCCAGGCTACGCGACAGGGTGTTTGAGCCCTTCTTCACGACCAAATCGGCGGAGAAGGGGACCGGGTTGGGGCTTTCGGTTTCCTACGGCATCATCCGTGACAGCGGCGGGAAGCTGGAACTCCTGGACAGCGCACACGGCTGTGCCTTCCAAATCACCTTTCCGGCAGTTAGCTGAGCCGGAACCTCAGACCAGATGAACGTGATCCACCTCTCGCAACGACGTGTTGTTTTCGTATCCAACGGGGGGGTTTGCCGAGCGCCCATGGCGGCTGGGGTTCTCCGCCGCCTGCTGCAGGAGAGCGGTCGCCCCCGGTCCATTCAGGTGGCATCGGCTGCGATCAGCGACGTACATATCGACAGCTTGCCTGATCCGTTGGCAATAGTAGCCACCGCGGATCGTGGCTATGACATTCGTGACATCCGAGTGCGAAAGGTCGAACCTCAGGACTTCAACGCGGCAGCCATACTGGCGGTCGACGCGGTCGTCCTCGCGTCACTCAGAGGCCTCGCACCTCATGGCCTCGGCGATCGTCCGAGATTGCTGGGGCGCTACGCAGGACTGGCCATCAATAGTATCGTGGATCCCTATGGCGGTGCGATGGGCGACTACCAGCTGGCGCTCGAACTCATCGAAGCATCTTGCAGGAGGTTGGTCGCGCCACTGCTTTCAAATCTTTAAGCTGCCGACGCCGCGATTGAGACTTTTGCTGGTCTGGAGTATGACAAATATGGACAGGCGGCCCGCCTCCAGGAGGTTGCCGACAGCAGACGACCTTATCGCGCGCCTCGTTAAGGACTGTTGTCCAGAGGAGCCAGCCGGAAGTTCTGCAGCATCGATCTTTCGGCAAACCCATAAGCTATATGCAATTGCTCCATGGTCGCGATGGGGTCGCAGCGCTATACGGCGCCTGGTCGTCGTCGGCCGCCTTGCGGTATGGGAGGTTACTACGGCGCCGGCTTAAGCTTCAAAAGGAAGTGCTGTTCGATCCGGAGCGGCCGTGGCCCGACATTGGCTGATGGCGCCGGCGCTGGCGGATCCTGGCCTCCTCGGCGCGCTCCGATGGAATGGGAGTGGTCTCGTTTGGTAAGCCGAGGCGGCGCATTAAAGCGGAATGCGATGGCCGGCGCTTTGGGGAAGGCCGGCCATCGCTGCGCGGGAGCCCTTGGGGTTTAGTGGGTGCATGAGGCTCCGCGAGGGTCGAGGCATGGTGGGTATGCCAACGACTCAGCTTCAATAGTGGAGCGCTCATTCAAGATCGACATACATCGCAGCCATTTTGGCTCCTTCCCAGACAATCCAGGTCGGCGGGGGCTGCCAGCGCCTCAAGCGCCCATCTCCGGCAAAGCACTGCGCTGTTTGTCTCGCGCCATTCCACTCTCCACTGCCAGATGGGCAGAACGCACAGGCCAGGCAAGTCTTCGCCAGATTGGCGCTGTCTCTGGTCGCCAGCAAAACGCCAGGCATGTAAGCGGGGAATCGAGTATGGCAGTCGAGCAGTTCAGGTCGCTGAATTGCGCGGCCGCAATCCCCGTTCGTCAGTCTTGCGGAAGCCGATGACGCCGGAACCTGGGCTGCAGATCATTCAGACCAAAAGCGTCCCTCGCAGCCGGTCGTTCATTCATGAAGGCATGCGGCATGATTGAGATCAATTCGACCGGGCCAGTCTTGTGAGAGGAATTCTTCCGGTTCGTGGGCTGTGCACGGCGCTCGCGACGGTCCGCGCTGCGCCCTGGGCCCTCTCGCAAGAGGCACTTCCGTCCGCTACGGGCAATCGAGTGCACGACACGTTGGCCCGGTCGTCATCAATCGAAGATCGCGAATCGCGGACAGCTGCGGTTGTAGGGATGGACAGGGCTTCCTTGTAGGCCGGTCAGACCGTTCCGGCGGAAATGCAGAGATCATGAGTAAGTGAGGTGCAGTTGCTGGGCGGAAACTGCATTGTGAAACGGGCCCCTGGTTGAGCCGCTGGCCGCCCGACGCTACTGGAGCCAACCCCGCATACCGAGAGGGCTGCATTCCCGTTGTCCTTTCCCAAAGGGCGTACCTTCTATCAAGGCCAGGCACCACAGGCCGGTGCCTCCCGAGGTTTCATCAGGATGCGTTTGTCCCGACGTCTATAGGTGGCTCAAGCGAGACGAAGTCCGGCCTCTACAGTAACCGGCCTGTTGTGACGATGACCGAAGGCCGAGGTGAAGTGCATGCCAAGAGACATTCTGGGTATTAGGTTTGCCTGCAACGTGGCGATCGCGACCAGCCTGATCTGGTATGCGCTTGCTTACCTTGCCGACACCAATCCGCTCTGGGCGATCGCCTCAATGGTCGCGGCCGCGGATCCGCAGGTGGACGAGGCAAGACGCATGTTCAGGAGCCGTCTCATCAACGTGCTGGTGGGAGGTATCGTCGGCTTGCTCTTCCTGATCATTGGCGGGCCCGCCGAATGGACACTGCCCTTGGCCCTTGGCGTCACTGTTCTGCTTTCGTCCTATGTCATTCAGGTTCAGACGATGTGGCGCCAGGCGCCGATCACGGCCGCCATCGTCATCGCCTCAGGCGCATCCTCTCACTCTGTGGTAAGCGGCGTCGAGCACGGGCTGCACAAGGTCGCCGAGGTGGTGTTCGGCTGCCTGGTGGGCGTCGCCGTGAGTTGGGCAATGTCGAAAGTCTGGCCGATCCGGCAGCGTGGTGGTCTGAAAGCCTCGTAGGTGCTGTCCAGGACACCAGACAGAAGCATCCAGCCAGGGTTCGACTGGCAACACCGTCTCCGCCGTTCAAGAGAGATAAGGACGTTCTCCTCATGAAGCACCCTGAAGACATCTATCGAGCGCCGTCGATTGTCCTTTCCATTGTTGGCGCATACGACCTTTTGAGGGGATTCATGCATACGTTCCTTCTGAAGTGGTCTGCTGCCAACTTTGCCAGGTTTGACATGGCAACTGTTCCCGAAGATCAGATCTTTCTTCTCGGCGTCTTCGGGATTTCCAATTTTCTCACAGGCGCTGCCTTTCTGCTGATCAGCCGAAGAGCAAGACACCTCTCGCCCCACGTCCTCATCCTCATTCCTGCAGTTTACCTTCTCGGGTGGGCAGGCATCTGGTCGAATGGGATTCACGGCCAGGCCGCGTTCAACGGCAAGTATCTCATGTTCATCTACTTTGCCGTTTGCCTGATCACGTACGCCTACTTCCTGATCATCAGGGCAAGGCTCGACCGGGCAATGCGTTGAGACCGCATTTCCGGGCGCCTCGCATGGTCGAAGTTGGGTGTGACGATGCGAATGACAGCGGCCCAGCAGGTGTCTTCCGGGAGTTTCCACGGGTTCCCGCGGTAGCGTTGCAGCTGCGCCCTGCTGAGAAGGCTGCAGGGACTCGTCGGATAAAACCATTTTGGTTTCATCTCCGGTGCTCGGGAACTTCTCACGGCAAACCGCCTTCAATATAGCCTTCGGAAAGCAGCCTTTGGCTCGCTCGCTTGCGTAGATGCACCCGAACTCAGGGCTTTCAAGATGGCTCGCAGACAGTCTTTCAACCCGTACGTCGAGGCTATTGCGTGCCTCTTCATCACAGTCGTCTTCGGCCAATCGCTATTTTTCAAGTTCACCAACGCGCCCGAAACGCAGTTTATCTTCGGCACGCTCGACAAGTGGGCCGCCGGGTTTCTCGTTGCGGGGCTTTTCGATCCTGGAGGGATCTTCAGCGCCAAGGTGATCGGTAGCGGTGAGCTCGTTGCCTCGATCCTTTTGTTCGCGTCAGTCGTCATCGGACAGCGAACACTGCGCGTCCTGGGGGCGCTCCTGGCGTTCTGCATCATCACCGGGGCTCTCTTCTTTCACCTGTTCACCCCGCTGGGGGTCGTGATCCAGGGCGACGGCGGATTGCTCTTCAGCCTCGCCTGCGGCGTCTGGCTTTGCGCGGGATTCCTGATCGTGCGGAACTTCGGCACTGTGAAGGCGCTGGCATTCCGGTTGTTGCCGGGACGCGGGTAAGTCTCCGCTCGTGGACTTTCCTGGGCTGCTCGGCGCGTTGGGTGGAACCGACGGAGTTTGGCTGGGAGTAGCGCTCGGGTCGCTTACCCTGCTTTTTGAGGACGTCGCGCTGGGCTTGGGCGCGGCGCTGATTTCGGAACGTGGCCATATCGAGGTCCCGGTATATGCGGGCCTGTTCGCCGGGATCGTTGTCGGAGATCTTGGTCTCTACGCTGCCGGTCGGTGGCTCAGGGGGCTGCGCTTCGTTCGCCGCATGCAGGAAACCCGTGCCTATGCGGTTGCGGGTGAGACGTTCAACCGGGCGCCGACCACGGCACTCGTGCTGGCCCGACTCGTTCCCGCGTCGCGCCTGCCGGTGTTCATGTTGGCCGGTGTCTGCGGCTATCCCCTCGGTCGCTTCACCTTGACGATCCTGCCCTCGGTGGCCTTGTGGACGGCCCTCATCCTGTACGGTGGAAGCACACTGCTAGCGTGGCTTCACCGCGCGATCGGCATGACATCTCTTGAACTGGTACTGCTTGCTGTCGGGGGCTACGCCAGCTTCAGGTTGCTGTTCCGGCAGCGTGGGCGCGCGATTCGTCTTCTGCCCCTGCACGGCCAGCCTGTCAGCGCGGAGATTGGCCGTGCAGGCATGCCGCTGCTCGACTTGCGGGCGCCCTTCGTCAGCTTTTTCGAGTTCTGGCCGATCTGGCGGTTCTATGGGCCCCTTGGCCTGTACATGTTCACTCTGGCCATTCGCCACCGGGGCGCCACGCTCATCACGGCAACGAATCCCGGCTTCCCTCTGGGCGGCCTTGTCGGCGAATCCAAAGTCCATATCCTGGGGCGGCTTAGAGATTCACTCCCTGTCCTGGTTCCCCGGTTCACGAGCTGCCGGAGGGGGACGGCTTCGGTGGACGAGTGCCTCGTGGTACTTCTCGAGTGCCTCGAGCGCGAGCAGCTTGCCTTACCATTGGTGGTGAAGCCCGACATCGGCTGCCGCGGGGCAGGTGTGCGCAAGGTATCGACGGTGTGCGAGCTTAGAGCTTACGTTGAAGCCTTTCCGGCCGATCAGGCGTTCATCGTTCAGGAACTCGTGGCTTGCGAGGGCGAGGCCGGCATCTTCTATGCGCGCGATCCGGACTCGCGGGCGGGGCGCGTCATATCGATCACCCTAAAGTACTTTCCCGAAGTCACCGGCGACGGACGGCGGACGCTTGCCCAACTGATCGACGGAGATCCAAGGGCGCGGATTCTGTCGCAGATCTACCTGGGTCGCTTTGCCGAGCGGCTCAACGAAATCGTGCCCGCGGGGGAAACGGTCCGGTTGGCATTTGCGGGAAACCACTCCAAGGGAACGATCTTCCGCAACGGCAACGCTTTGATCACGCCTGCACTCGAGGCCCTGTTTGATCAGCTCGCGGCGGCGATCCCGGGATTCTTTTTCGGCCGGTTTGACATCCGGTTCTCGGATTTTCGCGAGATTCAGGCCGGAAAGCCGGCCTTTCGGATCATCGAGCTCAACGGAGCAGGCGCCGAGGTCACACACGTGTGGGATAGCAGGACCACTCTGCTGCGGGCGTGGAGAGATGTCGCCGCCCAGTATCGTCTTGCCTGGGAAATCGGGGCAAAGAACCGTGCTGGCGGCGCCCGTCCCGCACCGTTGATCGATATCGTGCGAGCCTGGAAGCACGAGTCGGCTGTCTCGCGCCGCTATCCCCCGACACTTTAGCCAATGAGCTTTTCGAGACCTTCCCTATGGCAACTTGCCGCGGCCTACGCGACCGCGCGGCGTCCGCCATTCTCGCTGCGCCGCTCGACCCTGGAATCGTGCGACGTGTCGGCGCATCGGACAGGGTGTTCGGAATGCGGCGGTGCGCTGGGCTATGTGCGCCCGCGTCGGCAGGACGCAAGCGGCGGCACGGCCATCGTCCTGTTGCATGGCTCCCCGGGAAGCTGGAGGGCCTGGGCGCCTTACCTGGCCGATCGGAATCTCGTGGCGAGCCTGTCTCTTCTGGCATTCGACCGGCCGGGATACGGGAGTTCCGCAAGCTGTAGCTGCAGCCGCAGCGTGGCTACCCAGGGCGCCTGTATTTCTGCGGCCCTGGACGAAATCGCACCCGACGGTGCGCTGGTCATGGTTGGGCATTCCTTCGGTGGTCCCGTCGCCCTTGAGGTGGCCAGAAGGCATCGTCACAGGGTTCGAGCGTGCGTCCTGCTCGCACCCTCTCTCGACCCGTCGCATGAGCGCGCTCTTTGGTTCCAGCGGCTGGCAGCTGCCACCTTGGTCCGAACCCTGGTTCCTGCGGACATCCGGTCCTGTAACGAAGAAATCCTGATGCTTCGCGAAGGGCTGCAGGCGCAGGCGGGAACTCTCGCAAACCTGGCCGTTCCCATCCATTGCCTGCATGGCGCGATGGACAACCTCGTGCCGGTCGAAAACACTGACTATCTCGCGCGAATGGCGACGAGGGCCCGTCTCGATATCGAGATCATTTCCGGAGCCGATCACTACATTCCGTGGAGTCACCAGGACCGTGTAGTCGACCTGCTTCGGCGACTTGCGAAGCACTGAAGAATGGCAGTGCGGTCGTCCCTGCCTTTCCAGACACGAATGGAGGTCAAATTGAACCCAATTAGGCTCATCGCTATCGTCAGCGCGGTAACTGGCATCGCACTCTCTCCTCTGGTTCCTGTCACCGCTAGGGCCGAACAGCCTCGCATCAATACTCTTTCGGGGGGATTCTTCGAGACACGGACCGATACCGCGATCCTCGGTTACGATCCGGTTTCGTATTTCACGTCTGGCCGAGCCGAGAAGGGGACGGATGCCTTTGTCCTCTCCTGGAACGGCGCGCGTTGGAAGTTCGTCTCGCAGCAGCATCTGGATCTCTTCAAGGCGGACCCGGAAAAGTATGCGCCTCAATATGGCGGTTACTGCGCGTTCGGGGTGGCTAACGGCAACCTCGTAAGCATCGAGCCCAGCAAGTTCCGCATTGTCGATGGAAAGCTCTATCTGAACTACGACGCCTCTGTTCAGACGAAGTGGCTCCAGGATGTGCCTGGCTACATCCGGAAAGCGGACTCGCTCTTTCCCGGTCTCTTGACCAAGTAAGGGCGATGAAGGTCCCGATCAACCCCGGGCGAGGGATCGCTTCGTGACTGACACGATCTATATTCTTCTCGCGATTTCCATGATTTTGGCTGTCGCCAGCATGCTGGTGCCGCTGGCCGTCAAATCCGGTCTGCCGTATGCCCTTATGCTGGCGGTCGCCGGCGCTGGCATCAGCCTGGCTTGCTTGTGGATATTCGACCCGGACCTGTACTTTCCGATCCCGATTCCCATGCTGAAGGATGCCTTCGTCGGGGTCGAGAAGCTCCATCTCAATGCAGATCTTCTGCTGCCGTTGTTCCTGCCGCCGCTATTGTTTTCGGCGGGCCTGACGATGGACGTCCGCCGCTTGGTGGACGAAATCTCCGGGGTGTTGCTGCTGGCGGTAGTGGCCGTGCTCGTATGCATTGCCGGCGTAGCGGGTGCGGTTCAGCTGGCGACAGGGGTCGACATTGTCGTCTGTCTTATTCTGGCAACCGTCGTGTCGACCACCGATCCTGCTGTCGTGGTCGGGATCTTCCGGGATGTCGGTGCGCCTAAACGCTTGTCGATACTGGCCGAAGGCGAATCGTTGCTGAACGATGCTGTCGCCATCGCCGCCTTCGGCGTGTTCACGAGCATTCTTATCTCGAGTTCGGCCCCCGATCCGCTGGCCGTCGAGATCCATACTCATCCCCTGAGCGCGATTGGTGATTTTGTCTGGCAGTCGGTGGGCGGACTCCTGCTGGGCTTCGCGATGGCCCGGGGCGCCATGGTGATCCTGCCGCGGCTGGACGGTTCGGACGTCGCAATCGCCGCGGTCACCATGAGCTTGACGTATTTGAGCTTCCTGGTCGCCGATCGGTATGTACAGGTATCGGGCGTTGTGTCCGTCGTGATCTCGGCGCTCACCGTCGCGGCCTACGGGCCCTCTCATCTGCACCCCCGACAGTGGGCGGCCCTGCGGCAGGTCTGGACCCACCTTGAATTCTGGGCAGGTTGCCTGATCTTCGTACTCGCCTCGATGCTTGCGATCGACGTGTTGATGGGTTTCAAATGGCTCTACGCTTGGGGGGCCGCGGCCGTGGTTGTTGGTGCCATCGCCTCGCGCGCCCTGGTCGTTTTTGGCATGTTCCCGATCCTGGAGGCCGCGCGCCTCGTTCAGCCCGTCAACGCGCGGTACAAGGCCATTCTGGTATGGGGCGGCGTGCGCGGTGCGGTGACGGTTGTATTGGCCATGTTGGTGGCGGTCGATCAGCGGTTGCCCGAGGAGGCTCGTAACTTCATCGCGATCTCGGCGACGCTGTTCGTACTGTTCACTCTTGTCGTGAACGGCACGACTCTCGGCCCATTCCTGCATGTGCTTGGCCTCGACAGCCTGAGCCGACAGGAAATCGCGCTGCGCAACAGGATACTGGCGCTGTCGCGGGCTAATGTCGCCCGCCGACTTGCACAAGTGGAGCGCACTGTGCCTAGCCCAGACACGCCGGACAAGGCTGACGCTGGAGCGCCGGTGGACGAATTGACGCTCAGCATCGACGAACGCCTTAAAATCGGTCTGGTCGCGCTGTCGTCGCGAGAGAAGGAACTCTACCTCACCCTGTTTGATCAGCAAATCCTGTCGCGGCGCATGGTGGCACGGTTGGCCGCGGAATCCGACCGTCTCATCGATGAGGTACGCAACCACGGAGAAGCCGGCTACGATACCTGGCTCGAGCGCATCTCGCACCCCGACCGCGACTATCGGCTGGCCCTCTGGCTGCAGAGACGGTTCGACGTCGAATGGTTCTTGAAGAAGAGACTGGCGGATCGCTTCGAAATCCTGATGGTCTCTCAGAGCGTCCTCATAGAGCTCGCCGCTCTCAATCAGGTCTCCATCGTCGGCCTTCTTGGCGCCGACATCGAGGTGCGGCTCGCGGATATCATGGGCAGGCGCCTGGCAGGTGTCCAGAGAGCTCTTGCGGCCCTTTCACTGCGGTATCCAGGGTATGCCGCGGCGGTACAGAAGCGTCAGCTCGAGCGTGCCCGTATTCGATTTGAGGCAATGGAATATGCGCGCTGTTTGCGCGAAGGCGTCATCAACAGGGAAATCTATCAAGATCTCCGCTTCAGCCTTGGCCAGCGGCGCAATGCGCTGACCGGGCGTCCGCCGTTCGATCTTAGTCTCGATCTGGCCAACATGATTTCCCGCGTGCCGATCTTCGCGGCGCTCGATCGACAGGCTATCGCGGCGATTGCCAAGCGATTGAGGGCGCACGTTGCGATGCCGGGCGAGACGCTCGTGGCCAAGGGCGAGCCGGCCGATGCAATGTACTTTATCGCAGCGGGAAGCGTTACCGTGGCGCTGCAAGGAAAGCCGATCAAGCTAAAGGACGGGGATTTCTTCGGCGAGATGGGGTTGCTGAACGCCGCGCCCCGAAACGCCGAGGTGGTGTCGGATGACTACAGCCATCTTCTCGTTCTGTACAAGAAGGACTTCCATCAACTCCTGAGAGATCAGCCTCAGGTCAGGGCTGAGATAGAGGCCGTTGCTGACCGGCGAGCATTTGAAGGAGCCGAGTGAAGAACATGACAAGCCTGGATCTGGCCCAGGCCGCGCTGGCCGCCACGGATGCCTGGCTTGAAGCCTATCGGGAGCGCGACATGGAACGGGCAAGCCGGGCCTTTGCCGCCGATACGGGCGTTGTAGTATTCGGCACGGGGCCTGATGAACGCTGTATCGGTCTGGCGAACATTCGCGAGCATCTTCAGCGGGACTGGGCCCAGGCAGAGGCTTCATCCATCGAGAGGGGACATACGACTACACGCGTGTCAGGTGGCACCGTCATCGTAGCTTTCGATTGCCGCTTTGGGTATTGCGTCGACGAGCATCACCAAACGACATCCGGTCGAGCTACCATCGTATTTGAACTTCAGGACACGCAATTGACAATTGCGCATGCGCACTTCTCGGTTCCGGCCGCAGCACAGCCAGCCGGGCGATCGTTCTGGTAGCGTTGCGATCGAACGAGTCACCCGGGGTAGGGCGCCAAAAGCATCTGGCGGGCCGCGCGTCGGACGACTCTGCTCCGCGGCCCATGTGTGGGAAGACGCCGCCGCGGGCGGCGGCCTTCAGGACATTGCCGGTACGGAGAGCATCCCGGAACGCTTCGTCGAATTACCAACGCGCGACGATACGAGCGGTGCCAGCCAGCAAACCGTAGTTGCCTGCGAACTCCGCATCACCCTGCAGGCGGAACGACCATGTCCCGTTGAGTTCGATCTCCGACAGCACCCGAACGAGCCCGATGTCGGCCGGCAGTGGCGTACCCGAGACCGAGAAACTCGACTCGGGCAGAGACTGGAACCACGCCGTGGCCGTCCCGGTCGTCTCGTACTCGTGCGCCCATGCCAGCCGGGCCTGTAGCCGGGCCTTTGAGCCCAGCACCGTGCCGAGGTTTGCATCGCCCTCGATGCCCAGTTCCGAACGCAGCGACGTCGCCGTCTTTGCATTGAAGCACAGCGCCGCGCCGCTGCCGGTCCGTGAGGTCTCGCAGAAACCCGGCAGGTTTGCAGCCTGACCCTGCACGGCGACGAACGGCGTCAGCCCGTGATCGCGCAGCGCGATCCGGTAGCCTGACTCGGCCCGGCCGGACCATGTGTTCACCGTATAGTTGGCGCTCATGAAGTCGCCGAGGAAGCCCACCGAGCGATTGGTCGAAACCCCATGCACGCCCCAGCCCCCGGCAACCGCGGCGTACAGTGGGCCTGCCCCGGTTCGACCGTAGAGACCGATCTGCAACACATTACCCAGCCCGCTGCCCAACCCGCTTGCGAGAAACCAGTTCGAGCTGCCGCTCGCCACCGCCACGCCCAGCCTCCCGCCGTCGAAGGTCCAGTCGGCACCCATCGCCAGTCCCTGTGTCGTGGTCTGCACCGACGATGAACCCGACGCCCCGTCCAGCCAGCCATAACCGCCGAATCCCGCCAGCCAGCCGCGCAGCCGGCGCGGCTCGGGGCCGGCCTCATTGGCATCCAGGGAGGCGTACTGCACGGCCTGCTGCAAGCTCCCGCCCAGGCCGCCGCTGCCGGTGCTGCCCAGCACAGTGTTGAGAAACTGGTTGCCGAAGGTGAACGCCGCCGTCTGCGCCCCGGTTTGCGCCTCACCCGACAGGCTGTTCAGTGCATTCGCCAACGGCGGCCCCGACATCGAGAACAGGCCATACAGCCCACTCGAGAGCGAGTTGCCGGAATTGAAACTCGTGTTAAGCGCATTCGCCACATTGCCCTGGTTGCGGCTCAGCGCCGTGCCGCCGCCCAGCGCGGCCGTCAGATTCAGCATCACGTCGGTCGGCGTGTAGCTCAGGGTGGTCTGGAATCCGCC
>CANIEC010000098.1 GCA_947466085.1 Rhodospirillales bacterium
CACATAGTCCGACCGGCCGCGCCGGCCGAAGCCGCCACCCAGCATCAGCTTGTAGACCTCGCACTTGGCAACCGGCAGGCCGGCCGCTTCCGACGCCGCAGCCAGTGCCGCCTCGCCGTTCTGCGTACCGCACCAGACCTCGCACTTGTCGGCCGTATAGCGCGCCGTGGCGTTCATCGGCTCCATGGTGACATGGTGCTGATAGGGGAAGCTGTAGACGGCCTCGACCTTCTTGGCCGCACCCTCGATCGCCTTCTGGGCGTCGCCCGCCTTGTTGCCGACGAAGGCTTCCTTGGCCTCGAGTCCTTCCTTCAGCATGGCGTTGATCGTCTCGGTCGAGACCTTGCCAAGCTCGCCGATGTCCCAGTTGGTGTTGACGGCATCGAGCGCCGTCTTGGCCTGCCAGTAGGTGTCGGCCACGACCACCACGGCATTGCCGTCGATGGCGAAGATCTTCTTCACACCCGGCATCTTCTCGGCCTTGGCAGCGTCGAAGTCCTTGAGCTTGCCGCCGATCACCGGGCAGGCGCGCACGGTGGCGTTGAGCATGCCCGGCATCGTGTGATCCATGCCGTAGATCTGCTTGCCCGTGACCTTCTCTACCGTGTCGAGCCGCTTCAGCGGCTTGCCGGCGACCTTCCAGTCCTTGGGATCCTTGAGCTTCACTTCCTTGGGCGGCTCGAGTTCGGCGGCCGCCGCGGCGAGAGCGCCGTAGGTCAGCGTCTTGCCCGATCCCTTGTGCGTGACGGTGCTGTTGGCAGCGCTGCATTCCGCGGCCGGCACGTTCCACTGCTTGGCCGCGGCCGCGATCAGCATCTCGCGCGCGATGGCGCCGCCCTCGCGGACATATTGCTGGCTTTCGCGGATGCCGCGGCTGCCGCCGGTCGAGAAGTTCTTCCAGACGCGGTTGCGCTTCAGGTTCTCGCCGGGCGTCGGATATTCCCAGGTGACCTTGTTCCAGTCGCACTCGAGCTCCTCGGCCACGAGCTGGCAGAGGCCGGTGAGCGTGCCCTGGCCCATTTCGGAGCGGGCGATGCGGATCACCACCTTGTCGTCGGGATGGATGACCACCCAGGCGTTCAGTTCCTTGACCGACTGGGCATGCGCCACGCTTTCGTCGAAGGGCAGGTGGAAGCCGAGCGAGAAGCCGCCGGCAACGGCGGCGCCGCTGACCAGGAAGCCGCGACGGCCGAGAGATGTCTGGATCGTCATGATGCGTCCCTCCCCTTAAGCCTTGGCGGCGGCGTGGATGGCGGCGCGGACCTGCTGGTAGGTGCCGCAGCGGCAGATGTTGGTCATCGCCTCGTCGATATCCTTGTCGGTCGGATTGGGCTTGGCGGCGAGCAGCGCCGTCGCCGCCATCACCATGCCGCTCTGGCAGTAGCCGCACTGGGGCACATCGAGTTCGACCCAGGCCTTCTGGATCTTGTTCAGCACGCCGTTGGCGGCCAGCGCCTCGATGGTGAGGATCTTCTTCGTGCCCACGGCATTCACCGGAATGCTGCACGAACGCACCGGCGCACCGTCGATATGGACCGTGCAGGAGCCGCATTGCGCGATCCCGCAGCCATACTTGGTGCCGGTCAGCCCCAGTTGTTCACGCAGCACCCAGAGCAGTGGCGTTTCCGGATCGGCAGTGTAGTCGACCGCCTTGCCGTTGACGTTGAGAACAGCCATCCCAGTCTCCCGTTGTTCAGGAAATATAGAAATAACGTAGCCCAGCGAGGGCCCTGCCGCCTAAGCAACCGTCCCGCTCTCACGGAGGTGTGATGGCCTCGAAAACCATCAACCCTCTGTGTCGGTTCCGTGTCGCTCGCGAAC
Source organism: Rhodospirillales bacterium (assembly GCA_947466085.1). Lineage (GTDB taxonomy): Bacteria > Pseudomonadota > Alphaproteobacteria > Reyranellales > Reyranellaceae > Reyranella. The sequence continues at coordinate 1,822 of CANIEC010000098.1, forward strand.
TACAGTTTGGCCGGCGGATAGTACGGACGATCGCCAAGCGCCTGTACGCGCTCCCAGAACTCCGGCCCCGAGGCCTTTCCGACCTCGTCGAGATCGGCCGCCTGGCGCCACAGGCTCCACGACTCGGGGTGCAGGCGGCTTGCCTCCGCCAATTGCAGATCGCCTTCGGCGGCGCGGCCGTTCGCGCGCAGCCAAAGCCCCAGCCGGAAACGTGCCCGCGCCTCGGCGATTTCGGGCGTGACCTTCGGCAGGGCTGCGCGCGCCTCGTCACCCGGCAACGCATGCGCGCCGGTGGCGACCCAGGCGCGAACCGCGTCGAGATAGGCCTGCCGTGCCGCCAGGCGTTCGGCCTGGTCCTGCGGAGTCATCGTGCGCGTCGCGAGATCCATGCGCCGGAAATGATCGGTCGAGCCGGCCGTCTCGGGTGGGCGGGCGATCCGTCCCTGCTCGTCGATCCAGATCGCCTGCGGCACGTTCACGAGATTGTAGAGATCCTCGAGGCGATGCTCGACGTCGATCAGCTGCCAGTAGGACGACTTCGCCTGTTCGATCCACGGCCGGGCATGCTCGGCGCCGCGGCTTTCCTGCGCCACGGCCACGACCATGAACCCCTTGTCCTTCAGTTCTTCGTAGAGGGCCTGCCACACGGGCAAGTCAAAACGGCAGCCTCACCAACTGGCCCATGTAGCGAGGAACACCTTGCGGCCACGCAGCTGCGAAAGCGAGCGCGGCACGCCGTCGAGATCCGGCAAGGTGAAGTCGGGCGCGTCCAGCCCTTCGAGCGCGACATTGCGCTCCTCGGCCGGCGCCCCCAGCGCCCACACGTCGCGCGCCTCGCTGGCGACCACGGGACCGCCCAGCTTCTTCCAGAAAGCCTCAAGGTCGACTTCGTTGGGCGCGAGCGCGGAAGCGGGCAGCGGCACGCACAGATCGGCGCGGCACATGCCCTCGGGCTTCAGGGTCCAGCCCGTGACACGCTCGGCATCGACGGGACTCATCCAGAGGCCATCGTGGGCCGCGACGTTGTGTTCGGAAGTGGGAGTGAGGATTTTTGTCATGCACACCTCGTTCGTCGGACGCGAAAGATCCCTCGCTACGCTCGGGATGGCAACCTCATCGGTGAAGACGTCATCCCGAGCGTAGCGAGGAATCTTGAATCGAGGCCTGCAGGCAAGATGATCATTCAGGTTTGCATTACCTGAGGCCGTGTCTTTGCAAATTGCAACAAATCGCAAAATGCAATCGGTCACTTGACGCGCCGGCATGCGGAAACCCGTAGAATCGCCCGGCGAAGGCCGTTTCTTGATGGATTACCTCTCGGCAAGGCGATTGCACAGTCCGGCAAAGTGTATCACTTCTGCTCTTGCAGCCGAGAGAAACCGTCATGACCAGACTGTTCGTTTGCCTCATCATTTTCATCGGCATGACGCCCGCTGCCTGGGCCCAGAACTTACCGGCAGAGGCGCGAGCAACGCTCGGCCTTTCCGAGCAGCAGTTCGACACTTTGGTCCGTGGTATCGCCAACGCGGTTGCCGACCGGCTGGAAGCCGACGGCCGCATCGGGCCGCCGGTCCAGGCTGCGAACGAACCTTCCGCAGAGACAGGCAAAGCGCCGCCTGCTCCAAAGATCGTGCACACGGCGCCGGCCAACGGACCGCGCCCCATCGCGCTTCTTGTCGAGCGACTCGGGATTGCTTTCGCGGCGCTACCGAACCTCATGGCGACCCTTGGCGACTTGCCCAATGTCCTGGACAACAGCAGCCAGAGCGGGCGCAGTGCTGGCACCTTCGCCTTGCTGGTGACGGCGCTCGTCGCGTTCGCCCTGGCGGCCGAATGGGCGGTCCGCAGGGCGCTTCGTCCTTACCTCGTGAGACTGGCCGAACGCGCAGATCCCCGCGGCGGTGTGAAGTCTCTCGGGCCGCTCGGCGCCATCGCCCTGCTGCAGGCTATGGCAGTCGGCGCCGCCTGGTTGATTTGCGACGGAGCCAGCAGCCACTGGTTTGCCGGCATGACGCCGCAGGACCGCTTTGGAGCGGCCATCCTGGCAAGTCTGGTGAACTGGCGGATCATCGCCGTCATGGCCGCCTGGCTGCTCCAGCCCGCCTTGCCTGCTGCCAGGCTTTGCGACGTTGGCGACACCGAGGCGCGGTCGTTGCAACTCAACCTCTCCGCCCTCGTTGCGGTCATCATTGCGCTGCGGACCCTTGGAAGCTTCTTGATGTCGGGCACCTTGGCGCCTGCAACGCTGGCGATGTTCCAGGTGATCGTCGCCCTTGCTGCGCTGACCGCCCTGCTACTGTTCGCGTTCCGATCGCGCGAAGCTGCGCGTCAATGGTTCGGTGGCCTGAGCAAGGTGGCCCCGCTGGCCGGCGTCGTGGGGCGGCACTGGAACGTCGTCGCGCCGATCTTCTTCATCATTCTCTCGGGCTCCTTCATTCAGGCAGCGGTATTTGGCCGGCCGGTGGTGGCTGCCGCGATGCTTTTGACCCTTGGCCTCGTGTCCGGGTTAATGATCTTCGAGACCCTGATGCAGGCACTGGTGCGGCGCTTCGATTCGCAGCTTGAGGGACTGACGCCAGCGTCGAACAGGGTGCTGCTGCCCGATGTCATCGCCCGCTGCGTCCGTGTCGCAGCACTCCTGGCCGTCACGGTTGCGCTGGCGGAGACCTGGGCCGTTAACGTCCTGGCGTTGGTCGACGCCAGCGACTGGATTCAGCTGACAAGCTCCTCGCGCACGGCTGGCGTCACGCTATTCGTTGCCTTCGTGCTCTGGGAACTCTTCAAATACCTGACTGAGCCCTATATGGCGCGCAAAGGCGCGGAAGACGCCTTGGGCGAAAGCGACGAGCAAGGTGCGCCTGCTTCTCGCCTCAGCACCATGATGCCATTGCTGCGCCGGACAGCGGCCACTCTGATCACTCTCGTTGCCGTCATGGTCGCACTCGAATCCTTCGGCGTGAACATCACGCCGCTCATCGCCGGCGCGTCAGTGTTCGGCATCGCTATTTCGTTCGGCAGCCAGACCCTGGTGAAAGACATCGTCTCTGGCATCTTCTACCTGTCCGACGATGCCTTCAGAGTTGGTGAGTACATCGATTGCGGCAAGGCGAAGGGCACCGTGGAGGGCTTCACCCTGCGCTCGATCAAGCTGCGCCACCAGAACGGCCAGGTACATACCATCCCGTTCGGTCAGTTGGGTCAGATCACCAACTTCAGCCGGGACTGGCTCACGGTGAAGTTCAACCTGCGTTTCGCTCGCGACACGGACATTGAGAAGCTGCGCAAGGCGGCCAAGAAGATCGGAGCCGACATGCTGGAAGTCCCGTCGATCAAGAACGACATCATCGCACCCTTCAAGATGCAGGGTATCGCCGATATCACCGGCAACGCGCTGGTTGCGCGCTTCAAGTTCACGGCACGGCCAAACAATCCTGCTGCCATCCAGCGTGAGGCCGTCAAGCGCATGATCACGACGCTGCCGACGCTCGGCATCGAGTTCGCGGCGGATAGCGCCGCCGTAGTCGTCCATTCCGCCGCACCCGCACCCGCAAGCGTGCCTGAAGGTAGTCACGCTCAGTTTGCAGGTCCTGTCGGGGTCGGGAGGTGAGAAAACGTCAACCCATGCAACGCCCGACGTGACCGTGCAGGCGCCATTGTTTCCTTGGGTGCATCCGGGAAAAAATCAGCTGCCACAGGCGGGCTTACAGAGTTCGGCATTAGACATTCGAAAACAGGGGGGATGTTTCCAGTGAACATCAAGAAATACTATCTGATTCTCGCCTTTTGCTCGGTGGCCGTCATCGCCCTTCTCTATGGCGTCGCTCCGCAGCTGTTCCTGGCGACTTTTTTCGACACAGAGAAGCGCGCAATCGACCTCGCCCATGTCCTTCGCGCGCTCATGGGCCTGTACCTGGCGTTAGGATTGTTCTGGTTGTACGCCGCATTCGATGCCCGATATAGAAACGCCGCCATCCTGACCACGGCGCTGTTCTCCGGCGGCCTCGTAGCGGGGCGTTTGCTGAGCCTCGTACTGGACGGGCGTCCGTCGTCTCTGCTGATGTTTTACGTCGTACTCGAGCTTGCTTTCCTTCCAGTGTCGATCTGGGTATTGCGACGCCCGGATTGACTGCATAGAGCCGCCTCACCTTCCTCAGACGACCTCGGTGTCGAAGGCTACCGTCGAACGAGGTCGCCCGCCGCGACCGAGGTCGCTGACCACGTTGAGATAGCTGTGGCCCTTGCGGATCGAGATTTCGTCGATCCCGACCGCACGCGGCTTCGGCGTGCCCGCGCGCTGTGCTGGCATGTCTTGCTTGGCGAGCATCTTGCCGTGTCCCAGTCGAGCCGAAAGTCGTGGTGCTGCAGCTCCACAATCGCCCACTGGAATCCCGGAAGAAGCTTTGACCGGGTCGTTGCCGTCACTTCGGCGTCGAGATCGTCACTTCTTTCGAGGTGATGAACTCCAGCAGCACGGGCACGCCCTTCTGGGTCTGCTCGATGCCGCGCTTGATCGCCGGGATGATGTCTTCCGGCCGGGTCACGCGCTCGCCATAGCCGCCGAAGGCGCGCGCCATGGCGGCATAGTCGCCGGAGATGTCGGTCGACCGGTACTTCTCGGTCGACACCTTCATGATGTGCAGCTCGATCGCCATCGAGAAGTTGTTGAGCAGGATCGACATGATCGGAATGCGCTCGCGCACCGCCGTCTCGAAGTCCATGCCGGTGAAGCCGATGGCCGCATCGCCCCACACGTTGATGCAGAGTTTGTCGGGGCAGGCGAGCTTGGCGCCCATGGCGAGGCCGAGCCCGTAGCCGAGCTGTGTGGTCTTGCCCCAGCCGATGTAGGTGTGCGGCGCCGTCGTCTTCCAGAACGGCGAGAGCTGGTCGCGCGGGCTGCCGGCGTCGTGGGTGATGATGGTGTTGGCCTTGTCGACAGTGTGCTGCAGGTCCCAGAGCACGCGATAGGGATTGAGCGGCGCCTCGTCGTTGGTGAGCTTGGGCATCCACTCGTCGAGCCACGCGTCGGCGATCGGCTTGATCTCCGCCACGACCGGCGCGGCGTCACGCTTCTTGCCCCCGACCAGCTTGCTGCACTCGTCGATCATGGCGCGGAGCGCGAGCTTGGCGTCACCGATCAGGCCGTACTGACAGCGCACGTCCTTGTTGAGATGGTTGGGATCGAGCGTGGTGTGGATCACCGTCTTGCCCTTCGGCATCGAGATGCCGAAGTTGGTCTCGGTGAAGGAGCAGCCGATGCCGAACAGCACGTCGCACGTGTCGAGGAAGTGGCGGACCTGCCTCGGATAGGCGCGGCCGCCGGACCCCAGCGACAGCGGGTGGGTCTCGTCGAAGCTGCTCTTGCCCTGCAGCGAGGTGCAGACGGGAATCGCCAGGAGCTCGGCCAGTTCCTTCAGCTCGTCATAGGCCTCCGCCCAGTGCACGCCGTGGCCGGCATAGATGACGGGGCGCTTGGCCTCGACCAGCACCTTGGCGGCTTCCTTCACGGCGGCCGGATCGGGACCGTAGCGCGTCGGCTTGATCGGCTCGTAGGTCAGCGGATCGGGCGCGTCCTCGCCATTGGCCTCGGCCGGGAACTCGATGATGACCGGCGAGCCGCGGCCGTTGCGCAGCAGGCTGAAGGCCCGGCGCATGACGTTCTCGATGTCGGCGCCCGAGGTGATCGGCTCGGCGTGCTTGGCGACATGCGCCATGGTGATGGTCGAATTGAAGTTCGGCGGCACATGCGCGATGCGGCGCGGATAGCCGGCCGGGATGACCAGCAGCGGAACCGATTCGCCGTAGGCCTGCGCGACACCGCCATAGGCGTTCTCCGAGCCCGGACCGCTCTGCATGCAGAACACGCCCATCTTGCGGCCCTTGGTCATGCGCGACATGGCGTCGGCCATGTGCAGGCCGATGCGCTCCTGGCGCACGATGATCGGACGAATGTCGATCGCGGCGCAGTGCTCGATCAGATGGTTGACGGGATAGGCGAAGAGATACTCGACCCCCTCGCGCTTCAGGATTTCCGCGACTGCCGGGCCGGTCTTCATCTTGATCTCCTCCTATGACGGACCGTCACTGGGGCCCTCCCCCTCCGCCCTTCGGGCACCTCCCCCGTCAGACGGGGGAGGCAGGGAGGGGGTGAGCCGCAGACGCGGTCCTACTTGTTGAGTTCCTTCATCGCGCTGTCGAGGCCGCCCAGGGTGAGCGGGAACATGCGGTTGCTCGTCAGCTGCTGCAGCAGCTGGATCGACGGCGTGTAGCTCCAGTGCCGTTCCGGCACCGGGTTCAGCCACGCCATGCTGCGATAGGTGTCGGCCACGCGCTGGATCCAGACCTGGCCCGCTTCCTCGTTCCAGTGCTCCACCGAGCCGCCGGGATAGGCGATTTCGTAGGGGCTCATCGAGGCGTCGCCGACGAACAGCACCTTGTAGTCGGGCGGATAGGTATGGAGCATCTGCGCCGTCGAGAAGGTGTCGACGTGACGGCGGCGATTGTCCTTCCACAGCTTCTCGTAGAGGCAGTTGTGGAAGTAGAAGAATTCGAGGTGCTTGAACTCCGAACGGGCCGCCGAGAACAGCTCCTCGCAGACCCGGATATGCGCGTCCATCGAGCCGCCGATGTCGAACAGGATCAGCAGCTTCACCTTGTTGCGACGCTCCGGCACCATCTTGATGTCGAGATAGCCGGCATTGCGCGCCGTCGAGCGGATCGTGTCGGGCATGTCGAGCTCGACCTCGGCCCCCTCGCGCGCGAACTTGCGCAGGCGGCGCAGCGCGATCTTGATATTGCGCGTGCCGATCTCGACCGTGTCGTCGAGGTTCTTGTACTCGCGCTTGTCCCACACCTTGACGGCGCGGCCCTCGCGGCCCTTGTCCTGGCCGATGCGCACGCCCTCGGGATTGAAGCCGTAGGCGCCGAACGGCGAGGTGCCGGCGGTGCCGATCCACTTGCTGCCGCCCTGGTGCCGCTTCTGCTGCTCCTCGAGACGCTTCTTCAGCGTCTCCATGAGCTTCTCCCAGCCGCCCATCGACTCGATCTGCTTCTTCTCCTCCTCGGTGAGAAGCTTCTCGGCCAGCTTGCGCAGCCATTCCTCGGGGATCTCGGCGGCAATGCCCTCGGGGGGCAATGCCTCGAGCCCCTTGAAGACGGTGCCGAACACGCGGTCGAACTTGTCGAGGTTGCGCTCGTCCTTCACCAGCGCGGCGCGCGACAGATAGTAGAAATCGTCGACGCTGTAGTCGGCGACTCCCTTGTCCATCGCATCCATCAGGGAAAGATATTCCTTGATGGAGACCGGCAGCTTGGCGTTGCGCAGCTCGAGGAAGAAGTTGATGAACATCGCGTTCTCCTCTCAGCAGTGATTACTGGCGCTGCTCCCGCCGCGCCATGAAGGCCAGACGCTCGAACAGGTGCACGTCCTGCTCGTTCTTGAGCAGCGCGCCGTGCAGCGGCGGAATGAGCTGCTTGGAATCCTTGGAGCGCAGCGATTCGGGAGACATGTCCTCGACCATCAGCAGCTTCAGCCAGTCGAGCAGCTCGGAAGTCGACGGCTTCTTCTTGAGGCCCGGCACTTCGCGGATGTCGTAGAACACGTTCAGCGCCTCGCGCAGCAGGTTGCGCTGCAGGTCGGGGAAGTGGACGTCGACGATCTGCGTCATCGTCTCGCGATCGGGGAAACGGATGTAGTGGAAGAAGCAGCGGCGCAGGAAGGCGTCCGGCAGTTCCTTCTCGTTGTTCGAGGTGATCATGACGATCGGGCGCTCGGTCGCCTTGATGGTCTGCTGCGTCTCGTAGACGTAGAATTCCATGCGATCGAGTTCCTGCAGCAGATCGTTCGGGAACTCGATGTCGGCCTTGTCGATCTCGTCGATCAGCAGGATGGGGCGGACCGGGGCGGTGAAGCCCTCCCACAGCTTGCCCTTCTTGATGTAGTTGGCGATGTCCTTCACGCGCTCGTCGCCGAGCTGGCTGTCGCGCAGGCGCGAGACCGCGTCATACTCATAGAGGCCCTGCTGCGCCTTGGTGGTCGACTTGATGTGCCACTCGATGATCGGAGCGTTGAGCGCCTTGGCGACTTCATGTGCCAAGACGGTCTTGCCGGTGCCAGGCTCGCCCTTGATGAGCAGCGGACGCTGCAGCGCGATCGCCGCGTTCACCGCCACGCGCAGGTCGTCGCTGGCAACGTAGGAGTCGGTACCGGTAAATTTCATGGTGCAAAATCCAAATTTCACTGTGGTTAAAGCCACCCTAGAGGGGTGGTTTCAGACCAGCAAGGCCGCGCGAGCAGGTCAGCCGCCCGCGCGGACGATGAAATACACCAAAGCGGCACAGGCGAGCAGGACAGACATCGCAAGGCGGCTCGATGCGAAGGCGAGCCGCGGTGCGGGCGCGCCCGGCTCGATCGCCTGGTCGATGCGCTTGCGGCCGGTGATCATGGGCCCGATCAGATTGTGCCGCTTCAGGACGAGGTAGAGCACGACGGCCGCGACGTGGACCGCCACCAGGATGAGCAGCATGTTGATCCACCAGGCATGGAAATCGGTGGCCCGCTCGACCCACTTGTCGGCGACCTTGAGGGCAAGCGGCCCGTTGACCATGCCGGTGTCGGTGTCGGCGGTGAACAATCCGGTCACGACCTGGGCCAGGACGGCGAAGATCAGGACGAGGACCATCGCACCCCCCAGCGGATTGTGCCCGACGTCGCGCGGACCTTCCTTGCGGAAGAAGTGCGCGACATGGGTGAACGCCGCCGCTGGACCCTTCAGGAAGCTGGCGAAGCGCGCGGTGGTGCTGCCGACGAAGCCCCAGGCGAGACGGAAGAGCAGCAGGGTCAGGATGGCGTAGCCGGACCAGAAATGAAGCTGCATCCAGTCGCCACCGGCCCGTCCACTGAAGTACGAGGTCGCCATCAGGGCAACGAGCACCCAGTGGAACAAACGGACGGGTACGTCCCAGACGAGGATCTTGTCGTTCTTGCCGGCCATCGGTCATCATCTCCTTGCGAGGGCCCAGAATAGTCGAGTCACCATGGCTGTAGGCAAGGACCAGGCCGAAGGCACCACACGCAGTCGTGATGGATCGTGGGCCGCCTGCCCGTTCGCTTTCCGCGCCAACCTCTGCAACATAGGAGTCGTCGGCGAGGTGTAAACTGCCCGTCGACCGTGAGAATCAAAGGGGATGGGCCTATGAGAAAGACTTTGGTGGTGGCGTTGGTCGGCGCATTGGCGGCCGGCGCGATGGTGGGCGGCGCGACGATCGCGATGGCCCAGGGCGACGTGATCGCCCAGCGCAAGGACAATCGCAAGCAGACCGCCGCCGCGATGCGCGCCATCAAGGCGATCGTCGATGCCAAGGGACCGACCGCTCCTGCCGTCGAGCAGGCCGCAAAGCTCAAGACGCTCGAAGCGGCTTTTCTGAAGATGTTCCCGGCCGGCTCCGACAAGGGCGAGACCCGCGCGCTTCCGGCCGTGTGGACCGATTGGGCGGGCTTCGAAGCCGCCAGCAAGGCGTCGGACGCCGCTTACGACAAGCTCGCGGTGGCGGCCGGTTCGGGCAACGCCGAGGCGCTTGCGACGGCCTTTGCCGATACCGGCAAGACCTGCGGCGCGTGCCATCAGAAGTTCCAGGCGAAGGCCAACTAGCCTACCCGCCCTGACCGACATGAAGGGAGACGGGCATCCGTCTCCCTTTCATCGTCTCAGGCAGCTGCCGATGACGGACCCGATCCGGTGAGGGCCCGTTGCACGATCGCCTCGGCCGTGAAGCGCCAGGTCCGCGACGCGTGCATCGGCGACAGACGCTGTCGCTCGCGCATATTCATCCAGCTATCGAGACCGAAGGTGCGATCGAGCGAATCGAGCGCATGATCGCGTGCGACCGGATCGAGCGCTTCGAGTTCAATGGCAAACCACGCGGCAATTCGCTCGCGCAGAATGCCGCGCAGATGCGCCAGACCGGCGCCAACGGCCGGCGCCGCGTGTCGGACGCGCTCGGCAAAGTGCCATACCGGCAGCCATTCCTCGAAGAGTTGCGCACGGTCTGAAACCAGAAGGGCGACGCGGCTGGCAAGCGATGCCGCGCTGTCGACCTGCCGGTCCGGCCCGAAGGCGCGGCTGACGGCGAGCTCGAAGGCAGCGGCATAGAGATCGGACAGGCGGATGAAATGCTGGAAGAGCGTCCGGCTCGAGAGGCCGGCGATGGTTGCAATGGCACCGGACGTCGGCTCGGCATCGCCCGCCTGGATAAGGTCCAGGGTCGCCCGGATCAGGGATTGACGAACTCGCTGGCCCTGTACGATGCGCTCGTCCCGTGAGCGCGACACATCAACCGCGAATCCGACAATCTTCATTGGAACCCAACAGAAAGAGATTTGCTTCAGTCGATCGACTCTAGCATTCGTCGGTTTCTGCGTAACTTGCAAAAATGCATATCACGCGGATTAAAATTCCCGTAATCACTGCATTTTTTATGATTGAGATAGGCGTTTTTGGGTGATCTGATCTTGCAGAGATTGAGCAATAATCATCCCCTGCAGGGCAGGCCGGCATTTCTCTGCAGATTTCAACGAGATGATCGTGAAACTCGAAAATACGAAAGGCCGGCCGCTTGGGGACGACCGGCCTTCCTTATAAGCCCGCCTGGGTGTGGGGTAATCGAAGCCTTGGGGTGTGTGGGAAGGGGCTTCGATTGAGCGGCTTGGGAGGCCGCCGGCGGGCTGTCTGTATTTCTACAAGGGCACTCTAACACGGGTTTAACACCGGGTTAGTTGCAAATCTGCATATCTCCTTTCGAGACCCTCGTCAAAACGTCAACGATTCCTCAAATTCTGTGAGCCAGATAGTCGGAAAAGGGAGTGCAGGAAACGCGCAGATATATTGTGGAGGCGCAAAATCCTCATGAATTTCAAGGCCTTGCGAGTGTCGCCACGTGGACGATGCCGCCACACGGACGAAACTCGCTGCAATTAGCCGGCCCCTCGCCCCGATTCTTCAATTTCCGAAAGAACCGGTCGCAGGTGTTCGAGAAAGCGCTCGGGATCTTCGCTCATCGGGAAGTGCCCAAGTCCCGGCATGATCGTGCACCGGGCTCCCGGCACCAGGGCGGCTACCTCCTCGGTCTCGGCGGGCGAGCACGAATAGTCGTACTCCCCCGTCAGCAGGAACAGCGGACAACGGCTGGCATCGATCGCCGCAATGCGTTGGCGAAGGTCGCCGTCGACCTTGTAGAAATGGAGATCGCCTTTGAAGACGCCGGGGCCGCCCTGCATGTAGTGCCAGAGGGTTTCCCAGCGATGGATGCCCGGCGCGTCAGGCCCGACCAGCCCCGAAACGATGCCGGCGCACACTTCGCCACCGTGGACATCGGCATGGTGCAGCCAGTCGGTATCGTAGTAGGGCGCAACATGCGCCGACGCCTGCAGGCCGATCAGCGCGCGGAAACGATCGGCATGGGTCGCGGCGAGGTTGAGCACGACGCGACCGCCGATCGAACAGCCCATCACCACCGGACTCTGCAACGACAGCGCATCGGAGAAGGCCACGACGAACCCGGTATAGAAGTCCCGTGTCAGCCGGTATTCCTCGCGCTCGAACCCTTGCGGCGGCGAGGATTTGCCATGCCATGGCATGTCGAAGGCGATGACGCGAAAGCGCTTGGTGACCTCGGCATCGTTCAGCACACCGCGATACTGCCGGCCGTCGGCGCCGGCGGTGTGCAGGCAGAGCAAGGGAATCCCCTCGCCGGCCTCCTCGAAGTAGACACGATAGCGCCTTCCGTCGAAATCGAGCGACAGGTAGCGGCCGACGATCGGCTCGAGTCCCACGGTCATCACGATGCTCCCTTCGGCCTGGCCGCCGCTCTCGGCGCCTCGAGCACGCCCTTGATGTAAAGCAGGTTCGCCATCAGCGGCTGGAGATCCCCTTCGAACTTCAGGAGCCCGCGGCGGACGAGGGCAAGCAGGTCATGGTCGCCCGGAGCCGGCCGCGGCTGCCAGAAGCGCCGCCAGCTCGTTTCGTCGGCACGCAGGGCAAAGCGCCAGGAGGGCATGACGAAAGGACCTTCCTCGACCTTCTCGATCCGGCCCCGCAGCACATGGATCAGCCATGACCGCGGACGGGCCTCCACCAGGAAGGCGCCGCTGAGATGCCGGCCGCGCCGCACCAGGGCAGCGTCGTCGTTCACCAGGCCCGCAAGTTGTTCGAGCATGAGTTCCTCCCTCGTTCGCAAGGCCGTCCGGGTTCGTGTTTCGGCCTCAATTCCATGCTAGACGATCCGTCGTTCCGCCAATACCGGCAGTGCTTCCCGGAGGCTTCTTCCGTGCATCTCGTTCGTTTCGTCCGCGCCGCCCTGCCCCTCGCCGTGGCCACCCTGTTGCTCGCCGCCCAGCCCGCCGCTGCCGGCATGGAGGAAGCGGTCAAGGCCCTGCAGGCAGGCGATCCCGTGACGGCCGAAAAGGAGCTGCAGCTCCTCGTCAAGGAGCGCGACCCGCGCGCCCAGTTCCTGCTCGGCCTCTACATCTACGGCAATGCCGAATCGAAGCTGTTCGATATCAACAAGGCGACGCCGCTCCTTCTCGACGCCTCCGAGCGCGGCTATCTGCCGGCGATGGTGCCGCTGGCCGGGGCCTACGCCGAAGGCAAGGGCGTGCCGAAGAGCCTCTTCGAAGCCTACAAGTGGTGCGCGATCGCCGACCGCTGGAACGTGCCCAACGCCAACCTGGCGCTCGAGCAGGCAGCCCGCGAACTGCCGGCCGACGAAGCCGAAAAGGCCAAGGCGGCCGCTCTCGCCTATACGTTCAAGACGAAATGACCGTGGCGCGATCGGCGCTCGCCGCGGCCCTGATCGCCGCCAGCGCCACCGCGCACGCCCAGCAGCCATCCGACGCCTCGGACGTCGCGCCCTCGCTACGCCCCGCGATCGTGGCCTATCGCCAAGGCGATACCGTCACCGCCGAGCGGGTGCTGCGTTCCCTCGGTTCGCCGAGCGCTGACGCGGATGCCTGGCTGGGCGCCGTCCTGCTCGAGCGCGGCGCCAAAGCCGAAGGCCTAAAGCTGATCCAGCGCGCCGCCGACGCGGGCTCGGCCGAAGGCCAGCATCGCCTGGCGCTCGTCTTCATCAACGGCGACGCGGGCATCCCGCCCAATCCGACCCGCGCCGTCGAGCTCTTCGAGAAGGCCGCAGCACAGGGCCACCGCCGGGCTCAACTCAATCTCGGCACGCTCTACTTCCGCGGCCAGGGCGTGCCACGCGACCTGATCCAGGCCCGCGCCTGGCTGGAGCAGGCGGCCGCCGGCGGCGACGTTTACGCGACCTACGCGCTGGGGCGGGCGTTGTCGGAGAGCGCGCCACCGGCTTCGGCCGATCCGACACGGGCCGCCGACCTCTACCGCCGGGCCGCCGAGAAGGGCCACATGCTTGCCGCCCTGCGCTATGGCATGGCCCTGGCCGAAGGATCGGGCGTCAAGCAGGACCTTCCCGCCGCGCAGCGCTGGCTGCTCCAGGCGCAGCAGAACGGCGTGCCCGAAGCGGCGCTCGCGCTGGGCGACATGGCGGTCCGCACGCCGGCGACGCGCGACAAGGCGGCCAACGAGAAGATCCTGCAGTCGGCGATCAGCTGGTACCAGGCCGCCGCCAATGCCGGCGTGCCGTCGGGCCAGTTCAAGCTGGCCAATGCCTACCTCGCGGGCTCGGGCGTGCCGCGCGATCCGGCGCAGGCCCAGCTCTGGTACGCGCGCGCCGCCCAGCAGGGACTGACCGGGGCGCAGCAGGCGCTGGGGGTCATGCTGTTGACCGGCACCGCCGGGGCGACCGACCCGGTCGAAGCCTTCAAGTGGCTGGTTCTCGCCGAGCGGGGCGGCCATCCGGAAGCCCGCGCCGTCCGGGAGAAGGTCGGCGACAAGGTATCCGATCGCGACCGCAAGCGCGGCGAGGCTCTGGCCCAGGCGTTCAAGCCGACCTACGAGCTGCCGCGCGACGAGAGCCCACCGCGCCTCGTGCCGGTGCGGCGCTGACGTGAACGACGGTGGATACGCCGCAGAGCGCTGCGCGCCAGACGCGCCCTGACATCACACTCGCGGTCTGTCGTGGCGCCTGCCGCCTGATGCGCCAGTCTGGCCGCTCCGTCGTGCGGGAGCTGCCGCTGCCCGACGGACGGCGCGCCGACATCATGGCGATCTCCACAAGCGGCGAGCTCACGATCGTCGAGGTGAAATCGTCGATCGAGGATTGGCGGGTCGACCAGAAATGGCGCGACTATCTCGCCTGGTGCGACCTGCTCTACTTTGCCGTGCCGGTCGACTTCCCGCAGTCGCTGATTGCCGGGGACGTCGGCCTGATCGTCGCCGACGCCTATGGCGGCGAAATCCTGCGCCATCCGCCGCGCCGGCCAGTCGCGGCGGCGCGGCGCAAGGCGCTCCTCATAGACTGCGCGCGCCTCGCTTCGGAGCGCCTGGCGCGCCTCGAGGATCCCGAATTCGTCGATTTCGTCTGAGCCTCAGCCGGACATCGGGCGTGCAGCCCCGCGACTGGCTTCGGCCATGCGGATCCGGGCATAGGCCATAACCTCGGTCGGCGGCCCGATGCGCTCGATCCGGCCATCCATCACCAGCGCCACCCGATCGGCGATGGCAAGCGGTGCCAGGCGATGGGTGATCATGATCACGGTTCGCCCGCGCGTATTGGCCTTGAGCTGGCGCAGCAGCTGCTCCTCGGTGGCGGGATCGAGCGCGCTGGTCGCCTCGTCGAGGATGAGGATGCGCGGATTGCGGATCAGCGCCCGGGCGATGCAGAGGAGCTGGCGCTGGCCCGTCGACAGGCCCTGCCCGCGCTCGCCCAGCACGGTGTTGTAGCCCTGCGGCAGGCGCTGGATGAAGTCATGCGCGCCGACGAACTTCGCGACGGCGACGACCCGGCCGGGATCCTTGTCCACGACGCCCATCGCGATGTTCTCGCGCACCGTCCCGGTGAAGAGCTGGACGTCCTGCGGCACCGCGCCGATCTGCGCCCGCAGTTGCGCCGGCGAGATATGGGCGATGTCGGTACCGTCCACCAGGACACGGCCATCGCTCGGGCTCACCAGGCCCTGCACCAGATTGGCGATGGTGGTCTTGCCCGAGCCCGAGGGACCCACGATGCCGACGATCTCTCCCGCCGCCACCGTCAGATCGGCTTCGCGCAGGATCGGCGCGCCGCGTTCGTGGGCGCGATAGGTCACGCGTTCGAGCGTGATCTCGCCGGACAGCGTAGGCATGGGTGCGAACTCACCCGGCGCCGCCTCGGGCGTCTCGCGCATCAGCTCGTCGACCCGCTTGAAGGCGGCGCTCAC
>CANIEC010000099.1 GCA_947466085.1 Rhodospirillales bacterium
CGGAGAGACCTTCTCTCAACGATTTGCCGGCTTTTGGTGGAAAGAAGGTCTCTCCGCTCCGCACCTTCGGTGCTCCGGTCGAGACGACGGAACATCATTTCCTGCAGACCCGACTTCACGCCTCTACTCCCTGACGCAGGACAGGTCGCCTTCCTGGCAGTTGAGCTGAGCCTCGAGGTCCTTCACGCGCACCAGCGTGAGGCGCGCCTGGCACTGGGCAACGATCATCCCGTGGATCGAACCGCCGATCGTCGGCGCCCCGATGAAGGCGCACTCCTGATCGCGGAAATGGATCCACGCCTCTTCGGCGGCCTGCAGGCGCGCGCGGCTCTCGGGTGACAGACGCGTCCGCAGCTTCGTGTAGACGGCATTGAGCTTCCGGTCCGCGTCCTGCAGCGCGACGCCTGCCTGCTGGTTGAGCTCCATCTGGCTTTGCGCTTGACCCGCGACCGGCAACGCAACGACCGCCACGACAAGTGCGACCAGCTGTCGGATCACCGAGGCCACGCCCTCAACGCGACGAGGCCACCGTCGATCGGCAGCATCACGCCGGTCACCCAGCGCGATTCGTCGGAAGCGAGATAGACCGCGCCATGGGCGATGTCCCAGGCCGTGCCCTCGACCTGCATGGGCACCATCTTCCTGCGCCGGTCGCGCGCCTCGGCGCCGAGATGCGCCACCATCGGCGTATGCACCGAGCCGACGATGATGCAGTTGGCGCGGATGTTCTGCGTCGCATAGTCGGCCGCGACCGACAGGGTGAAGCCGTGCAGGCCCGCCTTGGCCGTCGCATAGGCCACCGCGCCGGCGCTGCCCATCAGGCCGAGGGCGCCGGCGATCGACGACACCATGATGATCGACCCGCCGCCGCCTTCCTTCATGCGTGGCAGGCACGACTTGGTGCAGAGCATCGTCGTCGTGAGATTGGCCTCGAGCACCTTGTTCCAGGTCTCGAGCGTCACGGTCTCGGGCGTGCCCGGCCCGCCGATGCCGACATTGTTGTGCAGGATGTCGAGGCGGCCGTACTTCTTCATGGCGAAGTCGGCCATCGCCTCGGCCTCGTCGGCCTTCGCCACGTCGGCCGCGAACACCGAGGCCTCGCCACCCTCGTCCTTGATCTGTTTGGCCAGTCCCTCGGCGCGCTCGGCGCTGCGGTTCACCAGAACGACCCTGGCGCCCTCTTTCGCAAACAGCAGCGCCGTCGCCATGCCGTTGCCCACGCCCTCGCCGCGCGGCGCCGCACCCGTCACCACCGCCACCTTCCCCTGCAGCCGTCCGGCCATGTCTACTCTCCGCCCAGATGATTTCAGGCGCGGACCTTAGCCGGGAGACGAAGGCGATGACCAGCAAGACCGAGACGTTCGAAGGCGGCTGCACCTGCCGCAACGTACGTTACCGGCTCACCTTGAGACCGCTGTTCGTGCATTGCTGCCATTGCCGCTGGTGCCAGCGCGATTCAGGGACGGCGTTCGCAATGAACGCCATGATCGAGGCCGACCGGGTCGAGCGGCTGGGCGGCGAGATCGAGGTGATCGACACGCCGACGCTCAGCGGCAAGGGCCAGAAGATTTCGCGCTGCCCGAAATGCCGCATCGCGCTGTGGAGCAATTATTCCGGCGCCGGACCGACCGTCCACTTCGTGCGCGTCGGCACGCTCGACGAGCCCGACCGGCTGCCACCCGACATCCACATCTTCACCATGAGCAAGCAGCCCTGGGTCGCGCTTCCCGCCGGCGTGCCGGCCGTCGAGGAATACTACGATCGCAATGAACTCTGGCCGCAGGAGAGCCTCGACCGGTTTACGGCGTTGAAAGCGAAAGCGGCGACCTGACGATGCTGATCGAGATCGACAAGCGGACGAAGAAGAGACCCTAAAGCAGGGACGAACAGGGCGTTCCCATCCTGGCGTAGGATGCCGTCGTCTTCCTGACCCAATCCTCCTGGTCGAGCGGCCACGTCCTCACGAACGACCGCACACCCGGCGCCAGATGAGCGGCGTAGATGAAGTCTTCCGCCTTGTAGGCCTGCACCAGGTCGGTCTCGGGAACGAGACTGTCGTAGGGACCGACGAAGGCCAATCCGGCCTTCTCGTCGAAGCGGCCCACCGCTGGATATGGCGAAACAGATGCGAGGGCATAGGCCTTGATACGGTCGCCGGGAGCGAGGACTGGAGTCGGTCCACCCGACAATTCCTTCCGCCCGATCACCCGTCGGACCATGATGGTGAGGTCCACCCCATTGGCGTCCTGCGCATCCGGCCGGCGCCGCGCGGGCGAAGCTTCGATCGCGCGTCCCACGAAAATGGTGTTCGCGTCGCACAACAACTGTTCTGGTGAGATCGGCGTCAGGGCCCGCGCGGCGCCAATGCCCGACATCACGGCCAAGGCGGTCAGCGCCAGCAGAAACCGCGAACGCCGCATCGCGGTTCAGGCTTTCCAGTAACCGGGCAACTTCGCCGCCAGCCATTTTGCAAGAGCCGCGTTCACGACGACGGGCTTCTCCTGCGCCATCCAGTGGCCGGACTCCACGACGACTTCCGTGAGATCGGCGCAGTGGCGGCGCATCGGCTCGGGGAGCCTCGACGTCATCGTCTCGCACGTCGTGTCGTAAGCGCCGTGCAGGAACAGGACCGGCATGGCGAGCCGGCCGCCATTGGCGGCGCGCCTCGCGTACTCCGCGTTGGCCCTGTGGTTCATGTACCAGGAGTCCGGTCCGAAGAAGCCGCTCTTCGTCAGCGCGGCGGCATAGGCTTCCATGTCCGCCTCGGTCAGCACGTCGGGGTCGCGCGGCACGTCGGGGCAGGCGCCGCCGCCGAACCAGCCGCCGGCCATGCGTACCATCGAGGTCGGCGCGGGCTTGCCGACCCTCGCCGGGTCGCCCTTGCGGAACAGCGCCTTCACCACGTTGAGCGGGTTGGCGTCGAAGCCCGCGCAGGCCTTGTCGAAGCTCTCCTCGTAGAAGAACTGGTAATCCCACTGCCCGGCCGGGAACTGCGCCTCGGGATAGAGCGCGCGGTCGACCAGCGGCACGACGGTCTCGAGCGTGAAGCCGCTCGGGAGATAGGGCACGCACAGGCTGGCCACGCCCGCCACCTTGTCGGGATGGTGCGCCGCCATGTTCCAGACGACCGGGCTGCCCCAGTCGTGGCCGATCCACACTGCCTTGTCGCGGCCGAGCGATGCCAGCAGCTCGACCATGTCAGCCACGATCTCTTCCTGCGCGAAATCCTCGTGGCGTGTGTAGGTGCTGGACCGGCCGTAGCCGCGCATGTCGGGGGCGATGCAGCGGAACCCAAGGGCGGCAAAGGCCGGGAGCTGGTGCCGCCACGACAGCGACAGCTCGGGCCAGCCATGGACGAAAATCAGCAGCGGGGCGTCTTTCGCTCCGCAGGCGAGATAGCCCGTCGTGTGGCGGGCGGTCTTGACGGTGTGTTCGGTGACCGGGAATGTCATGGCAAGGAGAAGGTCACATGGAAATCGATACCGGCACAACCGAACTCTTGTGCAGCGTCCGCGACGGCGTCGCGCTGATCACGCTGAACCGCCCCGAGGCGCGCAACGCGATGTCGCCCGACCTCACCGAGGCGCTGCGCAACCAGATCAAGGCGCGCGGCGACGACGATGCCGTGGGCGCGCTGCTGATCACCGGCGCCGGCACCGCCTTCTGCAGCGGCGGCGACGTCAAGGGCATGGGCGGCCGTGGCCCGCGCGGCCAGATGAGCTACGAGGAGCGGCTGGCCGACCTGCGTTGGCGGCAGACGCATCTGACGGGTGCGCTGGTCGCCGTGCGCAAGCCCACCATTGCCGCGCTGCCCGGCGCCGCGGCTGGCGCGGGCCTCGCCATCGCGCTGGCCTGCGACATCCGCATCGCCGCGAAGTCGGCTTTCTGCACCACCGGCTATGCCAAGATCGGCCTGTCCGGCGACTACGGCATCTCCTGGCTGCTGACGCGCACCGTGGGCCCGATGCGGGCGCGCGAGCTGATGTTCACTTCCGAGAAGGTCGGCGCCGAACGCTGCGAGCAGATCGGCCTGGTGAACCGCGTCGTCGACGATGCCAAATTGCAGGACGAGGCCTTCGCCTTCGCCAAGTCGCTGGCCGAGGGCCCGAGGATCGCGTTGCGTCACATGAAGGACAATCTCGACGAGGCCATGCACATCAGTTACTCGGACGCGCACTATCGCGAGGCCGAGCGCCTCGTGCAGTCGTCGCGCACCGCCGATCACAAGGAGGCGGTGGCGTCCTTCGTCGAGAAGCGCAAGCCGGTGTTCAAGGGGCGTTAGAGACCATGACCCCATCGCCCTCGCAAGACGAGGGCACTTCCCCTTTGCGGACTCCGCAAAGGGGAAGGAGATGATTTCTTAGTCCATGTAGTTCGCGGCGCGCTTCTGCAGGTTGGACATGATGGCTTCGAGCTGGTTGGGCGAGCCGATCAGCTTCTGCTGTTCGACCGATTCCATCATCAGGCCCGACGCCGCATCGGTCGCGACGGCGGCATTGAGCAGCCGCTTGTTGGCGCGCATCGCATCGGGGCTCTTGGAGGCGATCTCGCGCGCCGTCTCCAGCGCCGCGGCGCGCGGATCGTCGACCACCCTCGTCACGAAGCCCATCTCACGCGCCTCGACGCCGTTGAAGATGCGGCCGGTGTAGGTCAGTTCGCGCACGACATCCTCGCGCGCCAGATGGCGCATGAGCTGGGTGCCGGCGAGGTCGGGCACCAGGCCCCACTTGATCTCCATCACCGAGAAGCGCGCATCGGCGGTGGCGTAGCGGATGTCCGGGCCCAGCGCGATCTGGAAGCCGCCGCCAAAGGCCACGCCATGGACGGCGGCGATCACCGGCACCGGCAGCTCGCGCCACAGCCAGGCGCATTGCTGCGGCCGGTTGGCGATGCCGTGGGTCCGCTTGGTGAGGTCGCGGACGCCCGGCACCGCGTCGCCTTCGGCCTTCATGGCGGCGAAGCTGCCCATGTCGAGGCCGGCGCAGAAAGCCTTGCCCTCGCCGGACAGCACGACGCAGCGCAGCCCCGGCATGGTGGCGAGCCTGGCGCCCGCCTCGATGATGCCCTCGAACATCGCCGGATCCAGCGCATTCATCTTGTCGGCACGGATCAGTCGGACGTCGGCGACGCCGTCCTTGAAGTCGATCGAGACGCGGTCCTTCATTTTTCACCCTCCGATTTCATCCAGTCGCGCAGGCGGCGCTTCACTTCCTCCGGGTCCACGCGCTTGGGCGGCTCGAGACTGCCATCCTCGCGCTTGGGCCACATCATGACCGCGATGCCGCGCTGCACGTCGGCGAACGTGCAATCGTCCGGCAGCCGGTCGAGCAAGGCCCGGACCTGATCCTTCACGTCGCTCATCGCGTCACCATCAGCCAGAGTCCCTGCGCAATGTAGACCGCGCCCAGCGCCAGGATCACGCGGCGCGTCCAATGATAGAACTGCTTGTCCGACATGCGGTCGAGAAAGCTTCGCGACAGGGTCGTGCCGACCACGGCGAAGGCCGCAGCGTAGCCCATGACCAGCCACTGTTCGAGGTCGCGGCCGGCCGGGCCTTCGATCACCATCGCGAAGTAGATGACCTTGGTCAGGTGCCCCAGCACCTGCGCCGCCGCCTTGGTGGCGACGTTGACCTGCCGCGTCATGCCGGTGCGGACATAGAAGATATCGAGCAGCGGACCGGTCACGCCCGAGACGAGCTGGATGGCCCCGCCGATCGCGCCGGCCAGGAACGCCTGCCCGCCGCGCTCGATGTTGGGCGCGATGCGCTGCGGCACGGCGAGCGCGATGAACGGCGTCAGCCCGACGGCCATCAGCACCAGCGCCTTGTCAGGCACGAAGTCGAAGAAGGAGAAGACGACCAGCGAGGAGACGGCGCCGGCGCCGAACTGCAGCACGACGTTCCAGTTCACATGATGGCGCCACAGCCAGGCTCGCCAGCCGTTGGCGGCGATCTGGATGACGCCGTGAAACACCATGGCGACCGGCACCGGCAGGAAGACCAGCAGGAAGCCGATCAGCAGCATCCCGCCCGCCATGCCGAAGATGCCGGAGACGAACGAGGTCACGACGGCCACGACCGCGAGTGCAGCCATTACGGGAAGGGAGAACATCGCCAGCGGGCGTAGCGCAGCGTGCAGACCGTGTCGAGGATGGGCTAGTGTGCGCGCCATGACCGACACAGATCTTCTCTTCACTCCGGCCGTTCAGGCCGCCGCCCTCATCCGCACGAAGAAGCTTTCGCCCGTCGAATATCTCGACGCCGTCCTGAAGGCCGCCGAGCGCGCCAACCCCAGGATCAACTGCTTCCGCGAAGTCATGGTCGAGCAGGCCAGGCGTGACGCAAAGAAAGCCGAGGATGCCGTCACACGGGGTGAAGCCCTGGGCCCCCTGCACGGCGTGCCGATCAGTGTGAAGGATCTGGTCGATGTCGAGGGCGTGCCGACGCGCCACGGTTCGGCGATCTTCGAGGGCAACGGCCCCGCGGCGGCCGACGACCTGCTGGTGCAGCGCCTGCGCAAGGCCGGCGCCGTCATCTTCGCCAAGGCGACGACGCCCGAGTTCGGCGTGAAGGGCCTGACCGATGGCCCGTTCGGCGTCACGCGCAACCCGTGGAACCTCGAACGCACCCCAGGCGGCTCGAGCGGCGGCGGCGCCGCGGCAGTTGCGGCGGGCCTGGGTCCACTGTCGCTCGGCACCGACGGCGCAGGCTCGGTGCGCGGTCCCGCCTCCTGTTCGGGGCTGGTCGGCCTCAAGCCGACCCTGGGCGCCGTGCCCTGCGACACGACGCGCGATGCCTACGGGAACAACATCTATGCCGGGCCGCTGGCACGCTCCGTCACCGATGCCGCGATCATGCATTCGGTGCTGGTGGGACCCAGCGACAAGGACCCGTGGACGCTGAGCGGTCCGTCGCAGAAGCCGCTGTCGCCCAAGCTGGCGGGCGCCGACCTTGCCGCCGTACGCATCGGCTACATCGAGCTCACCGCCAATCCACGGGTCGCCGCCGACGTGCGCACCAACACGCGGGCCGCGCTGGCGGCGTGGGAGGCGATGGGCGCCGAGGTCGAAGAGGTCACCGACAAGATCGACTGGATCGAGTACGAGGGCCGCGTCCTCTACCAGGCCAACTTCGCCGTGTTCTGCGCGCAGTACCTGCCGAAGTGGCAGAACCAGATGGACCCGGTGACGCTGGCCTTCATGGAACGCGGCGCCAGGTTCACCCTGGCCGATTTCCGTAACGCGCAGTTCGCGCGCACCACGCTGTTCCGCAAGATCCAGTCGCTGTTCGAGCGCTACGACTTCCTGGTGATGCCGACCAACGCGCGCACTGCGCTCGACGTGACGCACGACGCGGCCAACGACGAGGTCGTGGTCGACGGCGTGAAGTGCGGCATCACCCGCCAGGGCTGGACCTCCTACCAGTACCCGTTCAACCTGACCGGCCATCCCGCCTGCGCCTATCCGTCGGGCTTCGGCACCGACGGCCTGCCGACCTCGGTGCAGGTCGTGGGCAAGTGGGGCGCCGAGACCGACGTGTTGCGGATGGGTGCCCTGCTCGAGGGCGCACGGCCGTGGGCGCAGCATCGCCCGCCGGCGCTCTGAAAAGCCGCTACGCGGGCAGCGCAGGCCGCGGGCCTTTGCTCTGCAATGGCCGTTCTTCTAGGCTCCTCCCAATCATAAACAGGAGGAAGCTCATGCGTCTGATAGCGGCTTTTGGGGCCCTTTTCGGCCTCGCGCTCGGGTCGGGAACGGCCCTGGCCCAGACATTCGACAAGCCGGTCAAGATCATGGCGCCCTATGCGCCGGGCGGGAACATCGACGTCACCGCGCGCATCATCGCCGACAAGCTGCGCGAGGTGCTGGGCACCACCGTCATCGTCGAGAACAAGGCCGGCGCCAGCGGCATGATCGGCAGCGACATCGTCGCCCGCGCCGCGCCCGACGGCACCACCCTGCTGGTCTCGGCCAATTCGCTGGTCGCGGTGCCCGCCATCTACGGCAACGCGCCCTACGACTGGCGCACGGCGTTCACGCCGATCAGCCACATCCAGCGCGTGCCGGCCGTCCTCGTCGTGCCGCCCAACTCGCCGATCAAGACGCTGGCCGACTTCATTGCCCTGGGCAAGGACGGCAAGTTCGCGGTCGCCGATTCCGGCATCGGCACCACCAACCACCTGGCCATCGAGCTGATCGGCGAGGCCACCGGCACCAAGTACACGCTGGTCCACTACAAGGGATCGGGCGCCGCCATGATCGACGTCATGGCGGGCCAGGTGCCGGCCCAGGTCGACCAGCTCAACGCCGCCATCGGCAATATCAAGGCGGGCAAGCTGCGCGCCATCGCAGTGTCGTCCGACAAGCGCGTGCCGCAGCTTCCCGACGTGCCGACCATGAAGGAAAGCGGCGTGAAGGGTCTCGAGAACTTCACCTTCGCGACCTTCACCGGCCTGTTCGGCCCGGCCAAGATGCCACCCGACGTGGTGGCGAAGATCAACGAGGCGATGGTCAAGGTCCTGAAGGATCCCGCCGTCGTCCAGCGTTTCGCCGACCTCACGGCCGAGGCCTATCCGACCACGCCGCAGGAAACCGCGGCCATGTTCGACGCCGAGGACAAGATGGTCGTCCCGCTCATCCAGAAGCTGAAGATCAAACCGGAGTAACCAGATCGATGTCCCTGTTGCCGGCCACCATCACGCCCATCGTCCTGCTGCTGGTCTCCAACGTCTTCATGACGTTCGCGTGGTACGGGCACCTGAAGTTCACCGACAAGCCGCTGTGGCTGGTGGTGGTGGCAAGCTGGGGCATCGCCTTCGTCGAATACTGCTTCGCCGTTCCGGCCAACCGGTACGGTCATGCCGTCTATTCGGCCGCCGAGCTCAAGACCATGCAGGAGGTGATCACGCTCACCGTGTTCGCCGCCTTCTCGGTGCTCTATCTCGGCGAACGCATCACCTCGAACCACCTCGTGGGCTTCGCGATGATCTGCGGCGGCGCCTTCTTCATCTTCAAGGGACCGCTCCCGTCCTGGTGAGAAAATGATCCGGCACGGGATAAAGCGGTCCATCGCTGCGTAGTCTCTCCAGGGGGAACGACAGCTGACGCAACTCGGATCTGGAAGGCGACTTGAACAGGTACTGCTCGCGGCCGTCGTCGCTCTCGCGGCCAGCCTGCGCCTGTGGGGTCTTTCGGCCAACGGGTTCGGCAACGAATACTACGCCGCCGGCGTGCGCAGCATGCTTCAGGACGCCGGCCTGTTCTTCTACAACGCCTTCGATCCGGCGGGGCTCGTCTCACTCGACAAGCCACCGCTGGCTTTCTGGATCCAGACGGTCTTCGCTACCGTGCTGGGCTACGGCACCTGGGCGATCCATCTGCCGCAAGCGCTCGCCGGAACCGCCTCGGTGGCGTTGCTCTATTTCCTGCTGCGCAAGCCGTTCGGCCGGACGGTGGCGCTGATCGCGGCTTTCCTGCTGGCCGTCTCCCCCATCGCCGTCGCGGTCGACCGTTCCAACAACGCCGATACCTGGCTGGTCCTGCTCCTGCTGATTTCGGCATGGCTGGCCTTGCGGGGGCGTGGCCTGTCGCTGGTCTTCGCCATGGTCGCGCTGGGCTTTGCCTTCAACGTGAAGATGTTGGCCGCCCTCGTGTGCGGTCCCGCGCTCCTGGCCGGCTGGTGGCTCGCCAGCCCGCTCGCATGGCCGAGACGGCTGGGATGGATGTGTGCCGCCGGACTGACCCTGGCGATCGTCTCGCTGTCCTGGGCGGTCGTCTTCGACCTGACCCCGGAGCGTCTGCGACCGCAGGCCGGCAGCAGCAGGAGCGGCTCCATGCTCGAGCTGATCGTCGGGCACAACGGGATCGAACGCTTCGTGCGCAATCGCACCGACGCACGGCCAACGACGACGACAGCTCCGGCACAGACGCAGACGCAGACGTTTCGCGCGCTGGCCTACGACGCAGTGCCGGTCGGGCCGCTGCGCCTGGCCGCGCCGATGCTGGCGGGGCAGTTCGCGTGGGCGCTGCCCCTGGCGCTGCTGGGCGCGGTCCTGGCCTGGCGACGGCGACGCGCCCATGTCGCGCTGTGGGCCGGATGGGCCCTGACCTACGGCATCGTGTACAGCGCCGCCGGCGGCATCTTCCATATCTACTATCTCGCGACGCTGGCCCCACCCCTGGCCGCGCTGGCGGCCATCGGCGGCGTCGAACTCTGGCGGCGCGGCGCGACGCCTCTCGCCCTTGGCGTCGCCGCTACGGCGCTCTGGCAGGCCTACCTCATCGGCGCGACGCTCGGCTGGACCGCGACCTGGATCGGCTTTCCCGCCGTCGCGCTCCTCGCGGCGGCTGCGGCGGCCTGGCGCGACCGACGGTTGACGTCGCTGATCGGTGTCGTCGCGCTGCTGATCCTGCCCACGGCCTGGGCGCTCAGTCCGATCTTCTCGCCGGGCAACCTCATCCTACCGTCGGCAAGTCTGCCGCGCTGGCTGGGTATGGACGACGGGCGAGGTCCCATCCTGTCTCGTACGCATCGCTCCCAGGGCGACGACCCGAAGCTGCTGGCGTTCCTCGAAGCCCAACGCGGCACCGCGAAGTTCCTCGCCGCGACATCGAACGCGCTGCTGGCCTCGCCGCTGATCATTCGCAGCGGCGAGCCCGTGCTGGCCTACGGGGGTTACCTCGGCAACGACCCCATCATGAGCCTCGACGCCTTCGCCGAACGGGTGAAGCGCGGCGAGGTGCGATACGTGCTGCTGTCGCCGGGACGTCGCCCGGCAGAATTCGACGCGTGGGTGCGGGCGCGCGGCAGGCCAGTGGATCCGACGCTCTGGCGCTCTCTGCCAACCGAACCACGCCGCGCTATCAGCCTCTACGACCTCACGCCGCGACCGACCAGTCGTTGAACCATTCGGCCCCCTGGCCGGCGCCCTGCAGGATCGCCTGTCGCGCCCGCTGCCAGGCGATGACCTTCTCGCCGGCCGACAGGATCTGCGGATCGAACACGTCGACCACGGCCCTGCGCCGGCTGACCAGGCTGCGCTGGCGTGCCCGTCATCACCAAGGGGAGCAACACGATCAGCCCAACCCGGAGATGGATCTGCTGAAGCCAGCAGGGCAACGTGCGCCGCTTCGGCTTCGATCCCTCAGAGATCGTCACCCTCCGCCGAATGCGATGGCGATGCGATAGGTGAGGAAGGCCGCCACGTAAGCCAGCGCCAGCATGTAGAAGAACGTCACCCACAGCCAGCGCCAGCCCCCGGTCTCGCGGCGGATGACGGCCAGGGTCGAGGCGCATTGCGGCGCGAACACGTACCAGGCGAGGAAGGCCAGCGCCGTGGCGAGGCTCCATTGCGAGCTGAGGGCCTGGGCGATCTTGTCGGTGGCTTCCTCGCCGCCGCTGATCGCGTAGATCGTGCCGAGCGAGCCGACCGCGACCTCGCGCGCCGCCATGCCGGGGATCAGCGCCACGTTGATCTGCCAGTTGAAGCCCAGCGGCGCGGTCAGCGGCTGGATCGCCGTCCCGATCCGGGCGGCCAGGCTGTAGTTGATCGAGGGCTCAGTCGCGCCCTTGGGCGGCTGCGGGAACGAGGCCAGCACCCAGATCAGGATCATCATCGACAGGATGATGGTGCCCGCGCGCTTCAGGAAGATGGTGGCGCGCGTCCACAGGCCGATGGCGAGGCTCTTCGCCTGCGGCAGCTTGTAGTCGGGCAGCTCGAGCATGAACGGCTCGCCCGGCTTGCCGCGCCAGATCAGCCGCTTGACCACGAACGACACGGCAAGCGCGCTGGCGATGCCCAGCGTGTAGAGGCCGAACATCACCAGCCCCTGCAGGCCGACGAAGCCCCAGACCTCGCGGTCGGGAATGAACGCCCCGATGATCAGCGTATAGACCGGGATGCGCGCCGAGCAGGTCATCAGCGGCGCCACCAGGATGGTGGTGAGGCGGTCACGCCGGTCGTCGATCACGCGCGTGGCCATCACGCCCGGGATGGCGCAGGCAAAGGAGGACAGGAGCGGGATGAAGGCGCGCCCGTGCAGGCCGGCGCCGCCCATGATGCGATCCATCAGGAAGGCCGCGCGCGCCATGTAGCCCAGGTCCTCCAGCAGGAGGATGAAGAAGAACAGGATCACGATCTGCGGCAGGAACACGATCACGCTGCCGACGCCGCCGATCAGCCCGTCCTTCAGGAAGCTCTTCAGCAGGTCCGGCAGGGGCAGGCGCGCGACGAGGTCGCCCAGGAAATGAAAGATCGCCTCGATCGCGTTCATGCCGGGTTCGGCCCAGGCGAAGACGGCCTGGAACATCACGAACAGGATGGCGAGCAGCACGACCAGTCCCGCCACCGGATGCAGAAGGACAGCGTCGACGCGTGTCGTGAGGCTGTCAGGCTTGCCTTGTCCCTTGACCACGGAGGCGAGAATCCGATCCGCCTCTTTCTGGGCACGGCGCAAGGCAGTGGCGTCGGGCGTGGTCCAGAGCGTGCCGGTCGCGGCCTGCGCGGCCGCCAGGCGCCGATCGATCTCGGCCAGCAGTGCGTCTGTGCCGCCGCGGCGCACCGCGACCGAACTCACGACGGGCAGGCCGAGCTCACGACCGAGCTTCTCGATGTCGATCTCAATGCCGCGCTTGCGCGCGATGTCCATCATGTTGAGCGACAGCATGACCGGCCGCCCCACCTGCTTCAGCTCGAGCACGAGCCGGAGCGCCAGGCGCAGGTTCGAGGCGTCGGCCACACAGACGATCAGGTCCGGGATAACGTCGCTCTGGGTCCGTCCCAGGACGATGTCGCGCGTCACTTCCTCGTCCGGAGAGCGCGCGCGCAGCGAATAGGTGCCGGGCAGGTCGACGATGCGCACCGTGCGGCCGGCAGGCGTGGTCAGCGGACCGACCTTCTTCTCGACGGTGACGCCGGGATAGTTCGCGACCTTCTGCCGGCTGCCGGTCAGCGCGTTGAACAATGCCGTCTTGCCGCAATTGGGATTGCCAACCAGCGCGACGACCGGAGCGGCGGCGGATGCGGTGACGCTCACGGTTCGGCTCCGACGCTCACGAGGATCGCCATCGCCTCGCGACGGCGCAGGCCGATGGTGGTGTGAGCGACCCGCACGGCGATGGGATCGCCACCGAACAGCCCCTGATGAAGGATTTCGACGTCGGCGCCCTCGACGAAGCCCAGCTCGATGAGGCGGCGTTCGAGCTCGGGCGCAGACATGCCTGCGGCGACGCGCCCCGCGGCGATGGCTTTTATGCGCCCACGGAAGCCCACGCGGGCGGTGCCAAGTGCTATTGTTGGTTCGCTGCTCATTGAGAGTAAGTCGTAGTAGCATCGAAAGTGTTGGCTCGCCAGCGGGAGGCAAGGAAATGGCAAATATCGTTCTGGCGCATGGCGCCTGGTCGGCGGCCTGGGCGTGGAAGAAGATGCGTCCGCTGCTGCGAGAGGCTGGCCACAATTTCTATGCGCCGACCTATACCGGCCTCGGTGCCCGCGCCCATCTCGCCACGCCCGACGTCGATCTCTCCACGCACATCCAGGATATCGTCTCCGAGATCGAATTCGAGGACCTGAGCGACGTCGTCCTGCTGGGTCATTCCTATGGTGGCATGGTCGCCACCGGCGTTGCCGACAGGATCGCCCACCGCCTTGCGCGCATCGTGTACATCGACGCCTTCGCCCCCAGGGACGGTCAGAGCCTGTTCGACCTGGTCGGACCGAAGGCCGAGGGCAACATGCGCAAGGGCGCGGAGAAAGACGGCGACGGCTGGAAGATGCCCGTCAACCCGATGCCGCCCGATACCGCCCCCGAGGACGTGGCCTGGGCCAGCCCGCGCCGCCGGCCGCAGCCGATCAAGACCTTCGAGCAGAAGATCAGGCTTGAGTCGAAGGAGCCCCTGCCGCCCCGCGATTACATTTATGCGACCCGCAACGGTCCGGGTGACCCGTTCCGCCAGTTCGCCGACCGGGCCCGCAGCGAATCCGGCTGGACCTGTCACGAGCTGGACACCAGCCACAACCCGCACATCACCTGCCCGAACGAGTTCATGGCCCTGCTGACCAAGATCATGGCGGGCGGCAAATGAACTCCGACCTGGCCTATTCGATCCTGGGCCAGCTTGGACGCAGCCCTCGCGCCGACGATCGGCTCACGATCACAGGGGGCGACGATCCGGTGTTCCAGACCCCGTGGCGCGTCGGCACTGCCGGCGCCGCGGCGCTGGGCGCCGCAGGCCTCGCGGTCTCCGACCTGTGGCGGCTGAAGACCGGCAGGCCTCAGTCGGTCTCGGTCGACCTCGCCGCCGCCACGGCCTCGCTGCGCTCCAACACCTATGTGCTGCGCAACGGCGAACGGCCGGTGTCGTGGGATCCGCTGTCCGGCCACTATCCGACGCGCGACGGCCGGCACATGTTCATTCACACCAACCATCCGCATCATCGTGCGGGCGCGCTGCGTATCGCCGGCGCCGAGGGCGACACGCGCGAGGCGCTGGCCGCTGCGGTCGCCAAATGGGACGGGCTCGCGATCGAGCAGGCCATCGCCGACGGCGGCTGCGTGGGCGGCCTGACGCGCAGCCGCGACGAATGGAACGCCCATCCGCACGGCGTCGCCATCTCGAAGCTGCCGCTGATCGACATCGTGAAGATCGGCGAGGCGCCGGCCGAGCCGCTGCCGAAGGGCGAGCGGCCGCTGTCGGGCGTGCGCGCCTTCGACCTCACGCGCGTGCTGGCCGGTCCGACGAGTGGCCGCGTGCTGGCGGAGAACGGCGCCGACGTGCTGCACGTCGCGGCCCCTCACCTGCCCTACCAGGCCGAACTGCTGATGGACACCGGCCACGGCAAACGCTGCGCCTGGATCGACTTGCGGGAGACCGCCGGCGTCGAGACGATGAAGACGCTCCTGAAGGACGCCGACATCTTCACCCAGGGCTATCGCCCCGGCACGCTCGCGGCGCGCGGCTTCTCGCCCGAACAGGTGGCCGCGCTGCGGCCCGGCATCGTGTGCGTCAGCCTCTGTGCCTACGGTCATGACGGCCCGTGGTCGTCGCGCCGCGGCTTCGACTCGATCGTTCAGAACGTCACAGGCCTTGCCGCCACACAGGGTTCGCTGGAGAAGCCGCGCAACCTGCCGGTCCAGGCCCTCGATTACATCGCAGGCTATCTCGGCGCGCTGGGCGCCCTGGTGGCGCTGGCCCGCCGGGTCGAGCAGGGCGGCTCCTGGCACGTGCGTGTTTCGCTGGTCCAGGTCGCGCACTGGCTTGCCAGCCTCGGCACCGTCGACGCCGCGAAGGGCGCGGCCGAACTGCCCGAGGCGGCGCTGCTGCCGCTCCTCACCGAAAGCGTCGGCCCGCTCGGCCGGCTGCGCCATCTGAAGCCGGTGGTTCAGCTCAGTGAGACGCCGGCCTACTATGCCAGGCCCGCCGAACCCCTCGGCACCTCTCCCGCACAGTGGGCGTAGCACCATGTCCGACATTCTGAGAACCGAAGCCGAGCTCGAGGCGATCTACGGCCGGCCGGTGGAAGCGGCGACGGTCAAGGAAGTGAACTGGATTACGCCGCATTATCGCGCCTACATCGAGGCGTCGCCTTATGCGGCGCTGGCGACGTCCGGTCCCGAAGGCCTCGATTGTTCGCCGCGCGGCGACAGGCCGGGCTTCGTGCGGGTGCATGACGACAAGACGCTGATGCTGCCCGACCGGCGCGGCAACAACCGCATCGATTCGCTGCGCAACATCGTGCGCGATCCCAAGGTGGCGCTGCTGTTCATGATCCCCGGCGTCGGCAACACGCTGCGCGTGAACGGCCGCGCCCATCTCAGCGTCGCCCCGGATCTTCTGGAGTCGTTCGCCGTCGAGGAGAAGGCGCCGCGTTCGGTGACCGTGATCGAGGTCGATGCCGTGTATTTCCAGTGCGCCCGCGCGCTGGTGCGCTCCGAGCTCTGGAATCCCGCAAGACATGTCGATCCGAAGTCGCTGCCCAGCGCCGGCCAGATCCTGGCTGCATTGAGCGGCGAGAGGGTCGGCGGCGAAACATACGATCGCGAATGGCCGGGCCGGGCAGCGGCCACCATGTGGTGATCCGGGAGGTGGTGATCCGCGAGCGCGAACCGGCCGACGACGAGGCGATCCGCCGCCTGAACGATCTGGTCTTCGGCGGCCCGTTCGAGGGCAAGCTGATCGACGAGTTGCGCGAGGCGTTCATCGACGCGGTCGAGCTGGTGGCGGTCGAGGACGGCGCCATCGTCGGCCACATCCTGTTCAGCGCACTGACCACGATGGTCGACGACGACGCCGTGCCGACGCTTTCGCTCGCTCCGATGTGCGTCCATCCGGAGCGCCAGAGGACGGGCATCGGCACCGTCCTCGTCGAAACCGGGCTCGACATGGCACGTGACCGCGAGTGGCAGGCCGTCGTGGTCCTCGGCCATCCCGACTACTATCCGCGCTTCGGCTTCTCGGCCGAGCTGGCGAGCGGCCTGGACAGCCCCTTCGAGGGCGACTCCTTCATGGCCCTGGAGCTGGTGCCCGGCGCGCTCGATGGCGAAGACGGGCTGGTCGTCTATCCGGCGGCCTTCGGCCTGGTTTCCTAGAGCGGCGCGCGCGACGGCAGGCGCTTCAAGCGCTTCGATGAAGCGGCGGCAATAGGCCTTCCACCGTCGTGCGCATCACCTTCTGCTTCAGCACGCTTTGCCGCTCCCGACGTTCCGACAGCGGCATCGTGAGCCACGTGCATGGCATCGGCGATGGCGTCCGGGTCGAACGGATTGACGTCCGCGCGTCGGTGAGGTCCTGGGGCACGAAGAGGCTCTCGAGCAATACACGCTGCGGTTCGGGGACCGCCAACAGGCGGCCGCGCCTTGGCGCATGCCCGCTCAACGGTGTGGAACGCCCCTGGTTCCCCAGAAGCCCGCTCCGCGCGGCGAAAGTGGAG
>CANIEC010000100.1 GCA_947466085.1 Rhodospirillales bacterium
AGGTCTCGACCAGCCTGCGGCTCGCCGCGGTGGCCGCCAGCGGCAGGCCGTTGCCCATCGGCTTGCCGGTAACCACGATGTCGGGCTTGAAGCCCAGCACGTCGTAGCCCCACCAGACGCCGCTGCGGCAGTAGCCCGCCTGGACCTCGTCGGCGATCACCAGGCCGCCGGCGGCACGCACGATCTCGGCAGCGCGCGCCATGAAGCCCCGCGGCACGTCGGGCAGGCCCTCGTTGGCGAAGATCGAGCAGACGATCAGGCCCGCGAAGCCCGTACCGTCCTCCTCGAAGCTGCGAATGACCTGCCGCAGTCGGTCGAGATAGGCCTCGCAGAGCTCGTCCTCGCCGGCGCCGGGCACCAGCGGGCGCAGCATCTCGGGGAAGGGGATCGCGCGCACGTCGCCGGCGGTGTTCTGGCCGTTGCCGATGCGGGTCATCTTGCCGACCGCCTCGCTGTTGCCGTGATAGGTCGCGTTGGTGCAGACGATGCCCGCCCTGCCGGTCGCCATGCGCGCCATGCGCAGCGCCACCTCGTTGGCCTCCGTGCCGGAGCAGGAGAAGATCACGCTCTCGATCTCCGGCCCGTGCAGCGCCGCCAACCGCTCGGCGAAGGCGACGATGCCCTCGTGCAGGTAGCGGCTGTGGACGTTGAGGGTGGACTGCTGGCGGGCCATCGCCTCGGCAACGTGCGCGTTGGCATGACCGACGCAGGGCACGTTGTTGTACATGTCGACGTAGCGCCGCCCCTCGGGGTCGAACAGCTCGACGCCCTGGCCCCGCACGATGTGCAGGGGCGTGCTGTAGAAGAGGGGGGCGCCGGCGCCGAAAGCGCGGTCGCGACGTGCTGCGAGTGAGTCAGCCGGTGTCGTCGCGTTCATGGTCTCCGTCCTACATCTTCCCCGAAACGATGCGCGCGCCCAGGGCCCAGCGATGGACCTCGGACGGGCCATCGTAGATGCGGAAGGCGCGCGAGTCGCGGAAGAAGCGCTCGACCACCGTGTCGCGCGTGATGCCGAGCCCGCCCAGGATTTGCATGCAGCGGTCGGCCACGCGGAAATAGGCCTCCGAGCAGATCACCTTGGACATCGAGCTCTCGTTCGAGGCGCGCTCGCCCTGGTCGAGCAGCCAGGCGGTGTGCCAGATCGACAGCCGCGCCTGGTTCATGTCCATCAGATTGTCGGCCAGCATGAACGACACGCCCTGGTGCTCGCCCAGCGTCTTGCCGAAGGCGACGCGGTGGCGCGCATAGTCGGTGGCGATGTCCTGCGCCCGCATCGCCGCACCGAGCCAGCGCATGCAGTGGCTGAGGCGCGCCGGCGCGAGCCGCACCTGGGCGTAGCGGAAGCCCTTGCCGATCTCGCCCAGTACGGCGTCGGCCGGCAGGCGCAGGTTCTTGATCTCGATCACGCCATGGCCGCCGGTGAAGCTCGAATCCATCGTGTCGAGCGTGCGCTCGAGGCGGATGGCGGGATCGGGCAGGTCGGCCAGGAACATGGTGGCGTGCCCGTCCATCGGGCCGCCCTCGTTCTTCGCCATGATGATGGCGCAGCCCGCACCCTCGGCGCCGGTGATCAGCCACTTGCGGCCGTTGATCACCCACTCGTTGCCTTCCAGGCGCGCCGTCGTCGTCATCAGGCTGGGGTCGGAGCCGGCGCCGCCGGGCTCGGTCATGCAGAAGATCGAGCGGATCTGGCCCGTCGCCATGCGCTTCAGGAAGTGTTCGCGCTGGTCGGGCCGGGCCACGACGTCGAGCAGGTGGATGTTGCCCTCGTCGGGCGAGGCGCAGTGGATCGCCGTCGGCCCCAGGATCGAATAGCCCGCCGCCTCGAAGACATGGGCGCGGCCGACCTGGCTCAGCGCCTGGCCGCCATATTCCTTCGGCACCTGCGGCGCGAACACGCC
The DNA here is from genome assembly GCA_947466085.1 of Rhodospirillales bacterium. GTDB lineage: Bacteria > Pseudomonadota > Alphaproteobacteria > Reyranellales > Reyranellaceae > Reyranella. The sequence goes on from CANIEC010000100.1 coordinate 1,902, forward strand.
GGCCGCCTTCGCCAGCTCGTTCATCTCGATCCGCAGCTCGTCGGTCGGGCCGTGAGACGTCCAGCGCGAATCGGTCTCGTAGGGGATGATCTTCTCTTTGACGAAGTCCTTCACCTTGGCGGCGAGGTCGGTGATCGCCGCCGGCGGCGTGAAATTGAGGTCGTCGATCTTCTGCTTGGCCGTCACGAAACTCTCCCGCGTTTGCGGGGGAAACCTAGCACGGGTCCAGGGTTGGCTGGGCGCTTGAGCGTCGCAGAGCAATATGCAACCATTGCGTGCTTTACTATTTCTCTATACGTTCTTTAATTGTTCCCGGTGCAGGACGGGAGCGGGACATGCAGGCAACGGTTCGGACGGTGGCGTTCCAGGGCATCGATGTGTTGCCGGTCGACGTGCAGGTGCTGGTGGCGCCGGGCACCATCGCCTTCGCGGTAGTCGGGCTGGCCGACAAGGCGGTGGGCGAGAGCCGCGAGCGGGTGCGGGCCTGCTTCCGGGCGCTGGGGCTGGCGCTGCCGCCGCAGCGCATCACGGTGAACCTGTCGCCGGCCGACCTCGCCAAGGAGGGCAGCCACTACGACCTGCCGATCGCGCTGGGTCTGCTGGCGGCGCTGGGCGTGCTGCCGCGCGAGAGCGTCGAGGGCTTCGTGGTGCTGGGCGAACTGGCGCTCGACGGTTCGCTCTGCCGCGTGCCGGGCGTCCTGCCGGCGGCGATCGCCGCCCAGGCGGCGGGGCGCGGCGTGATCTGCCCGGCCGTGTGCGGGGGCGAGGCCGCTTGGGGTGGCTTCGATTCCCTCCCGGACACGGAACGGCCGCCGATCATCGCCGCGCCATCGCTGCTGGCGCTGATCAACCATCTGCGCGGCCAGCAGACCCTGCCGGCGCCCGAGGCGCTGATGGCGGACGACCGCGCGACCTATCCCGACCTCAGCGAGATCAAGGGCCAGGAGAGCGCCAAGCGGGTGCTCGAGATCGCGGCTGCCGGCGGCCATAACCTGCTGATGATCGGCCCGCCCGGGTCGGGCAAGTCGATGCTGGCCGCGCGCCTGCCCGGCCTGCTGCCGCCGCTCGATGCCGAGGAGGCGTTGGAAGCCTCGATGGTGCGCTCGCTGGCCGGCGACCTGGGCGAGGGGCGGCTAAGCCGCCGGCGTACCTTCCGCGATCCGCACCATTCGGCGACCCTCCAGGCGCTGGTCGGCGGCGGGGCGCGGCCCAAACCGGGCGAGGTCTCGCTCGCCCACCATGGCGTGCTGTTCCTCGACGAGCTGCCGGAGTTCAACCGGGCCACCCTCGAAGCCCTGCGCCAGCCGCTGGAGAGCGGTCGCGTGACGGTGGCGCGCGCCAACGCGCACGTCAGCTATCCGGCGCGCTTCCAGCTCGTGGCCGCCATGAACCCCTGCCGCTGCGGCCATCTGATGGATCCGAACCGCGCCTGCGCCCGCGGCCCGCGCTGCGGCGCCGACTATCAGGCCAAGCTCTCGGGCCCGCTGCTCGACCGTATCGACCTCACCATCGACGTACCGGCCGTCGCGGCCGCCGATCTGGCGCTGCCGCCGCCCGCCGAAAGCTCGGCCGACATCGCAGCCCGGGTCGCCGCGGCCCGCACCGTCCAGCGCGAGCGGCTGGCCGAACTCGATGCGAAGGGGAAGCTGGTCGCTATCGAAGCCGACCCGGCCGCCGGTCTTCTCGCCGACCGCGCCCGCAACTGGTCGAAGCCGCGCTGCAATGCCGACACCGACGGCGCCCTTCTGGCCGCCATCGCCGAACCCGACGCCGAAGGCCGCGCGCTGCTCGCCCGCGCCGCCGAACGCCTCGGCCTCTCCGCCCGCGCCTGGCACCGCACGCTCAGGGTCGCCCGCACCCTGGCCGACCTCGACGGTTCCGCCGCGGTGCGCCGCCTCCACATCGCCGAGGCGCTGAGTTACCGCAGGCCGCAGACAAGGTCGATGCTCGCGGCGTGACGTTCAGCGGTTCCGGTTCTCCATCAAGACGATCGCCTTCCGAAGCTGATCGGCATCCACGGCGGTCTGGCCCTTGAAGGGCTGGTCCATGATGAACACGAAGCCGATGAAGGCGCCCATGACGGCCATCTGGGCCGAGAGCACGTAGGCGCGGAAGGCGCTGCGCTGCATCGTGCTGGTGATGAACAGCAGCATGAGGACGGCGAACAGGACGACCTGCCAGTAGAGCTTGGGCAGGGCGAGCGAGACGGCATTGAGCCTTGCGTCGCGCGACTCGGCGATCGAGTCGAAGGCGCCCAGGATTTCGGCATAGATCGTCGTCTCGCGGGGGGACCGCGGTTCGATCTCGAAGATGCCGCGCGAGAGGCGCGCGAAGGCGAGGCGCACCTGGTCGCTGGCCTCGCCGCGCAGCATCACCGGCCATTCGTCGTCGACGATCGCCTTCGCATAGGCCATCAGGCTGCGCCGCAGCTCCGTGACCTGCTCGTCGCCATAGCGGTTGAGCAGCCGGTCGAGCCGGTTGATCTGCGACGCCTCGGTCGCCACCAGCGAATCGGCCTTGCGGGAATTGCTCTCCGCCTCGACCAGGGTGAAAGCCAGCACAAGGCTCGTCATGGTGAAGAGCGTGGCCTGCATGCGCAGCACGAAGTCGGTGTTCTCGTTGCTGGTCCGCAGGTAGGGCAGCCGGTGCACCAGCGACGGCAGGGCGAGGATCGCGCCGGCCATCAAAACGGCGCCCATGGCCAGGACGAGGGTCTCGGGGAGCGAATAGAGCCAATCGATCATGGTCCGGCTTCAGCGCTGGGAGGCTACATTTTCGGGTCGAGTGAAGCGCGGTCGAGATTGATCGCGAGCGGTGCGCTCGACTAGGGTCGCGCCGTCGCGGCCAGGTCCGGCCGGCGGCACCGGGGGGAGAGGCTCGAGGATGTTTCGTGTGCTCATGATTGTTCTTACCTCAAGATACACGATCGGCCTCCTCTCGCTCGTGATCTGCGTGCCCATGCTGATCACCCTGACTGAAGTCTCGAAGGCCCTGTGGTCCAAACCCGATCTCAAGGAAGAGATGGAGATCGTTACCGGCATCGGCATCATCATGATCGGCTGGGGCGTCCTTCTGGAGGAGCGCAAGACCGTGCGCGAGATCTTCGGCCTGCTGGAAGCCCCGGACGAGGCGTGGCAGGAGCTGATCGATCACAAGTGCCACAATTACGGGGTCGGTCAGCTCTCCATCGGCCTGATGGCCGAGATCTGCATCGAGTTGATCAAGATTCCCAACACCATCATCTACACCGGCGAGGTCGACGACTACCTCGTCGCGGCCGGCCTCGTCTTCGTGGGCGTGGGCGCGCTGCTGCTCATGCGTCACGTGTTTGTCATGTTCTTCTCGCTGCCACGGTCGGTCACGGCCGCGCATTGACGTCGCTTCGCTACGGATCGATCAGCACGCCCGGGTTCATCATTCCCTTCGGATCCAGCTCGCGTTTGGCGCCCCGCAGCGCGCGCGCGAACAGCTCGGGGCGTTGCCTGTCATAGAACGGCCGGTGGAAGCGGCCCACCGCGTGATGGTGCGTGGTCGTGCCGCCATGCTCCACCGTCGCGGCGGTGCAGGTCGAGAGGATCTCCATGAACTGCGTCAGCGCGTCCTTCTTCGGGTCGTACAGGCCGCCGAAGGTGAAGTAGAGGCAGGGTCCGTCGGGATAGACGTGGGTGAAGCGGCAGGTGACGGTGCCGTCGCGGCCGGTCACCGCCTTGATCGTGTCCTTGGCGATCTTCGTGATCTTCGTGTGGAAGTCGCGGGTGCGCTCCCAGGTCATCGAGGTCTCGAAGGTCGAGGAGAGAATGCCGCGCGCCACCGCGTGCTCGCCATAGTGCGGCGCGCGGATGAACTTGTTGCGCCAGGCGCCGGCGGCGCCGGAACGGTGCGCGTTCTCGTCGTCGTCGCTCTGGTCCGCGACGCCGCCATGCGCGGCGCAGATCTCCAGCGCGCGCTTCATCCAGGCGTCGAGCGGATGGTCGGGCGATTCGAAGGCCAGCACCAGCACCGCCTCCTCGTTGCTCCACGGGATGCCGGGCAGCGCCTCGCGCGCCTCGAGCAGGCGGCAGTTGGCGGGATAGAGGCCGGCCTGCGTGATGTCGCGCACCGCGTCGGCGCCGGTATAGAAATCGCGGAAGCGCACGCTGGCGGAGGCGCGGAACGTCGGTTTCTTGCGCAGCCGCACCCAGGCTTCGGTGATGATGCCTAAAATGCCTTCGGAGCCGATGAACAGGCGGTCCGGGCTGGGGCCGGCGCCGGAGCCGGGCAGGCGGCGCGTCTCCAGCGTGCCCTCGGGCGTCACGACGCGTGTGCTCTCCACGAAGTCGTCGATGTGGGTGTAGAGCGTGGCGTAATGGCCGCCGGAGCGCGTGGCGATCCAGCCGCCCAGGGTCGAGCAGCGATAGGCCTGCATGTAGTGGCGCATGGTGAACGGCGTGTCGCGCAGTGCGTCCTCGATCGCCGGCCCGTAGATGCCGCCCTGGATGCGCGCGGCCTGGCTCACCGCATCGACCTCCAGCACCTTGTCCATGTGACGCGTCGAGATGGTCACGACCTTGTCGAACGACGCCGCGGGCTCGATGCCCTTCACCACCGACGAGCCGCCGCCATAGGGGATCGCCTTGGCGCCGATGCGGTCGCACCAGTCGAGGACCTTCACGATGTCCTCTTCGTTTTCGGGGAAGGCCACCGCGTCGGGCGGGTTGGGCACGGAGCGCATGAACATGCGCAGCGTGTCGAAGCCGGCCTTGCCGTAGCTGTGTTCCAGCCGCGTCAGGTGATCGGTGCGCACCATCGCCTGCAGCGCCGCGGGGACATCGACACGGCTCTTGCGCAAGACGATCTCGTCGGCCTTCGGCGGCGCCTTCACGTCGAAGCCGGAGAGGCCGTAGCGCTGGGCGATCTCGGCCTCCCAGGGCCGGATCTCGTCTTGGGTCAGGTCCTCGTCGGCGTAACCCCAGGCATAGAACTTCTTCTGCCGCCGCATGTTTCCTCCGGTTTCTTTTTCATTTTGTCGTCTTTTGCTTATCAGGCCGCGAAGGCGATCGGCTTCGTCGTCCCCTTGATCTGCGTGCGATGCATGATGCGGCGCGCCGTTTTGTCGAACGGATCGCGGCGATGCATGGTCGAGCGATTGTCCCACATCACGAGGTCGCCCAGCTTCCAGACATGCTGGTAGATGAAGCGCGGCTGGGTGACGTGCGCCCACAGTTCTTCCAGCACCGCATCGGATTCTTCCTTCGTGTAGCCCTCGACGTAGGAATTGCGGCGGCGGCCGAGATAGAGCGTGGCGCGGCCGTTGACCGGGTGGCGCAGGATCGCCGGATGCCAGGCGCCCGGCGCGACCATTGGATCGTCGGTCGGCGTCACGCCCTTTCGCAGGAAGCCGCCGGAATTGTAGGTGCCGTCGTGCTTCACGCGCCGCCCCTCGATCTTCGCGCGCAGGCTTGCCGGCAGGGCGTCGCAGGCGGCCTGCATGCTGGTGAACCAGGTGTTGCCGCCGGTCGGCGGGATTTCCAGCGAGTAGAGCATCGACGCGTCGGGCGGCACATCGAGATAGCTCATATCGGTGTGCCAGACCGCTTCGCCGTCGCCCAGCGCGCCGATCGGATCGCCCTTGGTGTCGAGCACGTTCGACACGACATAGATGTCGGGATAGCCCGGCGGGCTGATGCGGCCGCGTTCCTGGTTGGGCGGCGGGTCGAGTTCGCCGAAGCGGCGGCTGAAGGCCAGCAGATGATCGTCGGTGAGCTGCTGGCCGCGCAGCAGGATCATCGAATGCGCGTACCAGGCGCGCTCGATCGCGGCGAACTCCTCCTCGCTGAAGGTGCGCAGATCGACGCCGAGAATTTCCGCCCCGACCGCATCGGTCACCGGCCGCACTGTCACGCTCATGTCATCGCCTCCGTCGCTCGCCGCGATGATCGGCTGGAGCCGAGTGTCGATCAAGCGCCGAGCGCCGGCACCAGCCACTTCAACAGGGCCGCGGCCACCGCGGGCGAGAGCGGCCCGCCGAACCCCGGATCGAGCGGGCCGGTCACGGCTTTCAGATTGTGGCTGACCTGCGGGATCACCACCGCCTCGCCCGACACGCCGCGCGCGCCCAGCGCGTCGATCAGCGGCTGCACGTCCTCCATCGGGACCACCTGCCGGTCGGCGCCGCCCTGCAGGAGGAGGCAGGGCGTGCGGCTGTCGGCCAGCACGGACGCGGGATCGAAGGACAGAAGCTTCTGCAGGAACGGACCGGCATAGAGCGGGAACAGGAGCTGCAACTCGGGCGGCAGGTTGGCGGGCACGCGGCCCGCCTCGAGGATGGCGGCGATGGCGCGATCGGTCGGTAGCCGCAGCGCCGGCGGCGCGCCGCGCGCGATCTGGGCGCGCAGGATGTCTTCGAGCTTGCGGCCTGGCGTGGCGGCCAGCACCAGCGCATGCAGCTTCTTCGCGGCCAAGGTTCTGCTTGCCGAGAGGGCCAGCAATCCCCCCTCGCTATGGCCCAGCAGCGCGGTGGCATAGGGCTTGATCTCGTCGTGGCGCAGCAGCTCGGCATGCGCGGCCTCGACGTCGCCCACGAAATTGTCCCAGGCGAAGAAGGCTTCCTGCTCCTCCAGCGACCCGCGCGGCCGCGGCGTCGACTGGCCGATGCCGCGCTTGTCGTAGCGCAGCGAGGCGATTCCGTTGCGCGCCAGCAGCTCGGCGATGTCCTTCAAGAGGTCGATGCGCTCCGGCGCCAGCGGATTATTGCCGTCGCGGTCGGTCGGTCCGCTGCCGGCGACCAGCACGATGCCCGGCACGTACTGGATCTCGCTGAACAGCGGCATCAAGAGCGTGCCGGCCAGACTGACGCCGCCGGTGCCCGCAAAGCGCACCGGGCGTTCCTTGGTCTTGCCCCTGGCGTACCAGCCGCTTTCCGTCTGCGACCGCTGCGGCTGCTTCTGCGCCCAGGCTGCTCCGGGCGCGAGAAGGCCGGCCGCCATCAGGGCACGGCGACGGATCAACCGGCGTTGCCCGGGCTGGGCATGCTGCCCATCGCATGGCTCATCGTGCGGCCGCCGAAGATATGGACATGGAAGTGAAACACCAGCTGGCCGCCATTGGGTCCGTGATTGGCCACGATGCGATAGCCCTCGGGATCGAGGCCGAGTTCGTGCGCGACCTTCGACACGGCGCGCCAGAAGCCGACGATCATCTCAGGCGGTGCCTTGGCGCCGAAGTCGGCCTGGCTGATGTACTCGCCCTTGGGAATCACGAGCACGTGCACGGGTGCCAGCGGTGCGATGTCGTGGAAGGCCAGTGCGAATTCGTCTTCGTACACTTTCTTGCAGGGCAGCTCGCCGCGCAGGATGCGGGCGAAGACGTTGGTGCGGTCATAGGCGGCGGTCATGGGGGCAACGACGGACATGGCAGGCTCCGGGAGAGGCGGTGACATCCCCTATATAGGTAGGCTTCGCGCATGGGCGGAACTCGAAAGGGACGTCGGCCCGCGCGCCGGGACTCAACCCTTCAGTAGCCGGGGCCGGCCCGGCGCATCAGCGGTGGCAGGCCGGGCTCGGGAGCGCAGGACGCCGACGAGCACGTCGCGCGCTTCGTCGATCCTGGCGGCGACATAGGGTGAACCGCCGGCATCGGGATCCGCGCCGCGCATCAGGCGACGATGTGCGGCGTGGATGCTGGCGAGATCGGCGCCCTCGGAAAGACCGAGAACCTCGAGCGCCTCTTTCATGGACAGGCCGCCATTGTCATCGTGGTCCGCAGGGCCAGATATCTGCCGTTGCGATGAAGCAATCGGCGTCGCCTGCTTGAGATAGGCTTCGAGCAGAGCGGCTGCGTGTTGCAGGGCACGCGGATCGGGCGGCGCCGGATCCTGCCAGACCGGCGGCATTTCAAAAGGCTGCGGCTTTCCTCGAAACTGCGCAAACGCAGCCCGCAGCGGAACGAGAATCGCGCGCCATCTCAGGAACGTCGGCACGAGGATCATCGCGGCGCCCAGCAGCATCGCGCCGGCGTACTGCTCGCGCATGATCATCATCACGAGCAGCGGCATGGCCACGATCACGAGAAGCAGCGCCATCCATCGAAGGGTGCGCACCATCGTCCTGGGATCGGAATGGAGAAACCAGTCGAGGAACTTCGCCGCCGTGGCGAGCACGGAGAGGCCCAGCACGATGGCGCTGACGATGACGGCGTAGTCCATCGAAGACCTCCTTCGTCGAGAGCCTACTCGCAACGCTCGGCGAAATCAGCGACCTCAAGTGCAAATTTGCGAATGCGTTCTGCGAGAACTCGGGGTTAGACTTCACGCACCAAAAAAGGGGAGTGCAGCCGATGACTGAGCCCACCCGAGAAACATCGACCGCCACGGTTTCTTCCGACACCGGCGTCCCGCCCCTCATCACCCCGCTCGAATACGGTACGGAACCGAACCCGCCGCCCGCCAAGACTTCGATCGATGAGTTCCTGAAGCGCAACGAAGAGGTCCTCGCGAAGGACCGCGAGGAGTTCCAGGCCTATCTCGTCGCCAAGCACGAGCAGGCGACTCGCAAGGCCCGCGAAGAGGCGGCCAAGCCCCAGGTCAAGACGAAGGTGAGCCGGCGCACGATGCTGAACGTCGCGGTCGGCACCGCGGCGGCCGCCGAAGTCGCCGTGCTGGGCTACAGCGCGATGAACGGCGGCTCCTCTTCGGACAACGGCGTCATTCGGGCAGTCGGCACCGGCGCGCAGCAATCGCCGATCACCCGTGAAGTCGTCGACTCGCGCGCCGACATTCGCGGTCAGAGCCTCGGCAACTGGGTGGCGCTGCTGCCGACCAAGATGGGCGGCGGCACCTACGCGATCGATCTCAACTCCAACCGCGTGCTGGGCTCGATCTGGTACTGGAACTACGGCGACTACAATCCGATCAGCCATCATCTCTGCGCCTTCCCGAGTTCCGATCCCACGCACGGCTTCGAATTCGTCAACTCGACGCAGGGCGGCCAGAACTCGCTGATCTACGGCATCCCGACCAACGTGACGGCGGAGAACGTGCCGGGCGGCACCAACATCTATCGCGTGCGCTACGACGGCACGCAGATGCAGATGATCGAGAACGTGTCGGAGACGACCGGCCTTGGCCTCGGCGTGCACGTCACCGTCAACCCGAAGGACGCCCAGTCCTATTTCGTGACCGACGGGCAGAAGGACATCGCCGCCTGCTTCGACCGCACCACCTCGAAGGTGAAGGCGGCGCTGCGCTTCGACTGGACGCCGAATGTCCCTCAGCTGCGCGAGGCCTGGATCAAGGGCGGCACGCTCACCATCAAGAAGATCTATCCCGACGAGAAGACCGGCCTCTACAATCTTCGCGGCACCAAGGGCAACAAGATCGACTGGGAAATGGTGCCGATGGGCGAGCTGTTCGTCGAGGAAGGCTCGCTGCCCGGCGAGGCGCCGCTGACGCTCACCGGCGCCGACGGCACGGTCTGGCATCCCGAAGGCCGCTGGGCCGCGACGGTCGTGCGCCTGTGCGGCGGCATCTGCATCCTCGATCCCGAGAAGAACTTCGAGCCGGCAGCCTTCCTGCAGTTCAACAAGGATTCGCAGGACCAGTACAAGGTCGAGCAGATCGACAAGGATACGTGGCAGGTCGTGTTCGACAAGATCCACTCGCCGGGACACGAGATCGGCTTCTCGCCCGACGGCAGGTTCCTCGTGATGATGAACAACCTGCGGGAAAACAACTGCTCGATCTTTTCCTGCAGCGATCCCGACCCGACCAAGTGGCGCAAGATCGCGCATGTCGAGGATCCGCTGTGGCGCGGCAAGTATCCGAACCCATTCCACATGGTCTTCTCGATGGACAGCTCGAAGCTCTATCTGTCCATCCTGCATCCTTCGCCGGCCTATAGCGGCATTATGGTGATCGACACCAAGACCTGGACCATCAAGAAGGAGATCCAGGGCATCGGCCCCGACCTGCAGACGCCGGCCATCACCTACGACGGCAAATATGTGCTGACGCCGTTCAGCGGCTTCCAGCGCCAGTCGACCGGCATCTCGGTGATCGACACGTCCACCGATACGCTGATCGGCATCCTGCCGAGCAACGGCGGGCATCATGACTGCGTGATCATCCCGACCAAGCTGGAGCACATGAAGCACACGCGCTCCTGTACGCTTTGAGGCTGCTCGCCAGCCTGGCGCTGCAGAATCTCGGGCGCCGCAAGGCCCGCAGTCTCCTGCTGATCATCGCCGTGGCGGTGGCCAGCGGGGTCGTCTTCACCGGCGCCACGCTGATGCGCAGCATCGACAGCAGCATGGCGGTGGGCTTCACGCGGCTCGGCGCCGACATGATGGTGGTGCCGGAAGGCGCGCTGACCAACATCACCGCGGCGCTGCTCACCGTCGAGCCGACCGATCTCGTGCTCGACCAGGACCTGTTCGCCCGGGCCGGCATCGCCAGCGTGAGCCGCGCCGCGCCGCAGAAGATCGCGCGGGTCGAGCACTCGGGAATCGGCAGCCATCACGATTCGGTCGATCTCATCGGCTTCGATCCCGCCCTCGACTTCACGGTGCGGCCCTGGCTGGTCGAGAGGATCAACCGGGACATGAGGCCGGGCGACGTGATCCTGGGGGCCGGCCGCGATGCAGCGCTGGGCTCCGAGCTACTGATCTTCGGCAAGCCGCACACGGTCTACGGCCGGCTGGGACGGACGGGCGTCGGCACGCACGAGCGCGGCGTGTTCATGAGCTTCGCCACGCTCGAAGCGCTCGCCGGTTCGGTCCACGGTCCCAACGGTCCACCGGCCGTCCTCCAGAAGGGCAAGGTGAGCGGCTTCCTGGTCGAGCTGGCGCCGGGGGCCGCGCCGCTGCAGGCGCGCTTCGCCATCCTCTCCACCCTCAAGGGCGTCAAGGTCGTGACTGGCGATTCGACCATGAGCGGCATCCGCCAGGGACTGGCCGCGCTGCTGAACGGCATCCTCGCGCTGATGGTGCTGATGTTCGCCAGCACCGCCCTGATGGTCAGCGTTCTCTTCTCGGCGATCGTCACGGAGCGGCGTGGCGAGCTCGGTCTGCTGAAGGCGATCGGCGCGCGGCGCGGCCAGATCGTCGGCATGATGGTCATCGAGGCGGTCATCGCCACCGGCGCCGGCGGCGTGCTGGGCGTCGCGCTGGGCGTTCTGGTGATGCGCCTCTATGAGCGCTCGCTGGTCTATTACCTGGAAAACATCGGCGTGCCGTTCGTCTGGCTCGACGGGCCGCGCATCGTGATCGTCGCGGCGGCGGCGATCGTGATGGCGTCGATCATCGGCGCCCTGGGATCGCTCTATCCCGCCTGGCGCGCCAGCCGGCGCGATCCCTACGATCTCGTGCGTGGCGAGGGCTAGGCGATGTTGTCCTGCCGCGGCCTGCGCAAGGATTACGTCACCGAACGCGGCGAGGTGGCGGCGGTCGCCGGCATCGACCTCGAGATCGCCGCCGGCCGTTACGCCGCGATCATCGGGCGATCGGGGTCGGGCAAGTCATCCCTGATGGCCATGATCGGCGGTCTCAGCCGGCCGTCCCAGGGGCAGGTGACGGTCGACGGCATCGACATCTGGGGCTTGTCGGAGAACGCGCTGGCGGCTTTCCGAAACAAACGAATCGGCTACGTCTTCCAGTTCGCGAGCCTGCTGCCCACGCTGCGTCTGGTCGACAACGTCGCCCTGCCGGCGATGCTGGGAGGCGGCGCCAGATCGTCCGTGACCTATGCCCGGGCGGCGACGCTGCTCGGCCAGATGGGGCTGGGCGACCATCTCGACGCCTATCCGTCGGAGGTTTCGGCCGGCGAGCAGCGGCGGGCGGTGATCGCCCGCGCCCTGATCAACGAGCCGGCGTTGATCCTGGCCGACGAGCCGACCTCGGACCTCGACGAGCAGACCGAGATCGAGATCATGGACGAGCTGATGGCGGTCAACCGCGAGCGCGGCACGACCCTGATCCTCGTCACGCACAATCTGGCGCTGGCCGAACAGGCCGAGCAGATCGTGCACATCGCCCACGGCACGATCGTGCCATGAGCGATCAGGCTCCCGGGCAGGATAAGGACGCGCTGATCGCCGATCTGCGCCGCCAGCTCGGCGCGGCGCACTCCGAAATCCGCGTGCTGCGCCGGCGCCTTGGCGCCGCGACGCCCGTTGCAACCAACCCGGCGGCAGGCAGCCTGCTCGAAGGGTTGCGCGAGGCCGCGCCGCGCAAGGTCGATGTGTCGGGCAGCGTCGCCGTGAAGCTCGGCCGCCGCTTCGATCTCTGGCGCTCGCCGGTGCTGGTCGGGCTGGTCATGCTGCTGCTGACGGGCTTCGCGATCGATGCCGGCGTCGGCCTGTACCAGGCGCGCGCGCTGCGCGAGGCACGGCAGGCCCGGCTGCTGCTCGAGAACACCGCGACGCGCTCGCTCTATGTCGAGCTGAAGGGGATTTCCTACGAGCCCGACGGCAAGTCCTACCGCATGACGCTCTTCCTGCAGAATGTCAGCCCGGCGGGACCGCTCTACGTCATGCTGAACGCCGTTGCGGTCTACGTGCAGGCGGGCATGGTCTGGCAGCAGGTGCCGTCACGACCGGCCGAGGGCGTGAGCTGGGGCGTCGTGAAGGTCGTGGACGGCTACACGTTCGACGTCATCTTCACGCCCGACATTCAGAATTGGGCCGAGCTGATTCCCGGCTACATGCATGTCCGCATCCAGTCGGACCTGCTGGTCAGCGAGAAGGCCCAGCCGGGCAACGACGTCGTCGAGCGGCGCACGCCCTACTACGTCTATCTGAAACCGCACGGCGCCAACGACGAGGACATCAAGGTCCGCAGCAAGTCGACCCGCACGCCGCCGGTCTTCATCCCGATGCCGCCGCATTAAAGAGACCCGTCGTCTCGACCGGAGCCGAGCGTAGCGAGGCGGAGTGGAGAGACCTTCTCTCCACCATTTGTCGGCATTTAGTCGATAAAAGGTCTCTCCACGCCGCGTGGAGTTTACCCCGAGGTATTCGAGGGGCGCTCCGGTCGAGACGACAGGCGTTACCGCTTGCGTGACGCCTTCTCGGCGATGCCGGAGAGTCCTTCGCGACGGGCGAGCTCGTCCCACACCGACAGGGGCTTCACGCCGACGGCGGCCCACAAAGTGAGCAGGTGGTAGAGCATGTCGGCACTTTCGGCGATCAGCTTGGGCTTGTCGCCCTGGATGCCTTCGATCAACGCCTCGACCGCTTCCTCGCCCAGCTTCTTGGCGATCTGCTGGCGGCCGCGGCTGAACAGGCGGGCGGTGTAGGAAGTTTCCGGGTCGGCGCCCTTGCGGCTGTCGATTACGAGATACAGGCGATCAAGCACGTGCTCGTCGATCGAGACGATGCTCGGCCGCTGCACTTTCTTGGCTTTTTTCTTCTTCGCCATCCGAGGAGAACTCCGTCGCCGCCCTGTGGGCGGGCGATCGAAAACGTCATACGCCTCTTGGACGGGCGCCGTGACGATTTTACGCCAAAATCATGCGGCGCGCGAGATTTGTCGCACCGGAACGCCGGCCCGCGCGAGATGCTCCTTCGCCTGCGCGATGGTGAACTCGCCGAAATGGAAGATCGAGGCGGCGAGCACCGCCGAGGCGCCGCCTTTCGTCACGCCGTCGACCAGATGATCGAGCGTGCCGACGCCGCCCGAGGCCACGACCGGTACCGGCACCGCATCCGAAACCGCGCGCGTCAGGTCGAGGTCGAAGCCCGATTTGGTGCCGTCGCGGTCCATCGAGGTGAGCAGGATTTCGCCCGCGCCCGACTCCGCCATGCGGCGTGCCCAGTCGATCGCGTCGAGACCGGTGCCCTTGCGGCCGCCATGCGTGAAGACTTCCCATTTGCCGGGACCGCTGCTGCGCGCGTCGATCGCCACAACGATGCACTGGTCGCCGTATTTCTCGGCCGCCTCGCGCACGAACTCCGGCCGCGCCACCGCGGCCGAGTTGATCGAGACCTTGTCGGCGCCGGCCAGCAGGAGGCGGCGGATATCCTCGACCTGGCGCACGCCACCGCCCACCGTGAGCGGCATGAAACACTGCTCGGCCGTACGTCCGACGACGTCCAGGATGGTGTCGCGGTTCTCGTGGCTGGCCGTGATGTCGAGGAAGGTGAGCTCGTCAGCGCCGGCGGCGTCGTAGATGCGCGCCTGCTCGACCGGGTCGCCGGCGTCGCGCAGGCCGACGAACTGCACTCCCTTCACGACGCGGCCGTCCTTGACGTCGAGGCAGGGGATGATGCGGACCTTGAGCATCTCGCCGCTACTCGCCCTTCAGCACGCTGATCGCGTCGGGCACCGTCACGCGACCGTCATAAAGCGCGCGGCCGACGATGGCGCCGACGATGCCGAACTCCTCGGTCGGCCGCAGCTCGCGCAGATCGTCGAGCGAGCTGACGCCACCCGAGGCGATGACCGGGGTCGTGAGATGCTGGGCGAGGGTGACCGTGGCGTCGACATTGACGCCGCCCATGGCGCCATCGCGGTCGATGTCGGTGTAGATGATGGCCGCGACGCCGGCATCCTCGAAGCGCAGGGCGAGATCGAGGGCGCGCACCGTGCTCTGCCGGGTCCAGCCGTCGACCGCGACCATGCCCTCGCGGGCGTCGATGCCGACCGCGATGCGCCCCGGCCACTGCTTGCAGGCGGCCTTCACCAGGCCCGGCTCCTTGACCGCGATGGTGCCCAGGATGATCCGCTGCACGCCGGCGTCGAACCACTGCGAGATGCTCTCGATGGTGCGGATGCCGCCGCCCAGCTGGGTCGGCACCTCGACGTCCTTCAGGATGCTCTCGACCGCCGCGCGGTTGACCGGATGGCC